>NZ_JAVZIC010000002.1:0-389586 GCF_038871435.1 Thermofilum sp.
CGTAGGCCAGCTCCTCTATATTATTTGGAGAACACATGTACGAAGCCTGCCTGGACCCATTTATATAAAGCTCGTATTCCTCCTCAACTGCAATCTTGTCTCTGCACCTCTCTGTTTTGCCCCCCCCCTGGAAACAAAGTATCTCCCGCTCCACTATCATTGAGACTTGTTGGTAAATGCTTGCTATATAACTGTTAAACCCCCTTTATCGCTACTAAGGCTTTTATATGGGTGAAAAGTTTTATCCAGGTAACAAAACTGTTACCACGATAAAACAATGAAGATATACGAGATACGCGACCATGCCCTGTCCAGCGGCAGGCTAGTTTACAGCATAAGGCAACTAGCAAAGGATCCATAGCGTTTACGCATGACACATTCATCATTGCCTCACAGCTCATAGAGCCGTCATACGTGTCAATGCACTCGGCCCTCTACCTAAGAGGCCTCATAGACCAGGTCTCAAGCACAGTGGAAGCAGTGACTACTAAGCGTCCAGCCTGGCTACGTGAGCTCGGTATAAGGTACAGGAAAATAAGTGGGAAACTCTTTTTCGGTTACGAGCGCCTAGCTAGGGCTAATAGCTACGTGTTCGTCGCTACTCCCGAAAAAGCTGTGCTAGACACTGTGTATTTCGGTGGGAGCCCAGACCCCAGCGTTTTGAACCAGCTTGACAAAGAGAAAATCCTCAAAATCTCGGAGGCATTCCTTGGCCTTCGGAGCTACCGCACCAAGAGAGTGGCGAGGTGGATAAAATGCTACGTGGAGAAGAAATAATAAAGATAGCCAGGCTGAGAAAGCTGGAGCCTTGGCAGGAGGAGAAAAGGTACCTCCAAGCACTAATATTTCCACAAACAAAGCAAGAGAGATACCTGAAGCTCTAAGGCTATTCGGAGCCGAAAGCACAGCGGAGGTACTAAAAGATGACATATACACATTGACTATACGTGTAGCTGTCAAGGGGCCGCTCTACAGGACAGAAAAAGACACCAGCTATGTACGCCTAGATATCAGCATAGGGAAAAACCATTGCTAAAACCTATAAGTGTCAGGCTGGACGAGCCCCTATATGGCATACCCATTGTATACCTTTGGGGCCTAGACCTAAAAGAGGCACTGGCAGAAAAGTTGAGGGCCTTCTACGTGAGGAAAAGCCCACGAGACCTCTACGACGCATGGTTCCTCATACACAGAGGCATCAGCATAGACTTGGGGCTACTTGAAGCAAAGCTACAGTTCTACAACCTCAGTTTTAGCACAGAAGAATTCTTCTCAGCAGTCACACAGATAGAAGACAGCTGGAGAGCAGAGATGGAACCGTTAATCATTGGCTCACTGCCCAGCATCTCAGAGGTCAAAAACACATTTTTACAGGTGCTCGGCAAATAAAAACCCGCGAAAAAATTCAATCACTTCCCCAAACATGTAGCAAACAGTTTTAATATGAGCTATGCGTAACCAGAAAACGTGTCAAGGCAACCTATCTTTATTCTACGTGACCCACTAAAATGCTCAGGCTGCAGGCTCTGCGAAGTTGCATGTAGCCTAAAACACGAGGGAACAGTCTGGCCAGAGGCAAGCAGAATAAGGGTATTCGAGTTCTTCCCAGGAGTAGACGTCCCACACCTCTGCACACAGTGCAGGGACTATCCATGCGTGAAGGCATGCAAGTACTCAGCCCTGAGGGTAGACGACTCTACTGGGGCAGTGCTAGTCGACGAGGAGAAATGCACGGGCTGTGGAGATTGTGTACGTGCATGCCCGGGAAAGGTCATGAGGCTACACCCGAAGACGAGAAAGGCACTTGTATGCGACCTCTGCGGGGGCGAGCCAGAATGCGTAAAGGCTTGCCAAGAAGCGGGCTACGGGGCCCTGAGGGTCGTGCCCTACCGGAGCGTATCCTTCAAGATATACTCTACCCTGCCCGAGGCCGTAGCACAAAGGCTCTACGAGACAATGTATGGTGGTGAGAAATGAACATACCCGGCTATAACGGGAAAATACTAGAGGTAGACCTCTCAAGAGACAAAGACAGGGTAATAGAGCTCGACGAAGAGACAGCCTACAAGTTCATAGGGGGCAGGGGCCTAGCTGCGTACATCCTCTGGAAAGAGCTCGGGCACAAGTGGGAACAAGTGGACCCGCTGGGGCCCGAAAACCTCCTACTATTCCTGACAGGCCCCCTGACCGGCTACTATCCAGGCGTAAAGCTCGCTGTCTCGGGCAAGTCTCCTCAGACAAACGGCGTCGTGGGCTCTGTAGTGTCAAGCGAGCTTGCAATCGAGCTACGGGCCGCAGGCTACGACGGCCTCATAGTAAAGGGAGCCTCGAAGGACCCCGTATACATCTATATAGAGGGAGAAAAGGTCGAGGTTAGGTCTGCAGAGCACCTATGGGGCCTCAGGGGCAGGGAAACGTTCCAGAAGCTCTTCAGCGAGGTCTGGGGCGAGCTCAAGAGGAAAAACCTTGCCCACGTGGGCTTGACAAAGGAGCCCTCCTTCGTCTACATAGGGCCAGCCGGAGAAAATATGGTCAGGACAGCCGCTGTAATGGCAAAGCTTACACATGCAGCGGGCTACGGCGGGTACGGGGCTGTAATGGGGTCCAAGAAGCTCAAGGCCGTGGTAGCCAAGGGCTTTGGGCCCATGCCGCCGGCCAAGCACCCAGAATGGGTAAAGCTACTGGTAAGGGAGGCGTGGAACAGGCTGAACCAGAACATTTTCTGGAAACAGTGGGGGACAAGCAGCGGTGGATACGAGGTAGCAAACCTTACGAGTAGCGAGCCGATAAGGAACTGGCAGGAAGAGTGGCACGATGCCAGGACAATGGGCGTAAACAACTATGAGGCACACTGGGTCAAGAGGTACTGGGGAGACTATGGCTGCCCATCAACATGTATGAAGATCTCGAGGCTAATCGGTGGGAAATACAATGGTACAGTTACGGACGGGCCGGACTACGAGCTACAGGCGTACCTAGGCCCCAACCTCGGCGTCTTCGAGCCTAGGGGAAACATATACCTCTCGAGCCTAGCAGACGACCTAGGCCTGTGCGGCATACAGACAGGAAACGTTGCCGGCTTCGCCGCCGAGCTATGCGAGAAGGGGATCCTCACAAGGGAAGAGGTAGGCTTCGACCTGAAATGGGGAGACACCGAGGCGTTCGCAAGGCTACTCGAGGCAATAGCCTACAGGAAGGGCATAGGAGATATACTAGCAGAGGGAGTAGCAAGGGCCGCAGACAAGCTGAGCAAATTAAAGGGACAAGACCTGTCGCGCTACGCCGTACACGTAAAGGGTATAGGCATAGGTGCCCACGGCGCGAGGAGCGGAAAAGACTTCCCACAGGCTTTTACCTATGCTGTAGGCGTACAGGGAGGAGACCACACAAGCCCGCCAAGGTTGCCAGTAGAGAAGGCTTGGGGCGAGTTCACAGCTGCATTTGAGGACTCCGCGGTCATATGCTCCTTCAACGCCGTAGACGACCTGCCATACCAATTCCTGACAGCAATAACAGGCTGGGAAATCTCTAGCGAAAAATGGTTCAGGGAGCACGCCAGGAGAATAGTTTCCCTCCAGAGAGTGTTACTCCTCCTCGGAGGGCCAGACCTCTATTGGGACCCCAGGATACACGACGACAACCCGCCCAGGTTCTACGAGCCACTTCCGTCTGGGCCATTCAAGGGCAAGGCAGTGGATAGGACAGAGCTCGAGAAACAGAAAAAAGAGTACTTCGACTACCTTGGCTGGGACCAGTACGGCATACCTCGGGACGAGACACTAAAAGAGCTCGGGATAAGCGAGCTCTCAGAGGCAACTAGGCGCATAAGGAACAGGCTAAAGCTAGAGTAGGGAATCAAGGATGTCCATGGGAGACGCTAGAGGAATGAAGATAGCAGTCGTAGCGCACTGCATACTAAACCAGAACACCGTGGCCCCAGGTCTAGCCAGCCACAAGGGAACAGTCGAATCACTAGTAAAGCTACTCGTAGACAAGGGATACGGCATAGTACAGCTACCCTGCCCAGAAGCAACATACCTAGGCATGAACCGCTGGTGGATGACCAAAAACCAGTACGACACACCAAACTACAGGGCACACTGCAGACACATCCTAGAGCCAACACTAACCCTACTCCAGGAGCTCACAGGCAAGGGCGCCCAGTACATCGTCATAGGCATAAAGGGAAGCCCCTCCTGCGGAATATACACAACAACCAAGGGCGAGTGGCGCGGCGACCCATCGACAGCAACAGGCACACAGACAACAAAGGCGAGCGAACCTGGCCTATTCATGGAGGAACTATTCGCACAGATCAAGTCGAAAGGAATAAAGGAGCCCACCAAGGTACTCGAAATAAGCCACGAAGAAATAAGCAAAAAAGGACTACCAAAAGAAATAGCCAACCAGCTGTAATTTTTCTTTCTACTAGTTAATCTCTTCTCCAAGGTTTTCTCATAAGATAAATTCTCTGCGTAGTATAGATTCAAACATGAAAACTTCTTCTATACAATCTTTTTTCTAATCCATTACCACACGAATAATGCGATTTCAAGAAAACACTTGGAAATGTTGTTTGATTTTTCAGACAATTTTTGGGTGCTATGGAGTTGGGCGTAAGAGCATTAGGGCGTATAGTGTTAAGAAGGATACTGTGGGGACGGTTATGTTGTCGTCTAGCCTTATTTTCCCGACGTATTCAAACTTTTCGACTATGCTTCCTAGGAGTGCCGAAAGTATTCCTGGTATGCCGAAGCCCATGACGATGGCCATTGCGGCTGAAACGATGAACATTGCTAGGTTGCCGCTCCAATGCTTCACCCTTCTCTTGAAGAGCTTGTTTCTGACTATGCCTGTGACCCCGTCTCCTACGGCCATTATGAGGAGTGGTAGGGCTGGGAAGAGGAAGGGGTTCTGGAAGCCTAGCTGTTTGCCCGCGTACCAGCCAAGGGCTGTGAATATGCCCCAGGCTATGCAGAAGTCGACCTCGTAGATGTTTTCGGGGTCCTGGAACCAGTACATCAGTTTGCCTGTCTTGTGTGGGAGGTATGTTAGGAGTGCGAGGACGAGTGCCATTATGAAGGGCATTAGTGGGGAGGAGAATATTGGTAGGTATGCTATAATTACCGATACTGCGCCTCCAGCAAGTATGTGTATGACTTTTCTAGCATAGTATATTGCTACGCGTTGGGGGTTTCCCCTTTTTACAAAGAAGTTGTAGGTGGCTTTGGCAATGACTGTTACAACGAACATTACCCATGCAAAGAGGCCTAGCGTCCAGAGTATTTCGCTGGTTGTGACCATGTGTAGGATTGCTTTGAGGTAGAATATAAATTTTTGTCGAAAGAAGATACGTTATTTGGCATAGTTTCTTATTTGTGGCTCAAAAACTTTGAACACAATTTACGTCGCAATGGCATTTAGGTGGCAAACGGTTTAAATATTTTTTGACAGTAAAGAAATACGTGAGCGAGGAAAGCATCCGTTTATCCACAGGTCTTTCTACGATCTACAGGAAGTGGATTCCCCAGGGAGACCCGAAGGCGATCATAGTTGGTGTACACGGCTTCGCAGAGCATACGGGCCGCTACCATAATCTTGGAAACTTTCTAGCACAAAACGGGTACGCGCTCTACATGTATGACTTACGGGGCCACGGCAAAAGCCAAGGAGAAAAAGGCTACATCGACAAATTCGAAAACTTTGTAGAAGACACCGTCGCATTTTTTGAGAGTGTTAAGACATTTTTCCCAAACAAGAAGGTATTCCTCCTTGGACACAGCATGGGCGGCCTCATAGCTGTTCATACCGCCAGCGTTCTAGGAGACAAAATAAACGGGCTGATAACGAGCGGCGCCGCTGTCCAGCTGGAGGCATCTACCAGGGACAGAATAATGGTCTCGTTGATGAGCAAGATGGCTCCAAAGTCTAGGGTGAAGTTGCCCGTTAAGGTTGAGTGCCTGTCAACGGATCCAGAGGTGGGCAAGAGGTACATTGAGGACCCCCTTGTACTAAAAGAGGTGACGATGAAGCTTCTATTCGAGTTTTCCCGCGGGGTCTTGGGTGCCAGGGATGCCATTCAAAAGATAAGGGTCCCGGCGCTTGTGATGCATGGGTCTAGGGACTGCCTTGTCCCTGTTGAGGCTTCTAAGATGCTTTTTGAGGGGCTAGGCGTACAGGACAAGACCCTAAAGATTTATGATGGTATGCTACACGAGATCTTCAACGAAGTTGAGAAGGAAAAAGTGTTCAGGGATCTGGCTGACTGGCTGAACAAGCATGTGTAAATCTCTTCTCATGAAAAAATCTTAAATCATTTTTCTTTGTTTCAGACACGTGTACACGGAAAAACTTGCCCAATTTTTGGGGGGTAAACCTAAGATTATCATGTGTATCTCTGTTTTCCACCTATTGCTTGGCCTTCTCGGCTTTGTATCTGGTATAATCTTTCTTACATGTTTTTCCTACAAAGTTGAAAACGCAATTATGGGAATAACTGCACTCCTAGCAAGTTTCTTTGGACTTGTCGTCGGGACAAGCCTCTTGATTGGCGGCTCGTGGGCATGGTGGCTAACATTTATCATCGAAGCCATGGTACTCATAGTCAGTGTTTCGACTATTCTCGTGGGAGACCTATGGGGCCTTCTCGGCGTATTATACTCTCTAGCTGTGTTTCTCATCCTCGCCAAGCGAGATATAAGGAGGTATTTTGGGGTAGAAAAGAAAAATTGATGACACGCTTGCCGAAAAGGTCTCGTTTACATTTAATTTGACTGCCATATTTGCAAAAAACATTTAGGGGAATAAAACGATTCTATTTTGTGAGCATATCTCGTCTAGATTTAAGGGGGACTATTAGCCCCCAGGACAAGGAAAAGAGCGACTTCCTGCTTATACCTATGGATGTCCCTTCTGGCGTAAAGTCCATCGTAATAGAGTACAGCTACAGGGCAAAAGACACTGGGGTATGCGAAATAGACATCGGCCTGTTTTCTCCTGGCAGGGTAGACTTCCCTGCTGAGCCAGAAGCCTTTAGGGGGTGGAGCGGGACAGCAAAAAAGAAGATAGTAGTTGGGGAACGCTATGCTACTCCTGGCTACCTTCCCGGCGAGGTAAAGCCTGGAACGTGGCACATTGTCCTTGGGCTTTACAAGGTTCCGTCATGTGGCTGCGACTACGCTATTTCCGTGGATATGAGGGGCTTCGAGGAGGAATATACATACAGGAGAACAACAAGCACATCCGTTCCGTATGGTGGAGTAAGGTGGTACAAGGGAGACCTTCACACGCACTCGGTTCACAGTGATGGGGATGCTGAGGTCTGGGAGATAGCTGAAAAGGCCCGCGAGAAGGGTCTAGACTTTGTCGCACTTACGGATCACAATACTATCAGCCACGTGCGGGAATGCCTGGAAATTGGGGGGCCGGTGAAAATCTTTCCCGGGATGGAGATAACCACGTATTATGGGCACATGAACCTGTTTGGTGTGCGGAAATGGATAGACTTCCGCGCGAGAACTGAGAGTGATATGACCAAGATAATAGAGCTGGCCGAGAAGTATGGCTACATCGCGTCAATCAATCACCCAAAGCCGGACTATCCTTGGCTGTTGGGGAACTGGGAAAAAGTCTGGGTGATGGAGGCTTGGCAGACAATGTGGGAGTACTTTAACTATCTCTCCCTGAGGAAGTACGTCGAGCTTCTTAGTAGCGGTAGAAACGTGGTCGCTATTGGTGGGAGCGATGCCCACAAGATAAGGCACGAGGAGGGGATCCCCAGGCTGGGCGAGCCGACAACATTGTTATACATGGAGAGCTTGACGGAGGAGGCATTCCTCGATGCGATCAGGCAGGGAAGAGTGGTAATAACAAGCGGGCCTAATGGACCCCTGATTGAGTACGAGGCCGAGGGCAACGGCAAACGGGCAGGCATAAAGACCACGAGGATAATAGCCAGAGCTGACAAGCTAAGAGTAAAGGTTGAGGGAGGCAACAACTCTCTACTCTTATTTCTTACAGCCAGGGGGCCAATCAAGGTCGACCTAATAGAAGACAACTTGTATACGAAAGATATACCAATAATGCTCACAACTGAAGATGTTTTCGCCCTGCCCCTACTCATGGACCCAGACTATCCCACCGACGACCCTCTGTCAGAAGAGGCAGTCGTCAAGGCAATGGCAAACCCACTCCTATTAAAGGAAACTCGTTAGAAAACAACCTTCCTATTTTGGTTTGGTAGACCAAGGGTATAAGTAAAGGGCCACGTTAACAACATTTTAGAGTAAATCTTTAGTAATAATGGAGTCAGGGTAAGTTATTTATCCTTGGTCTAATATGTATTACCAAAGGGTTAAACAAAAACTGAAAGTGGGCCCAAAGGGACAAATAATTATCCCAAGATATTTAGGGAAAAATATGGCATCAAAGAAAGCGGATACGTTATTGTAGAGGCAAGGGAAAACGAGCTAGCCATTTTGAGGGCTCCAAGTATTAATGAGGCACTTGTATGGGTAAGGCAGAGAAGAAGACGGCTCAAGGCAAAACAGGCTAAACTCGGGGATCTCGAAGAAGTAGACCTAATCTAACGTAATTAAATGCCGTAATATCCATTGTCCTTCTTGATATAGAAAAATGCTACTTTGAGTCATCTATCTAAGCTCTGGGCTTAGAGAAGAGTTTTTGAAGAGGCTTGGACATATTTGGCATTTTGTCGGGTCTATGTCCGGTACAAGAACACGGTGCACATTGCAGAAATACTTGTGGGACAAAAAGTAGAGCACAATGCGGTATATTTGTTCCTCTACTTGTTCCTTTGACATGCCCATAGATTTCTCGGCGAGTTGAGATATAAGCATGGTTACGTCCCTGTAGGGGGTTAGGTCGAGCATGTTGCCTCTTTGCCCAGCTATGTAACGGGTAACGAGCGAGGACGATATGCCGACGAGTTCTACTATTCTGCGCCTGTCTACGCCTCTTTTGTAGAGCTCGAGGACGAGCTGTCTCCTTATTGCGGGCTCGATGTACCGGTATGCAAGTTCAAATATGCTTCTCATGGCTAGAGTACCACTACTTTCTTTAGTATTTCGTCTCTGTTATTAAGAATTTCAGTGAAGTCTTCGACTATCTCCAGGATGCCTACTAGCTGTCCATTCGAATCGTTTACCCTAGAAACAATTACTCGGAGTATCCTGTCTCCCATCCTGGTCCAGAAGACCCTGTATCTCTCTTGGCCTCGCTCTAATATTTCGACGTTTAGTTTCACATAGTTTTCGAGCCTTGGTGGGTGGCAGAACTCTAGCCTCCTGCCAATAATTGTTTTCGCCCTGGGGAACCCTTCCGCTATCTCGCTCTTGGTGAAGAACCTGACTCGCCTGTTTGTGTCGGCAAAGGTTATCTCTAGTGGAAGAGCCTTGAATATTCCTTCCAATTCAACTTTGTCCAGGAAACCAGTCGACAGGTTTAGGTCTCCATCTCGGTTTACTTGATAATCGTCTGGCACCAGTTTTTCCGCGACGACTTGTCTGAATTCTTCGGGAACCCTTGCTAGCTGTTCATCTGTTATTACAGGCTTGATTTGGTAGGGCAGTACGGGCTCAACGTTAGGTTTCCAAGCATGTATGTCAGCATTCACAATGTAGCCGAATTCGCCGGCAATTTCGTGTATCGCAACCCACTCTCCTTCGCCAAGCAATGCCCAGAGTGCTGGGAATAGAATCTTGGCTTCTCGAAAAGCCAAGTCCTGTATTTCACGGGAGAGCTCTAAGAGGCGGCCAGCAACGTTTTTGTAGTCTAAAGCTTCTTTGCTCTTCAGCTTGGAATCGATCTCTGTTGACAATTCACGTAGCTTGCGGATTGCTTGGTCTTCTCTTCCCCAGAGGACTCTTGGAACAGCTATGATGCCCCTCCTCTCAAGGTAGGGAAAAACTATCATCTGGAGCTTCCTGTAATGTAACCTCAACTTTTTCAGGTCACCTAGAATCCTGTTAATATTTTCCAGAAGACCAGGAGCCCTGGCCTGATCTGCCGCCAATAGAGAGGAGGCATACATTCCAAGGATCTCGGCTCTCTTTGCAATCCAGTCGTTTTCCTTCATTAAGAGATCCAGTGGATGACCGCTAGGCACCCCTTGCAGTGTCCTTGTTTCGAGTGACTCCCTGAAAAGCTCTACATGTAGGTCGCACAGTTTGAGTATGTCGTTTACCGTTACAAGGCCTTCTCTTACTAGCTGTTGCTCCAGGAAAGGTATCTCGATGGGTGAAACCTGTCTAAGAAGATCTGAATATTGTTCCTTTAGCTCCTGGACACTTTTCCCCTCATGCAATAGCTTGATAATTCTTTTTAATGCCTCTATCTTTTCCAAATTTGTTGACACGTGTCATCGCCAAAATTAATGAATTAAAGTCAAAGATATAAAGTTGACGCAAGTCAACAACCGAGACAAGCGAAATACTTCAGCTTATAATGACGCTCCACAGAAGAGGAAGAAATAGGGGATCCCAAAAAACATGTTATTAAAAATATATGTATGAAAAACGATATTCAAAGATAGGAATATTAATACTTTTACATAATCATTTATATTGATTAATAACAAACAATATATTGTATGACCGATACAACCAGCAGAACCAGTTTAAGCCGCAGAGACTTCCTCAAGGCCGCTGGGATCGTCGGCGTAACAGCAACCATGTCCACACCTACACTTAGGCTTCTCAAGCCCCAAACACAGAGAACTGAAGCCCAGGGAGAGGAGAAGTGGGTTCCCACAATATGCATGATGTGTCCTGCCGCGTGCCAGCTATTGGCTAGGGTTAGAGACGGCAAGATTGAGAAGATCGAGGGTAATCCAAAGGGGCCAACAAACCTCGGCAAAATATGTGCGAGGGGCCAGTCTGCACTGTTTAGGACATATAACCCGGACAGGCTGAAAAAGCCGCTTATCAGGAACGACCCCGGACAGAGGGGCAGTTTCACCGGCTTCACGGAGGCAAGCTGGGACCAGGCGCTCGACGCAGTAGCTTCTCACTTGAAGAAGCTGATCTCTGAGGGAAGAATAAAGGAAGTTGCCATGATCGGGGGCTGGCCCCTCTGTGCCTACCATGAGCCTTTAATGAAGGCCTTTGCAGCAACAATTGGCACCCCCAATGCTATAGGAATACCCGGAGGGGCATGCTACTTCCCCAAAGCTTTCGGGTGGTCTACTGCTATCGGTGTAGGCGCCCACTCTCAGATTCTCACAGACTACGAAAACATAAAGTATCTCGTTGTTATAAGGAGAAACTTCTTTGGAAGCATCTCAGTGGTGCACGGGACACGGGCAGGCCAGAAAATAGGAAACTACAAGCTCGTAGTTGTTGACCCGCGTTTCAGCGAGACAGCCGCCAAAGCTGACCTCTGGCTCCCAATAAGGCCTGGAACAGACCCAGCCTTCCTACTGGCACTCATCAACGTCGTAATTTCTGAGGGCCTCTACGACGCAGACTTCCTGAGGAAGTTCACGAACGCCCCGATGCTCGTCGCCGAGGACGGCACCCCGCTGACCGCTGGTACTGAGGGCGGGAAGATCAAGTACCTCGTGTGGGATCTCGCCCAGAACAAGGCAGTCAAGCACGAAGAAGCTATACTGCCCGCCCTCGAGGGCGAGTTTACGGTTGGAGACAAGAAGGCGAAGCCCGTCTTCCAGCTCCTCAAGGAAAAAATAGCAGATTATACTCCAGAATGGGCAGAGAAAATAACCGGCATACCCGCCGCTACAATTAAGCAAGTCGGAATAGAGTTCGGAAAAACTAGGCCAGCCGCAGTGGACACTGGGTGGCACGACCCCAAGTATAAGAACAGCGTTATGACTTGGAGGGCAGCGGCTATCCTCAATGCCCTTGTTGGTGGCCTAATTAAGGACGGGATAATAATCACAGGTGTTGGTAGCACAGCTACACCTCCTTCAGACGTCAGCGAGGAAAGCGTAATGAGGATATGGGGGACAAAGCAGGGCGTAGCCATGGCCTCTAAGGGCTTTACTTTCCAGGGCTTCCTCGACGCCATCGAGAAGGGAGACCCCTACAAGATCTCGACTGTTTTTCTGTTTAATACAAACCTAGCTATGACAGGCCCCGACTCTACAAGGTGGAAGAATGCCTTCAAGAAACTGGAGAAGGTTATTGCTGTAGACATTTATCCAAACGATACTGTTCTATACGCCGACATAATACTCCCCGAGCATACTTTCCTTGAAAAGGATGATCTCCTTTTCGGAATGACTTATGCACCCGTGCTAGGCTTCCATACACGTGTCGCCGCCGTGCAACCACTCTACGACACACGACACATTATAGACATCGTCGTAGGCATAGTGAAACGTCTGGGCGAGGACTACTATAACAAGTTCTGGGTAAATTTCGCAAAAGAACTGGGAGCCGCTGACCCACAGGCAATGGGAGCAAAGCTCAAAGATGCATATGAGAAAGAAGGGGTAAAAGGCATACGCAAGGTACAAGCCTCGGCGAGGAACCTCGACGTAGCTAAGCTCGAGAGCGAGGGACTCATCGTTGTCAAGGACGCTGTGACGCTCCGCAAGGAAATGATACAGAAGACGCTAAACGGCCAGCTGTTGACCCCGTCTGGACGGATCGAGATATTTAGCTTCGCATTGAACAACATAAAGGCAAAGAAGGGCTACCAGCCGTACTGGGATCCCATAATTGCATGGGCAGAGCCAGAGGTATACGGCAAGGCCGACGGGAAGACAACTTTCTATGTGGTGTATGGACGTGTCCCCACCATGACGCACACGTCTACTGCCGACGAGCCGTTCCTGTCAGTGCTGACCCCCGAGTTTAAGAGGATGGCATGGATAAACAGGAGCGTTGCTGAGAGCCTGGGCATAAAGAGGGGCGACAAGATAAAGCTGATAAGTGTTGAGACGGGAGCCAGCGTGGAGGCTGTCGCCTTCCCGACAGACCTTGTCAGAGAAGACACTATTTGGGTCTCAAGCGACTTTGGCCACAAGAGCGAGGCACTGCACTTTACCAAGTTCGGTGTACCATACCATACTTTGACAGGTGTAAAGGCCGACCCCGTGGCGGGTGGAATCATGTCGCAGGAAGTTGTTGTTCGTGTTGAGAAGGCATGAGAGGTGAATGGGTATGGCTAGGTATGGAATGGTAATAGACCTGAACAAATGTGTCGGGTGTGGAGCCTGCGTGATGGCATGCATAGCCGAGAACCGCAGGGAGCAAGCATTCAAAGCTATCGCGGAAGGTCTGCCGGCTCTTGAGAACTTCAAGAAGAGAACCTACGTTAACACCTATATTGTGGGAACATACCCCAACGTAGCCGTCTACTATACCCACATGATTTGCCAGCACTGCGAGAACCCGCCTTGTGTCTCTGTATGTCCGACGGGTGCGAGCTACAAGACAAAGGACGGCATTGTTCTAGTAGACAAGACAAAATGTATTGGATGCGAGTACTGCGTCCAAGCGTGCCCGTACGGTGCCAGGTTCTGGGACCCATACTTGAGGTCGATAGACAAGTGCACGTTCTGCGAACACAGACTGGAGAAAGGTATGGATCCTGCATGTGTGACTACGTGTCCGACAGGCGCAAGGCTGTTTGGAGACCTCGACGACCCCAACAGTGCCATATCCAAGCTGGTCAACTCTGGCGCAACTACTGTATTCAAGAAGGAGGAGGGGACAAAGCCGAAGGTGTTTTATATTCTTCCCATGAGGAAGAGGTGAGGATGAATGATAGAGCCGCAACACGCTTGGGATATTAAAATAGTGCTAGACTTGACGTTTGGAGGAATTGGTGTAGCAACCTTCATCATAGCTTTCCTCTACTACCTAAAGGGAGAGAAGGAATTCAACATCAAGGCGGCCCTCGCGGGCATGGTATCCCTGCTACTTGGTCTACTCGTACTGATAACACACCTCGGCAAGCCCGAGGCCGCGTTCTACACCATGCTTACACCGAACCTTGGCTCAGTTATGACGTGGGGCGTATTCTTCAACGTTTTTGCACTGCTTTTCGGGGGGCTCTTCGCTCTACCCGGACTCCTAAAGCTACCCTACGCTGCTAACGAGAAGATTATGAAGATCCTAGGAACACTAGGCTCTATATTCTCATTCCTCGTCATGACCTATACTGGTACACTGCTTGCCCGTAGCTCTATCCACTTGTGGAGGAGTCCAGCTACACCACTGCTCTTCCTCCTCGTAGCCCTCTCCAGCGGAGTAGGCCTCTATGCACTGGTAGCCTATATTCTTAAGAAGGATGTGCCGGGCGAGCTCGTCAACTTCTCGATGATCACAACCCTCTTGGCATTCGTAACTATGACGCTCTACTTCGCACTGGCAAACATCTCGACTGAGGCTTTCAGGTTCTCCGTTGAGCTAATGTTGACCGAGTACATGTGGGCAACACTCCTGCTGTACCTGCTGGGCTTCATTGGACCCTTCGCTGTGTACTTCTACAACAAGAAGAAGCCTTCAAAGACAAACCTCCTCATACTTGCAGTCCTACTCATCCTGCAAAGCTTCCTAGCACGGTATCTCCTTGTATACGCCGGCGCAATGGAGCTACCCTGGTGAAAATAAATTAAATATTTTTTCTTTTTCCTTTCTATTTGGAGAGGTAGTCAAAATTGTTAAGTCCAAAGATTTTTGAGGAGAGAGCACTACTGTACAAGGTTCTGAGCCTGGCCCTCTATACTCCGAGCGACCTCGAATCCCAAAACGAGCTAAAAACACTGTTGCCAGCCGTCAGACAAGTCTCTTTAGTCAAGATGGATCCCGAGACAATAGACAAATTTGTAGACGCATGGATAACTGCCTGGGACAGTCCTCAAGGAGACCTGAAAGAAGAGTATACCCGGCTCTTCGTGAACGACTACCCAGAGCTCAAGTGTCCCCCCTTCGAGACATACTGGGCGACCGGTGAGAGAACGATCTATGGCCACAACTATGACTCGCTTCTAAGGATTTACCGCGAAGCCGGCCTAGACAGAGCCCCAGACGTCGGCTTACCCCTGGAGCATGTAGCCCTAGAGCTCGAACTAATGTACTACCTCGTCGCGTCTAGTACCCGGCAACCAGAGTATCTATGCCTCCAAGAGAAGCTTTTCCGGGAACACATTGAAAAGTGGGCTGATGGATATTCGAGGTGCCTCGAGGAAAACGCTAAGCTAGAAAATTATAGAGCTACGGCTAGGCTACTACGGGAATTTGTAGCCTCGGAACGGGCCTTTTTTGAGGAGCCCAAGTTTTGCGTGTAGAACAATTGATTTTTTATTTTTTGTAGCGTGTGGAGGCTCTAAGAGAGCTCAAGACTAAAATTGTACTTGGCATAGGAGCCACGCGAGGTGCATGATAGATTCTTCAGTATGCCGAGCGCGCGCATGGAATTCTTCATGCTCTATAGTAATGAAGTAGACAAGTTTAAAAATCGGTTTCTCACTTGGACCCAGAATTCCTATGTCAGATGCTAGCGAAGGGCTATACAGGGCTATTGTCGACGGCGATGATAAGCTCGCTTCTGATGCTACCCAAAAGCTATTGAAAGAGGGGCTGTCTCCCAGAGAAATAATCTCAAACATACTTGTTCCAGCGATGAGACGCGTGGGGGAGCTCTACGAGAAGGGCGAATACTTTATCCCCGAGTTGGTCGCGTCGGCTGAGGCTTTTAGAGCTAGCATGGATGTTCTAAGGCCACACATCAAGGGGTCATCTGATGTTCCGGTTACGGGTGTAGCTGTGTTTGGCACTGTGAGGGGAGACATACACGAGCTTGGCAAGAATCTGGCAGCGGCTGTCTTCGAGGCTGAGGGCTTCCAGGTGATAGATCTTGGCGTTGATGTGCCTCCGGAGAGGTTCGCAGAGGCCGCCGAGAAGTATAACGCGGACGTTGTCGGGATGAGTGCGCTCATGACTACTACGATGCTTGAGCAGAGAAACGTTATAGAAGAGCTTAAGAAGAGGGGTATTAGAGAAAAGGTCATTGTAATAGCTGGGGGTGCGCCTGTAACTGAGGAATGGGTAAGAGAGATAGGCGCAGATGTCTGGGGTAGGGACGCGTTCGAGTCTGTCCGGATAGTAAAAGAGATGCTTGCAAAGAGGAGGGGTGGAGCTAGATGAAGCCAAACCTATCCCTACTTAGCAGGGATGAGGCAGAAGAAATACATTCAGAGGCACTCAGGGTTCTGGGCACCGTTGGAGTGTTCTTCGAAGATAAAAGCGTAGAAGAGATAGTTGTCAAGGCAGGTGGTGCCAGGAAGGATGGAAGGGTTGTTTTGCCTGAGAGCCTTGTCGAGGATTCGCTGAAGACGGTGCCAAGGAGGATAAGGCTTTATGACCGAGAAGGAAACCTTGTAGGAGTCCTTGGAGAGGGGGCGAGGATCTTTGACCCAGGGTCTGCGGCGATCCGTATCCTTGACTACGGATCGTCGGAGCCTAGAAACCCTACCCTTATAGACCTAAAGAATCTTGTAACCCTTGTCGATGCATTGCCCGGCTTGAGGGCTCAGAGCACTGCCCTTGTGCCTTCAGACGTACCAGTAGAAGTGAGAGATGCTGTTAGGCTGTACGTTGTCCTAAAGTATTCCACGAAGCCCGTGGTTACTGGCGCATTTACGGTAGAAAACCTCCCGTTAATGGTAGATATGCTTGCAAGCATAAGGGAAGACTACGCAGAAAAGCCCTTCGCAATATTTGATGTATGCCCCACACCTCCCCTGTCCTGGAGCACCGTGACGTCGAGGAACCTTGTAGACCTTGCTAGGCTAAACGTTCCAGCCGAGCTCATATCGATGCCGGGTCTAGGCGCGACATCACCTGTGACAATATATGGCGCATTGGTACAGCACCACGCAGAGAACCTGAGCGGGATAGTTATATCCCAGGCAGTCCGACCAGGAGCACCGATAATATACGGTGGTAGCCCCACGATGATTCACCCATACTATGGGACAGCATCTATAACTTCTCCGGAAGCTGTCCTCATAAGTCTCGGCTATAGAGACGTTGCGAGGCTCTTCGACCTACCTACACATACATACATGGCTTTGAGCGACTCTAAGCTGGTCGACTACCAGGCGGGGGCAGAGACGACGTATACTGCTGTTGTCGCGGCGATGGCGGGCTTCGACATAGTGTCAGGAGCCGGGATGCTTGAGTATGAAAGCGTGCAGTCTCTAGAAAAACTTGTCCTGGACAGTGAAGCAATATTAGTTGCAGATAGACTCGCGAGGGGCTTCGAAAAAGACAATATAGCCTTGCAGGTCTTAGGAGAAGGCGTGCTAGATAAGAGGGGAAACTTCTTGGCGCTCAAGCATACGAGGCAGAACTACAGGAAGGAGATATACATTCCAAGTATATGGGATCTAGAGCCCAGAACAAAAACTAAGGGAGTAAGCCTACTTGAGAAGGCACATGCAAAAGTCCAAGAAATCCTCGCAAAGCATACCCCCAAGGGGCTAGAAGGAGACCAGCTCGAAAGGCTCGACAATGTTCTAGCAAGGCTCTACGAGCTTCACAATTTAAAGCCTGTGAAATCGATCATATAGGGAACTGTACCCTTTTTGTTGAACCTATGGTAGCTCTATTAGCGTTTTGTTTGCTCTTCATATCCAGAATTATGGAGTGAGCCTTGCTGTTTAAAATCTCCCTTCCTATCAATACTTCTTCCGTGAGAAGCTCGGGCTCTGTGGGAATGTAAACTTTAACATCTCCACGACTTGTCAGACTCCCTCCTTGATAAAGGAAGGCTTCAGCCGTATAAACCTCAAACTCTGATAAGCCGTAGATGGGTTTTCCAGGAAAACTTTTGTTGGTGGCTTAGACCCTCAAACATCTTTACTATTTCCATGTTTGGATAAATGCCGCCATAAAAGCCATATCAACTATTGCTGGTTCACTCGCCCGCTTTCTACCGACCTTTATAATGAGATGTACGATAGGTATATTTGGAATCTTTTCGCCCAACTCTATGTACCTGTCTTCAGCAAAGTAATAGCTTATCCTTACTCTTCTTCAACCTCTTCAACTATCCACTCTCTTTTATTGTTCTGCCTGGGTACCTAGGAGATCTAAGCCTGTAGTGCCCCTCTTTGTATGGCTTCGATATGAGAGCAGGATACTTAGGAGGGTCCCTGTCAGCCTCTACACCTAGGGCCTCGACTAGGATTCTAGTGATGAGCTCGCTGCGGCTTATTTTCATTGACCTGGATATATCGTCTACTCTTTTAAAGACGGCTTCGGGTAAGCTTATCTTCACATTAGCCATACTACTAAGTATTACCATTTACCACTATTTCAAGAATTGCCATAGATGCGCAGACAAGCGTGCTAAGATTTTGAACCAATTTTTAAAAAGATTTTATCTTTAAACGAAGAAATAATTTAGTTTTACCATGATGATGAACCTTATAATTTTACATTTGTAAAGAAATAAAACATTTATTATTTTATATGTAAGAGAACTGCTATGAAAAAAGTAACCAGCCTCTTGCTTTTTTTACTGATTGCACAGCTACCATTGGTCCTCCTTGCGCATGCAGATTCCCAATTCTCAACATACCTTATCACAATAGACCGCGGAAACTTTGACCCGAAGTCTCTGCAACTTGTCTGGGGTGAAGTAGTCTATATTGCTGATAGTTTCCCTGTTGCGGTTGTAAGGGTTCCTGTGGGTGCGGCTGGACATATTGCTCATCTTAAAGGCGTTAAGCATGTGAGCCAGGACGGCGTTATGAGTTTAATGGGGAAGCCTAGCTCTCAGCCGCCCCAGTCTATACCGTGGGGAGTACAGAGAATTGGTGCGCCGAATGTTTGGGGTACTACGTCTGGCTGGGTTGACGTCAATGGGGATGGGAACTCTGAAATAGAGGTGGCGATATTTGATACAGGTATCGACACGGATCATCCTGACCTCGTTGGAAACATAAAGTGGGGCGTCTCGGTGCTCAATGGCCGTATCTCAACGAAATACACCGACCTAAATGGCCACGGGACTCATGTAAGTGGAACAATTGCGGCACTAAATAACAACATTGGAGTAGTCGGTGTAGCTCCCAAAGTCGAAATCTACATGCTTAGAGTCCTTGGGGCATCTGGCTCCGGTAGCTGGAGCGACCTAGTAATAGCAATCGACCTCGCAATAAAGGGTCCAGACGGGGTCATAGACAAGGATAGTGACGGCAAGATAGTTGGAGACCCCGATGACGACGCTCCTGAAGTTTTCTCGATGAGCCTTGGAGGCTCAAGCGCTCCTGAAGAGCTCCACACAGCTATCCAGACCGCATACAACTGGGGAATCACCATCGTCGCTGCGGCCGGGAATGATGGTGCATCGTCTCCCAGCTATCCAGCGGCATATCCAGAAGTCATAGCTGTGGGCGCAATTGACTCTAGCAATAATGTTCCAAGCTGGAGCAACAGAAAGCCGGAAGTAGCGGCGCCTGGTGTAAATATTCTAAGCACATACCCGGACAATACATATGCTACTCTCAGCGGGACATCTATGGCAACGCCACACGTCAGCGCAACAGTAGCCCTTATACAGGCAGCGAGGCTTGCAAAAGGGTTGCCGCCTTTACCGCCTGGAACCTTCAACGACTCTTCGACGAGTACCGTTAGGGGCTTGCTACATGTTACTGCCGAGGATCTCGGCTCTGCCGGCTACGACGACCTCTACGGGTATGGAGTCGTTAGAGTCGACAAGGCACTGGAAAAGGTCTAAAAATTTTTTCTAGTATTCGTCTCCAAGTATATTTTTTAGGCTCTTTTTTAGTAGGACATGGGCACCATAGTTCTCATCTATCCTAACATAGTGGCAGGCAATGTAACCCTTTCCGAGGTAGAAGCTTAGTGCTCTTCTTAGCGACATACGCCATGAAAGAGCAAGCCTGGGATTTTTAGCCTTCACGTTATTGATGTCTGAGGGTATCTTGAGCAAGACTTTTGGTGCATAGACCCTTACTAGGCGGGGCCTGCCTCTGTAGACTTCGAGGGAGACCTGTGAGTCTTCTAGGGCTGGAGCTACAATTTTGCCGCTAGACCTGTTCTCTACACGCTTGCTCTTTATGAACCACTCAGCTATGACCCTATCCGTGGGCAAGCCATAGTTAAGCTCGTCGAAAAGCTCGCCATAATAGTTCTGGTAAAAAACCCTCGCGATTGCTCCGAGCTTTGTAAAGTTGAAGTAAGAGTTTCTGGCCTGCAAGGGGTCAAAGGTCCACTTTATCCTTGACAGGCCCATTTTCAGGGCATATTCTCTCTGCTTCATCTTCAGGAGGAAGCCGACGCCCTGTCCCTCATACTCTTTCGCTACGCCCGTGTGGTGGCTGTAAAGGTAGAGGCCATACTTGTCCCTCGCGAGGAAGCCAAACGAGTAGCCTATAAGCCTGTCCCCGTCGAATGCTCCAAGAACGATACCGCTGTTCCTAGATATGGCGATGAGTATCCTTGTAGGTATAACCTCGATGTCAGGCATGCCCCAAGCGGAACGCTGGACTTCTATTGCCTGCCTAAACTCTTGGGGGCTTTTCAGCGGCCTTACTTCTATGGACATAGCGGGCCACATCTATCTAAACTATGTGACCTATATCCTTTACGAGCTAACTGAAAAATTTTCACGCTTAAGATGCAACAGTCCATTTGTGATAAAATTATATTAGTATCCCAAACGTCTAAACATATAAGTGTATTGAGCTATGAGGAACATTATCCCAGCGTTGCAAGTTCATTCTCATGGTGCTTCACTAATCAGATTCAAAGTAGACTTTACTAACTATGGGGGACAAGAGAAGGAGAAATGGAGAGAGTTTATAACTTTGACCCCCGATGAAAGAGTAGTTCACGTATACGAAAAAGTTTTGGCATACATTGAAAAAGGTGAAGGCGATAACCTGGAGAGCGGTAAAAAGCTTGTCCTGGGAGACCTGTTGTTGACAAATAAGAGGATCATACACCTGTCTTATATGCTGGGCCGCCTCCCAGTGGTTTTGTCGAAGACCACTAGCCCCACTTTGAAGAGAGTTATGCCCCTTCTCTTTGCTCTATTGCCTCTAATTTTATTCCAAGTCTTTTTACCTGCCCTCTACTATTTTTCCTCTTACAACGCTACGAACACGATCTTTCTTTTTCTGTACGCCTTGCCTATGACTATGATGGTCGCTGCCCTCTTTCTCAGCTTTCTAAATGACTATGATGAAGCATCCATCGATATACCCCTAGAAGACATTACCATAATCGATGGAGCCGTTCCAAGTTCCCTAGTTTTAAAGCCGAGAAACGACGATACAGTTGTCCTAGAGTTTAAAGATGAAGCCGCGAAAAACAGCTTCAAGGAAAACCTATACAGCCTGGTCAAGCAATATACGGTGTACCGGTCATACGCGAGAGAATTCATCCTAAACCCCGACGAGACAATAACCGTGAAGTGTCCAAATTGCGGTGCTCAAACCCTCCTAGACAAAAGGCAAAGGGAAATAATATGCAACAACTGTGGCAAACAATACCTGATACCAGACAAAATCCTAATGCTCATAAAAGAGGAAAGCCAATCCCAGAAACCCTAGAGCGCTCATGCCCTATTATAAAGACCTACCTAGAACACATTTATGAACCTTTATGGGTTTCTCAAAAGCACACGAAACTAGCTTAAGCTATGCGCGCAGACAATATACATGTAAACGGTTTACCACAATAAGAGAAGGTGTGTATTTTTATTACCTTTTATTACTTTCTAAAAAAAGTTAACATGCGTGGTTTCCACAGCGCTAGCATAACACCGATGGGAAGAAGCTTCCTGGTCCATGCTTGGCATATTGAGTAAAAAGCTGGATAGAAGGCAAATAATAGGGGTGGTACAGGGGTGTTAGTTACTCACAGGGATGTTCGCTACATGATGATGTACCTGTATGTCTCTAAGATTTCAAGGAAGAAGCGTTAAAGATTTTGATAGGAACATTTTTGCATTAGTGGGCATGGTGACGTGTTTGGGGCGAAAAGTTACCTCTATGACACCCTTGTAACTAGGAACAGCTACACAGCTATAGCTGAGGGATACACTTCGTGGAGAAACAAGCCGTGGCCGATAGCCCTGATAAGTCGTCCCGGCATTATCCTCGATCTCGGCTCGGGCGCCTGCATTAATGGTGTTGAAGCCGCTAAAAAGACACAGTCCTACGTCGTGTGCCTAGACTACTCGCCGTCCATGATAAGGCTGGCTAAGAAAATAGCGGAGAGAAAAAATGTTCCAGCAGATCAAATCGTAGCCGACATGTCTTTTTTACCCTTTCGAGAAAAATCATTCAGCACCATCCTTGCGATCGCATCTCTTCACCATATACCCCCGATCCTCACGGGTTTTCTGGCGCGCCAGCTAAACGCTGTGTTAAAGCGCGGGGGCCTCTTAATAGCTACAGTGTGGTCGTGGAGGCAGACACAATTTGTTCTACAGACCTTGATAAATATGATAAGAACATGTCTTGGTCAAACTGGATACCCGCGTAGATACTCTGTTAAGTGGAAGACGAGAAAAAGCACATATACAAGGATATACTACCTATACACATTAGAAGAGCTGGTTCACCTCTTACAAGAAGCAGGGCTCAAGATCATTTCGAAGGGTTACTATTCACCTTTTAAACGCAGGAGCCAAAACATCTACGTGATAGCTACGAAACCTCAATATGGCTTTTGATTTTTCAGCGCGCTAAGTTATACGTTTATTGCTAGCTGTCTTGCTTTTAGGTATGTCTCTATTATTTTGACTGTTCGCATCTGTGCGTCGCCTATTCCCTGTATTTCCAGGTGACTTATCCTGGCTTTCGAGAGGATCGCCTGGACGTGGGTGATGTGAGTGTTTATTGCCTTGTATACTTCTTCTAGTCTGCCAGTGATGAGAGTGCCTGTTTCCGGGTCCAAAAGGGTCGCCGTGGTGCCTGTTGCCGGTAGCTGTGTTTCCCACATATGGGCTACGAGGTATATGGCTGTGGGCGTCATTAGCGTGTTTTTCAGCTTTGCCAGCATGGAGAATTCCTCTGGGTCGTGCGCGTAGTCGGTAATTACTGTGAGCGTGGTATTTTTCTTTGCATAAGCTTTGACGGTGCTCAGGACGGCGCTTAGCGGTGTGTTCCCGCCTGTCTGCGAGCTGTTACATATTATTTGTTCGAGTAGATGTATCGCTTGTCTCCCCTTGAGTCCCGTGTAGAGCCTGGGTTTATGTGCGAGGGCTACGAGGCTCACCTTGTCTGAGAGTCTGTGTGATAATTCGAGGATTAGTGAGGATATGTAGAATAGGGAGGCTATCTTCTCGTATATGAGCATCGAGTCTGTGAGGTCTGCGACGAGGATTAAGTTCTTCATTTGTTCGACGTGGAACACTTTGGTGTATGGCTTGTATTCTCCAGTATTTGGATTTATGGATCTAGCTGTGAGGGTCCAGTCCACGTACCTGACGTCGTCTGTGTCCTGGTATTCCCTACGATCCGCGTATTCGATCCCGATTCCGAGGAATCTGGACTTGCTTACCCCCAGTTCCATGGATGTGGCTTTTGCTTGTCCAAGCAAGGCGTATGTCCTAGCGATAGTGCAGAGCCTATCTCGAGATGACAAATTCCCCAACCCTTACTATTTCGCTATATGGAATGTCTACGTATTCTGTTCCTGCTTCCTCGGTCTCTATATAGTTCTGCATGGCTCCAAGTATTTTCTCCTTCTCCTTCATTCCTTCTAGGAGCTGTTCAATCTCGTTGGTCAATGAGAGGTCTACCTTGCTGTACTTGTATGGGTCTCTAAATTCTACGAGTTTTTCGTAGGCTTCCTTTAGGCCCATCCTCTTAACATGGGCAGTAAAAGCTATCCAGTTGACAACTTTTTTCCTGCTCCTCACCCGGTAGACCCTAAAGCCGAGCATTCCTGGACTCACAACGATTTCCTCTGCTACACCCAAAATGCCACGAGAAGCGCTAATGACAAGTTTGCCGAGTACATGCTGAGGCCTGTAGGTTTGACTGTTGGGGTTTACTGGGAGCCCGCGGAAAATTGCTTCTCGGGGGGTAGAGAGGAGAACAATTTTGATGTGGGCTCTTGTATCGTCAATGAAAAGTTGCTTTGAGTCGATGAGTACCACTTCAGACAAGGGGACGTAGCCTTTTATCCATTTGACCTCCTTCTCGGTAACCTGCCAAGGTATTTCTATGTTTTCTTTCCTTGCTAGAGCCACAAGGGTTTCGAGGGGCTCATTGCCTTCCAAAGAGACACGGCTAGAGAGGATAGACTTAAGCTTTTCAACGTTTATAGCTGGCTCGTTTATCTTGAACAGGGTGTAGGCAACTAGCTTGGCATTGGATTCTTCGATAGTTATGTCTTCGACATAGCCGTATAGAAGGCCCTCCGAGTCAATTATCGTTGCATTTTTCAGCTCGTCTATGCTGTAAAACTTCTTTTCCACGAGAACCCCGAAATGATTCTTAAATAACCTATATAAATGTCACGATTGTTATTGTAATATACTTAATGAAGTGGCCACCATGAGGCTTGATGCCGATTCAATAAGGCAATGCTCCCTAGATATCTTGAGACAGCTGAACAGGGCTGTAGTCGGCTACCCAGATGAAAAAAGGATAGTGCTTGCAACCCTACTAGCAAATGGACATGTCTTGCTGGAGGGTGTTCCAGGCATCGCAAAGACAACCCTGGTTAAGGCGCTTGGGAAGACCCTTGGCTTGTCAGATAAAGACAAATTCACGATTAATGGTGTCCCCTTTGTGGGCTTCTCACGTATACAGTTCACGCCAGACCTCATGCCTGCCGATATAACTGGGTCCCAGATATTCAACGTTGCAAGCAGAGAGTTTGAGACAAGGTTTGGACCAATTTTTGCATACATAGTTCTAGCAGACGAGATCAACAGGGCCGTACCGAGAACACAGTCGGCGCTCTTACAGGCAATGCAGGAGAGAGAAGTCACGATCGGGGGCAAAACCTACAGGCTTGAAGACAGAGAAGCCGGCAAATTCTTCTTTGTACTTGCCACGCAGAACCCGGTCGAGCAAGAGGGCACGTATCCCCTTCCCGAGGCCCAGCTTGACAGGTTCATGGTAAGGGTGTTTATGGGTTATCCTTCTAGCCTAGAAGAGGAGAGGAAGATAAGCGAGCTACATCTTTACAGGCTGACTGAGCCACTGGAAGACCTAGAAAAAGTGGTTGAGCCTGCATGGATAATAGCGGCCCAAGAATACATTGCAAGGAACGTGAAGGTCGACAGCTCAACCCTAAACTATGCTGTGTCCCTGGTGAGGGCGACTAGGCCTGAGACCTTCGACTCTATCTCTAGGTACTTCGAGCTTGGAGCTAGCCCTAGGGCTACGATAGCCTTGCTTAGGCTCTCAAAAGTGCTTGCCACGTTAAGGGGCTCGGAGACTGTAACAGTAGAGGATATAGACCAAGCCTCTTACTACGTTCTCAACCACAGGGTTATACCAAACCCAGAGACTGTAATCGAGAGGGGCGGAGGATTTAAGGCTCGCTTATCTGTGATAAGTGAAGGCCTGGAACTCGCGAGAAAGGTGGCTAGGGGAGGCAAGTAATGGCTATAGTAGAGTTCAGCGGCGTAACCAAAAGGTTCAGGAACACGGTGGCCTTAAGAGAGGCGTCCTTCACGATTCCCGAAAGGAGCATTACTGCATTCTTGGGACCGAATGGCGCTGGTAAAACCACTTCGATGAAGCTTATCATGGGTTTTCTTAGGCCAACAAAGGGTAATTTAACTGTTTTCGGAGAAGACCCGTTTAGAAGAGAAGAAGTAAGAAAGCGAATAGGGTTTATGCCTGAGAAACCTGTCTACCCGATGGATCTGCCTGTTGAAGATTTTTTAGAGCACCTGGCAAGACTCAGGAAGGTAGGTAAGACCGACCTCAACCGCTTAGTTAGGCTCGTGGGACTCGAAAAGGTGCTTGACACAAAGATTGGCGAATTGTCAAGGGGATATATACAGCGGGTAGGCATAGCTCAGAGCCTCCTGGGAGACCCCGAGCTCCTGGTTCTAGACGAGCCAACTGCAAACCTTGACCCTGCGTCGAGGCGAGAGATTCTTGAGCTTTTAAAGCTTCTCCATAAGGAGCTGGGGGTTTCTATGATAATTTCTTCTCACATAATCCCAGAGCTCCAGGAGGTCTCAAGCTATTGTGTCTTCATCGACAAGGGTATGGTACTCGACTATGGATATTTGGGGGACCTATGGAAAAAATACATGACGGAAGCCGTCTTTACAATTGAAACACGAGACATCAATACTCTGGCCAGAATTCTTATAGAAAAGCCCTACATAAAGCTTGTCAAGAAGGTAGACAAAAGCTTGTTAGAGGTGGCGGTTGAGCCGGAATACTATAAGTCATTTGAGGGGCTCCTTTCCGAACTAGGCCAGATTGTAACCGGTTTTAGTTTTAAAACCGCCAGTCTGGGTGACCTGTATGGTAAGATCGTTGGGAGTAGATCTTAGGAAAATTTACGAACACGCCTCCTTCACGGCGAATAGATATCTGTCATCCTACGTTGTTGCAATAATCGTGTCCAACTTACTGCTGGCAGTCTTCCTCATAATTTTTGGCGCCGGGCAAACATTTTCACTGTGGCTTTACGGGCCACTCTTCATCGCAATCATTATTTATAAGATCTTCTCGAGTATCCAGGCTTCCCGCGCAGCGAGGGAAATCTCGTCAGGCGAGGCAGAGCTCTACCTGGCCCATACACTTAAGAGGACAGAATACCTTGCCAGCACGTTTCTCGTGGTAGTCTTCTTGCCGGCGCTTGTTCTTCTTTCCACATTCCTCATGATAGTAATCACCGTCGCCCCAAAAGCTTTGTCGAGCTCTACGTTATACCTTCAGCTTATCTACATCTTGGCAGAATTATCCGTCCATGGGACATTCGTTCTATTTCTAGCTATATCTGGGCGAGAAGGGCTAGCCTCCTTCCTTGGAACAATGCTTGCCTTCTTTGTTCCTCTTTTTCTCAGCATCCTGGTATCCATCATTTACTACGGTAATCTCCCACCCCAATACTACCAAGCGATGTACACAGTTACTTGGATTTTTTCATTTCTCTCTCCATACACTTACAACTATTATTACCTGATGTATACACAGTCAACGATACCTATGCCTGGACAAAACCCCCTGCCAAGTCCATGGGAAATACTCGCCTCTTCTATATTCTCTCTCATGTTCTTAGGGGGGTTGATCTTCTTGAGATTCAAAAGGAAAGATCTATAGAGGGGTGGCTAGAATGATTAAAGTTCTGCTTGTTTCTTTGGTTATTTCCTCTATAGTTGTCCTAGCTATCCTTGGATGGGCAATGCTACATGAAACCTCTGTTTATCAAAGCTTTTACACTTTGTCCTTATCTGTGGCTACTAGAAAAGCAGCTGTCTCTATTGTTGGCGACAAGGTCTGTTACCTCTATATGTACGACGTCTTTTATCAAAGCCTTCCTCTTCAGGTGCCTCCTTCCGACCTCTATGTGTACAACACATCGGTAAACAATCTGCTGGTGAATGTAAACATTTTTGCTTCTCAGCTCGGCCCGTCTAGCTCCAATATTTCCGTGAGAATTTTCGAAATAACTAAGCCTTTTTCTCTCGATGTACAGAGAATAATCAGTGCCGAAACCAGCAGTTTAAACTATTCATTCTATATTCCACTAATTTCTAGGGACGCCTACCTAGAAATAAGGAGGCAACTCGAACAAAAAGCAATAGAAAAAATAAATTGTACCCAGATAGTACTAAATGCTCCGCCTGCCTTTCTACAGTGCAAGGCCCAGAGCCTTCCACGGCTAGGCAATGTTCAAGTGGTGGAAATGTGCATAGCCCGGGACACAGTCATCAAGCCTTTCTCGTCCCCAATAAATGCTACGAGGATAGACAGGCTGATAGACATGGTAGTTAACTCGACGAAGTATGGTGTCTCCGAATCAGTTTTGAAGGAAATATCAGCAGTCCTAGATATCATCGTTGATGTGCATGCAACTATCTCCGAAAATATAATCTTACGACCACAAACAAGTCACCTACTAAGGGTCTCAGCATTTCTGGTAGTGTTTTTGGGCGGACTGTATCTCCACTATAGGCTTCGCCCAGACGAGTATAAGGAGGTGAAGCGCTTCATCAAAAAGTTGTCCCGGCTTGCCTATATGCCATGTATCGGTAGAAGAGATAGAGGAAAACAAGTATAGCTAGGATTATGCTGTTCAAAGACCTGTAAACATTAACTGTTTTCGTTATTCTGGTGTTGACCTCTACTTTCTGGATGGACTGCGTAGCTTTTTCAAGTGCAGTGTTTAGGACATCTGCAAGGCTATCGACAGTTTCCGCTACAAAGGCTTCTCCTCGGGTCTCTGAAGCTATGTACTTCATCTCGTTTATGCCCTCGTTTTCCATGCCTATAAACACTGTATAGATTGGTATCTTTTGTTCCTTGAAGCTTGCCAGTACGTCTCTATACTCTAATAAGTCGCCAGGCATGCCGTCCGAAACGAAGACAACAGACGCCGAAGCGTTCAGGTCGCGGTAGGGCTTCAGCCAGTTTAGAGCGGTCTTGAGTGGATACGTGTACATTGTGCCCCCGTCGGCAGTAGCCCAAGATACGGCATTGAGAATTAGGCTCCTGTTCATGGCTGGGGGCAACGCCTGCTTTATGGAGTGCGCGAAGTCTATGAAGCCAACATCGATGTCACTCGACAGGCTTGCTAGGAAGCTCTTTATTGCATTTTTCGCGGTTTCTAGCTTTGCGTTTTCACCCATGCTCCCAGAGGTGTCTAGAATAATTATTAGTGCAGGCCTTGTATTGAGTCTTAGCTCAGAGACCTGCTTTGATTCTAGGTAGACTTGTTCCTGTATTACTAGGTAGGGCTGTGAAAGAGCCAGAGAAAGGAGGACAGCCATTACGAGCTTGAGAGCGAGACTAGATATCCTCGTATTCTTCTTTGCGCTAGCCACCCGCCTAGAAACTACCCTCACTAGTGGATGGTAATACGTGTAGCTTTTCGAGTAGATTCTTGGGAACCAATAGTGGAAAAAGACTACTATTGGCACGAGAAGAGCTAGAGCCATAGCAAAAGCTACTGGGTTCTTTATTGCGATCATAGGCCCTCCGCCAAAGAGAGGATAAATAGAGGCACCAGGAGCGCCAAGAGATAAAGCTGTACCGTGTAGTCCTTAACCGGCACCTGGAACTTTGTCTGCCCCGAGACGGCCAACGCTTCAAATTTAAGCTCCGAATATAGTCTCTCAGATACATACCTTAACGCTTCCTCTTCCCCAGAGCCCATAGAGACCCTGTAGGTAGGTATCCCGTTCTCTCTGCAGTATTGCTCCAAATCAGTGGCACGTGGATCGTTGCCGACCAGGATAAGGGCGACGGGGACCCGAGAAGACTTTATGCTCTGGAGAGCTTCTAAAGGAGATGAGCCATAATTGTATGCGCCATCCGTTATTACTAGGATAGCCGCTGGCATACGGGAAGCTCTAGCATACATGTATCCATAGATAAAGGCGTCTCCTATAGCAGAGTATTTCTTGAGATTGATACCCCTTATCTTGGCCATGCACGCATCCACTGTAGAGCTGTTTAGGGATATGCAGAGCGGCTCGACTTTGTCGCTGAAGACATAGACGTCCACGTAGTCGCCCCGGCTCGTAGCAGTGACAATTATCTTCTCCACGAGTTCAACAGCGTTACTGATTCTCGAGGGATAAGTATCCGTGTTTCCCATGCTTGCAGATATGTCCAGAAAGAGGACTAGTCTCGTCGAGGTAGCATTTATGTATAGGACGTTCTCGGGCGTAACAGTCACATATGTATAGGTCAAAACATATGGCTGTGCGGCTGCTACACATATTAAGACTGCCGTGGCAAACTTTGCAAAGACAAATAGGAGTGGCCACCTTGAACCACCAGCTTTGCCGAGACGCCTAGCCAATGTCTGGGACTTTTTTCTGCCACGTACATAGAGAAAAAGCAGGACAATTGTCGAAGCGGGTATTAGTAATAGCATTTGGGGCTCTTCGAATCCAATGCTAGTCGTCAGAGCTTGGGGGAACATAGCCTGCGCCACCACCCTGATCTCCAGATGAACTCTGACCTGAACTAATTTGCCTCTCTTGGCCGGCTGGGTTTCTGGCAACGAGTCCTATAATCGCGTTCCTAGCATTCATAATGTCGGGGGCCAAAGGTCCCGTAGCCTTTACCTTACTTGCATCATTGAGCAAGTTGCTCAATAGGTTATCTGTGCCAGGAGAATTCCCACTACACAAGATTTTCAGCAAGCTTCCGTATTTTCGTGCTGTTTCCATTAGGAGAGTGGCGTTTCTAAGAGAGTTTAGGCTTTTCCAGAGCCTCTCTTGAGAGGAGTCGATTATGCTGACATGGTTTTCGGCTACCGTAGCCTTGTTTACCTTTGATAGCGCATTGTTGGCGTTTTCTATTTGATATGTAGCGTTAAGTATCCTCAGCTCGATTTCACTGTAGCGTTCCAGAGCCTCGTCTATTCTACACCTAGCCAGGAGCGCTAGAGCCTCCTTTAGCTCTTTCCCCGTATTGTTTAGTGATACAAGTGCCAGTGAAGAATTAGACGAGGCCTCAGCAACGTATAGATAGCTCCTGGCCACTTGTACAATGAAAGTATCCATAGAGCCGTATGCATGAGACAAGTTGTCAACATACATCTCAAGCTTGTTTCTGTTTGTAACGGCTTCCTCTGGGGTAAAGTCCAGAGCTTGGATTGGGTAGCCAGCTAGCTCCGACTCGATAGCTAGAGCCGACTTGTTAAGATACATAACGGCCTTAACGTATTCCTCGAGAACATTTATATTTGGCCTGCTCGGCACAATTGGCCAATAGCTGTAAATGATATATAGAGACGCGAGAACCATCGCTAGGAGAGAAAAAACAACAGAGATATCGAGGGGTAGCTTTTCTTTCCGAACCACTTCAAATCTAAGATTACAGCCAAGTAATACATATATAATCTTGACTTCAAAGCAACCTAAGTTAGAGCGACATGTGAGACTCATTTCACTCTTTGTGGAATCGTAAATGTTTGAATGTCGCGCTCAATTGTTAACAGAACTTCCCAGGAGGAAAATAAAGCCCCATTAGTAAAAGTATTCCTGTTTTTTGATACATTTAGGGTTGAAGAATCTTCGTCATGTATGGCGAGTCCCTGGGTCTCGTATAGCCGTGTTTTCTATAGTATTCCCTCGCACCTACACCTGACAAGACAAGCATCTTGGTTCTGTCGTATTCCTCCAAGGCTATTCTTTCGGCTTCTTTTAGGAGCTTGGAGCCCCAGCCCTTGTGTTGCCACGCCTCTTCGTCGTACCCGCCTATTGGTACCTCTGGGCCGTAGACGTGTAGCTCCCTTATGATCGCGGTTCTGCCGTCTATTTCCCAGCGGTGCGCGTATTGGGAGGGAATCCTCATCCTTATGAGCCCTACGAGGACGTTGTTTTCCGGGTCCTCTGCGGCGAGGAAAATTTCTTCGCCCATGCTTGCTTGGTATGTTTCCCTTGTTATCCTTATTTCCTTGGGGACTATACCTCTCCTTATCTGGCGGCTGACCTCCCTGTACCTAATGTCGTTGATTGTGATCCCCTTCTCTATCGCTTTTCTCTCGACGAGCTCGCGCAGGTTTGACTTTTTAGGCCCCGCTATTATCTGGTTAGCTGGGACGTCGCGTTGAACCCTTATTACGCGGACCCAACGTGGAATGTACCTGTACATCTCGGAGATGAGTTCTGCTGCCTCCTCGTCGGTCAACGGCTTGTAGAGACCTCTTCTCCATTGCTCGTAGAGGCCTGTACCCTCCATGACGAGGGTTGGGTAGATCTTTAGCATGTCTGGCATGAAGTCTGGATTGCTGAAGATTTCTCTAACCATCTCTATGTCCCTATCAAAGTTGGATCCCGGCAGACCCGGCATAATGTGGTATACGACCTTGAAGCCCGCGTCCTTCAGTATGCGCGTCGCCTCTACGACCTCTTTTACCCCGTGGCCCCGGTTGACCCTTTTCAGGACGTCTTCGTGGATGCTCTGGACTCCGATCTCTATTTTTGTGGCGCCCAGATAGAGGAACCAGTCTGCGTCCCCCTCTCTGGCCCAGTCCGGCCTGGTCTCGATTGTCAGCCCGACGACCCTGATTTGTGCGGTCTCGTTTCGTAGCTGGGCCTCCTCTAGGCTCGGCAGTTCTTCAGGTGGATCCTCGGGGTACCTGTTGAAGGCCTCAAACATCCTCGTGACGAACCATACCTGGTAGTCTCGGGGCATGGCGTTGAAGGTCCCGCCCATAATTACTACCTCTGCCTTGCTGGGGAGATGTCCCATGGCCTGGTACTGTTTGAGCCTGAGCTTTACCTGTAGGTATGGGTCGAAGCCAGCATGTATCGCCCTCATTAGTGCAGGCTCGTTGCCAACATAGCTTTGGGGTGTGCCCTTGTCTGGTCCCCCGGGACAGTAGAGGCATTTTCCATGTGGACATGGGTAGGGCTTAGCCATGACTGCGAAGACGTGGACCCCTGAGAGCATCCTTGTAGGCTTGATGGGCTTCTTTACAGCCTCCTGCATAACTCCCATATGATAATTGTACATGCCGGCTTTAAAGGTTAAACCAAAACGTTGTTCATGAATGGATGTATTGCTCTCTACGGGTCGCCACAGGCAATTTCTTGGTGATGTACCTTTGTAAGACTAGACCGAAAATTAATATTGCAATTGTGAAGCTGATAGAGACAGCTAGAAGAGCTTCTCCATTAGCAAAGTAGAAGAGTTGCGGATAGGTAGCCAAGTACGGGAGATAGAGTGCTGGGCTTCCCTCTGGATTGCTTTTCGCTATTTGTGTGTATAGGAGCGTAGCAACAAAGGATACGGTAAACCAGCCTACAAAGTTTAACATGGGTATTCCAAACCATGACCCAGTATCGAGCCATTCCCAAAAGCCAGCACTAACCATGGCAGGGTCTATGGCGAGGTCTAACAGAACCATGAGTAGGGATGCCAGTACGAGCCTTCTCCACTTGTCTCTCGTCAGGGGTAGTGACGCGAGATATGATGTGTAGAGGTACGTTCCCCATGCAATGATGATTGGGATAGGTACGTTAAAAAGCGTAGCGTTCCTGAATCTTAGATACCTGTAGCGTCCAAACGGGACGCCGAAGCTTAGCCCCAGAAACTCTGAAAAGAATCCTACCAGTGAGCCGAGTATTACGAGTAGGGGCGCCTCTTTCCACTCTTTATATGCGGCGAGTAAAGATGCTACGAGGAATCCAAGCAACAGGGTCTCGCCGACTTGCCTGGGAAGAAACAGCGCAAATGTAAAAGACAATAGGTAGCCCGTTCCAAGGAGAATAGCGGCTAAGGCGAGTCTACCAGCCATAGATCTAAAAAGGTGCGAGAAAATATTAGTAATTTTCTACTTTGAAAAAAGTCATTGTTATATCTTGGCAGCGCCGTACCTCATTGCTTCTCCTATGTATTTCTGTGTAAACACATATATCGCTATGATTGGTATAGCGAAGAGAAGGGTTCTAGCCGCAAAGTCGCTCCAGAAAATTGTCTGGCCTGTCGCAGTGGCATAGACGTATGCGGCCAGGGTCTCCACCCTTAGGAAGTTTGCAATGATGAATTCTCCCCAGGCGCCCATAAAGGCGAAGAGCGCGATGACCACCATTGTTGGCTTCGAGGCGGGAAGGACTACGTCGAATATTATTTGTCTCCAGTTGGCGCCGTCAATGAACGCGGACTCGTCTATCTCCCTCGGCAAGGCGTCCAGGTAGTTTTTGACCATCCAGGTCTGGAATGGTACTGCTCCCGCGGTATAGATAGCCGCCAAGACGACTGGGTTCCCGATGACTGGTAACCCGAGCTGGTTGAGTTTTAGCAACATTACGTAGAGCGCTATGACTGCGGCCACACCGAATCCTCCACCGACCTGGTTCATTACCAGGTATGCTACCAGCAACGTGTCCCTGCCTGGGAACCTGAACCTTGAAAATGCATAGGCAGCTGGAGTAATCACTACGAGAGCAAATATTATGTTTATGAGTGCTACTAGGAGGCTGAGGAGCGTGTCGTTAATGAATCGTGGGTCGCTTATAGCCTTTACATAGTGCTCTAACGACAGTCCGGCCTTTGCTATTTGCGAAATGTCTGTTACGATCATTTGTCCCCTTACGAGGCTTGACAGCAAGGCAAAGAGAACTGGGTATAATAGGATAAAGACGATTAGTGCACCGAAGGTTGTCAAGACTATTGATGCTACAAATCGGTACCAGTACCTTCCGACCATCACATACCACCTGGAGTCGTCCTCTTGTAGATTAGGAAGTACCATATGAGCGCGTATATGAACAGTATGGCTACAACTACGAGGTAAGCCGCTGCTGACAATCCGTATAGCTGGTCTAGGTAGGCCCTATTGTAGCCGAAGAGAACAATCATCTCGTTTACGCCTCCGGTCGTCCGTGGGAACCACAAGAACTGGATGTCCTTTGTTGGTCCTCCATTGTTTATGAGTAGAGGAACCATGAATGCCTGTAAAGATGCTCCAGCCGTCAGTATGCTGGCGAATAGTACTGGCCTAGAGATTAGGGGTAGCATTATGTCTTTAAATCTCTGCCAGACAGATGCACCGTCAACCATCGCGGACTCAATGAGCTCCTTAGGTATAGAGGTGATAGCGGCCATCGTGACAGTCATTATGAATGGATAGGCTAGCCACATTTCCACGATGTTGTAGGCCAGGAAGGCGTCCCACTCCCTGTTATAGATGTTTATGTCGATGCCAAGGCCTTTAAGGAAGTACCACAATGGACCCATCTGTGGGGCCATAAACATTCTCCACGTTGTGACAGAGAGGAGCACGGGCAACGCCCAAGGGACAAGCAAAGCCGCCCTCATTATTTTTCTCCCATAGATGAGCTCTGACGAGAAGAGGAAAGCCAGGAAGACTCCGACCGCTACCTTTAATGGCACGCTTGTAAGGACAAAAAGAAGTGTCTTGTATATTGAGTTAGGGAACCTCGAATCCGAGAAAAGGGTTTCAAAGTTCTTGAGGCCAACAAAGTGCATGGATATTTTGTCTATCTCCTCGTCTAGGCCTTTAGTAGCAGACGCGACAAAAGAGTCATAGTTTGTCTCGATTTGCCTTAGCATGTCTCTAGCCGTCTGTAGAAGTGACAGGGCTTGGTCTATTTTTGGGACAACGCTTGTCCTGAGCTGTGCGAGGTCGTCCTCGGTCAGGATAAGCTTAAATCCTACTATTTTGTCGATGTCCGCCCAGATGCCTCCATCAATAAGGGTAACAGCCTTGGAGACAACATCGCCTAGATTGGCATAGTAGTAGAGAAAAGTTGTGTTACTCGTTATTATGTTTGAGGCATATGCAAGAGCATTGTCAGTGGTGCCTCTTATCTCGGAGATCTTCGCAACTGAAAAGTTCTGAGGCGTAGAGGACTGTATAATTTGTTTCAGCGTAAGCAAGGAGGAATAGGCATTCCCGAGATAATTATCTACTGCATAAACCTGTTTCAAAACGTTTTCCCGGTTATTCTGGAGATAGTTGATTATGTTGGCGCGCTGTGCCTGGAGTTCACGTATCCTGGGCTCAGAGGCTATGTTGTAATTGTTGGCGTCTGTAAAGGCAACATAGATCGAGTATGCTATTGGCCATATTGAGAAGAAGAGGTACATGGCCAGACTCAGGAAGATAAGCATGAAAGCTACGTGTGAGGGATACAAACCTTTACTCTTGGACTTGGCCATAAAAAAACCTCTTTATCTTATTATTCTTCCCTTGTCTAGACTTTAACTCTTTATTTTTGCTAGGATCTTTGCCTGTGCATCGTTAAGTAGCTGGCTCAGCGCCTGGACAGCGGCGTCGGGACCCTTCTCATTGTAGGTTGTCAACACTGAGTTTAGAACGTCGGAGACTGGAGCCCAGACGTACTGCATGTTCGCGGATTTGGGCATTGGAACGCTGTTTGAGACTGACTGTGCAAAGCCGAGGGTTGTCGGGTACTTGTCTGCATTAGCTTGTAGGTATTGTAGTATGGATAGCTTTACTGGGATGTATCCCGCGTCGACCAGGGTCTTCAATGTGTCATCGTTGAGTGTGAACCACATCGAGAATAGGATGGATGCATAGAGCCTGTTCTTGTCGTTGGCAACGACACTCGTGATCCATAGTAGCTTGATTCCAGAGAAGGGCCTCGGAGTCTTCCCGTCGATTGATGGAATCGGGTACACAACAGTGTTTGGAATCGTTTCCTTGATTGTCTTTATGTTCCATGGGCCCGTAACCATGCATGGGGTTCTCTTTTCGAGGAGTATTTTGAGCTGGGTCTCCATGCCTGTGTCAGACGTATACATGTACTTCATAACGTGGGTGATGTAGAACTTTAGCCCCTCGAGGGTGCCAGTTGTGTTGACTCCGGCCGTGTTCTTGTCGTCGTCATAGTAGAAGCCTCCAAATGCGGTAACAAATGGGTAGACGTGGTAGGGGTCAATCTGGTAGGCTATACCATACGTGTTCTTAGATGGGTTGTACCATTGTTGCATTATTTTCTCGTAGTCGCTCCAGGTCTGTGGAGCCGTCGGTACAAAGTCCTTGTTACATACGAGGGCTATTGCTTCTGCCGCCCATGGGAAGCCGTAGAAGTGTAGCTTGTAGACGCCGCTTGAATAGGCAGAAGCCATGTATTGTTGCTTGAGGTCTGTCAGGGTCTCAACTGGGAGATACTGGTCAAGCGCGATTATTGTCCCGCTGTCCGCCAGGTCTCCCGTCCAGTCATGTGCCCAAGTAAACACGTGGGCGGTGTTCTCGATGTCCCCTGTCAAGACGCCTGCCTTTACCTGTTCCTTCAGGTTCTGGACATTTGTATATTTGATAGTTATCCCCGGATACTCTTTCTGGAATTTGTCTATGACCTGTTTCATTACTTGGACTTCCCAGTCACTCATCCCAGTCCAGAAGTTTATTGTGACCTTTACTTGTCCAGCTTTAGCTTTCTGGACAAAGTCGTAGAAGTCGCTGGGGACTCTTATCTGGCTTGTTCCAATAGTGAGTGTTTGGAGAGTTGGGCCAGAAGGCTGCTGGGGCTGTGATGGCTGTGAGGGCTGCTGGGGCTGGGAAGGCTGGCTCGGCTGGGAGGGTTGACTAGGTTGCGAGGGCTGAGAGGGTTGAGTAGGTTGGCTTGGCTGTGTGGGCTGTGGAGATGGGGGCAGGGTTAGGTAATATGCGCCTATTATGCCGACAGCTACAATGACGAGAACAATTGCTATGAGCACGTTTCTACTTATGTTCATGTTTCCACCTGCAGTTAAATATTTGTTGGGCTTCCATAAATAAATTTCTTTGCTAAAACTTTATAATACCAAAATTGTTCAACGATTAACACGATCTATGAATACTTAAAGCCTTAATTTATAGACTATTATACCCTAAGGGTCTAAGCCGTGTACAAGGTGATAGGACGCGAAAAGCTAGGAGATAAGAGACTAGGCAGATACATTGTGGAGTTTTCTTGCAGGTGGCCGCAAGAGGCAAGCTTCCTTTATCTTGTCTCCACTTTTACTTCTTACTTTCCAGGAAGGATAGAAATGAAGAGAGAAGAAAGTCGTGGAAAAGCCATCGTAAAGCTTTGGGAAGGAGTGTATCCATACAGGTTTGCATCGACTTGTGGAGCCAGCTTTCTAGACGAGGAAAACACATTAAAAGAAACGTTGAAGCCTTGGCCTGACAGCGACTATACGGCAGAGTTCTCGCTGGCAATGATTGGCGTGGAAGAATTCATTAAGGCCTCGAGGGAGGAAAAAGCACCTCCAGAGCTCATAATACATGACGAAAACGATCCAGCCTTTATCAGCCACTACCTAGGCGACACGATTATTAGGCTAAAGGCTCCAAGGAACACCCTAAGGGGAGCCTACATAGAAACAAGTAAAGGAAAAGTTGTCCAAATGGAGAAGTTTCATAGCAACAAATTTGTTGACTATTTCCAAGGAAGGGTGGCTGGCAGGGTAGACGCATACAGGTTTCTACTTAGGCTTGAGGACGGAGACGCCGTTTATGGAAAGAATGGCGTAGGGGATGAAGAATACATTTATCCTGTCACTATTAGAGGAGTAGATCATGCTGAATGGTTTCTCGGTGCAACTTACTATTTGATTTTTCCGGACAGCTTTACACGTGAAAAAAAGGTGATACAGGGGGACAGGCCTAGAACAAGGCTAGGCGGAAAAATAAAAGATATTACGCTTAGCCTCGACCATATAGCCTCGCTCGGCGTCGACGCTATATATCTCACACCCATCTACAAGGCCCAGAGTTATCACCGTTACGACGTGATCGATCACTTTTCACTTGACGACGACATTGGAACATGGGAAGACTGGGAGGAACTTGTTCGTGAATCAGAAAAAAGAAACATAAAGGTTGTTGTAGACGTTGTCGCCCACCATGTATCGCCATGTAGCAATGAGTTCAGAGAAGCGATTCTAAACGAGAACTCGAGGTACAAGGGGTGGTTCAGGTTTAACCGTGAGCCCGAGCCCGGTGAGCTCGAAGCCTTAAGAAAACTGGTGTCAGGGGGCTGTGACAAGCCTTCAAGCGATCTTTTGGGAAAAAAGCCTTTCTACGAGACGTTTTTCTGCAACTGGTTCATGGCTAAGCTTAACTACTCGAACCCTGAAGTCAAAGAGAGACTAGTTAAGCTGGCACATTTCTGGCTCGAGAAGGGTGCTAGGGGATTTAGGATAGATGTTGGACACGCTATCCCAGATGATGCCATGCAGTTTTTCTATGAAAAGGTAAAAGAGAAGTGTCCCAGCTGTCCAGTAATACTCGAGATCACGAATGGCGATAGCCTTTACCCATTAGGCATCACGGCCGACTCAGCGATGAATTACGACCTCAGGGCACTCCTGCTAGACTTTTTCATAAACAAGTCCATCGATGCCTATAGCTTTGTTGAGGGTGTAAAGAATCTTTACGTCGACATGCCACTCTACGCCGCAAACTCCATGTACAACCTGCTTGGTAGCCACGACACACCCCGAATAGCGACACTTGCAGAAAAGTGCGGAGAAAAATGCCTGAAAGCCTTGTATGTTGCAATGTTTCTCCTTCCGGGCTCGCCCTCAATATATTATGGGGACGAATTCGGGATGAAGGGGGGACATGACCCAAACAACAGGATGCCTATAACATGGAACTCCAACGAGTGGAACCTTGAACTGCTTGAACTTATACGCAAACTCTCGGAGCTGAGAAAGAAGTTTCTCTCGGTAAAGTATGGATTCTTCGACGCCGAGCCCCTCAACGGGGAGGCAGTAAAAATCACTAGGTGGATGGACTCCGAGGAAGTCCTCCTAATAATAAACCGTGAAGGAAATATAGAGGTAGCGCTAAAAGAAGAATACACGGAGTATGACAGTGACAGGAGAACTAGAAGAATAGAGCTGGGTCCCTATTCCTGGGTTATACTCTACAAGAAAAAATAAGAGAAAAATAATTTATTTTGTCTGTTTTTGTTCCTCTTTTTTGGGTCTAAGCAGTAATCCTATCCCTGCACCGAGCAGGATACCGGCGACGAGACCTACAAGGAGGGAGCGTGTAACCTCCTCTCTACCCGCGCCTGTAGCCTGCATAGCCTGTAGCTGGCTCTGGAGCTGGGCTATCTGGGCTTGGAGAGAAGACAGTTGTCCCTGGAGGTCTTGAACCTGACTCTTAAGGTTGTCCCTCTCCTTAGTCACTGCGTCAAGCTGAGCCTTTAGCTGGTTTATAAGCTGGTCTCCAGCCTGCTGTGTAGATACAGCAGATATTCCGTGGATCTTTGCTGGCTTGGCTTCCTTGTCGGCCACATACGAGCTGAGCTGGCTGTATTGGTCCTCAGCGGTAGGCGCAAGGAGATCCATTATGCGCGGTATCACATTGAACAAAACTGCTTTTGCATGTTTGGCGCCCGCCCCTACAACCCAGACGTCTGGGTCTAGGCCAAATGGCCTTATCTTTTGTGGACCGTATCCGTCGTAGCTTGTCAGAGCCACAGTATATACCCATTTTGAGGCATTTCCGGCGTCAGGCAAAATGCTCTTTGACACTTCTCCAATTATTGCGTTTCTGGCAGGGTCAGCGTAGACCTTGAACCTATTTCCGTCCTGGACATATACTGTGCCGTCAGAGAGGTATATGCCCGACTTTTCGCCGTTCGGGACGGGGTCAGAGCCCCATCCTGGTGCAAGCAATACAGCTATGTGCCAAGCAGAATCGTCAGTAAGGTTAACATTTAAGCCAAAGGTATCAGTCCTTCCCGGGAGCTTCAAGGTTGTATGGATGTAGATATGAACAAGTTGCAGGCAGAAGCCGTTTGGCCCGCCCCACGGGTTTCCGCCTAGGTTCTTCACGTATACTTCAAAGACGAGACTCGTGCCAGTGTCTAGAACCCTGACCTTTGTCAAGTCGAATACCCCAGGCACAAACACGTCGGCTTTGGGGTACTTGTAGCCTCCCGCGCCGTCGTCGTCCCCCTCTGGGTCAGAAGCCTCGAACACCGTCTTGGCTCCAGCAACCGTAGTGGCTCTTGGGACGACCAGCTGGTAGACCTGCCCGATACGGGTAGAGTATTCGGCTATGTTTCCAGAGTCATAGGTGACAGAGGATATATAGACGAGCTCTCCCTGTGAGAGGGCAAGGTTGCTCCAGGGAACATATGCCTCCACAACATCGTTTACCGACGCTGAGCCGTAGAATAAGGGGATCCATCCGCCCTTGCCGTCTGCCGCGCTTACAATTATTGTTGAATTGGCTGGGTAGATTAGGATCTCGTAGAACAGGCCCATGCCTAGATCCAGCTTGGAGTATCTTGGGATGGAGTTGAAGCCTGGATGCATGGGGCTGACACTCCTAGACATTGCAGTTGTGTAAATGCCAATCGCAACGCTAGGCCTTGAAAGCACTGACTTATCAACTGGTACAACGGCCAAGTAGAGACCATTTCCAGTTGGCGAGACAAGTATGCTTTTAGCCACCTTGTTGCCCATAGACATGTTTAGGGCGCCGTTCCACTCGCCTGGCGCTAGAACCCCGTCAAGCTTAGGCTCTACACTTGGCGGCTTTGGCGTATCCGTGTTTAAGACGCCCACAGGCGTGGCGTCAGGGTTAAACTGGGTCAAGAGGTAGTCAGGCGGCGTCATGCCGGCGTCAATGTATGCTTTTCTAAGATAGCCTTTGTACATGGGGTTTGCTGGGAATCCTCCACCCATGTCGCCACCATACCAGAATGTCCAATCGCTTGCCTCGGCCCTCAGAATGTCTTCGACAACGTTTGGATTAATGAACAAGGCGTCCTGGAGTCTAGAGACACCCAGTTTTTGTAGAACATCATTCCTGGTTTTTATCAGCATCATCCATGCGGCGTTTTCCTGTCTCTGTCCAATCCAAACCGCGAGCTCGCCTCCCGACCATGAGCCTTCAGGTATTCTTCCCTGGACGTCTTTCCTTGGAAGAGAAGTGTAGGCGTCGTCCGTGTAGCTTAGAGGTACGTCGGATATGTCTCTACCAGCTAGGTCTAGGTACTTGTATGTTTTTAGTGGGAGCTCCCTTGTTGTGGAAGAGAACTTTGAGAGGTATTCAGCTGGCGTGGTTGTAACAAGTATCCCCTTTGACTGGTAATCGCTTAGCAAAGAGTATAGTGCTTCCAGGAATGTGTCTCCGAATTCCTGGTAGTTTTCCCAGGGGTTTTCCCCGTCAAGCGCTATAACAATGATGTTTGTGCCGTCACTTTTCTTTGCAAGGTTTAGTAGCCTGTTGACAAAGTCTTGTGCTGCCTGTTTCGGGTCCTGTCTGCTGTACTGGAAGCCTATCAGGTCGCTGAGCTCGTAGTTCCTGAAGAACACATATATCTTGCTTCCCCCGTATGTAGCGTACCAGCCCCTCATGCCCACATTTGGATCCGAGGGGTCGAGCCCGGCCTTGACCAAGAGTGACTCGTCGGTGACTGTCCAGAGGTAGCCTTCACTGGCAAAAATGTTGAGTACCTGGTCGTTTACCGCCTGCTCAGCTGGCCAGATCCCCTTCGGCTTATAGTTGAATACTTTCTGGAATAGTTGTGTGCTGAGGCTGACGTGGAGCCTGACGTCGTCCTGTAGGCCGAAGTCTGCGAGGATTGGCGCAAGTGGGTGGCTATATGGGACAGGTATAAGCTCTATCTGGCCCTTGCTTGCAAGCGTTCCATAGATGCCTAGCACCTTGCCTAACAAGTCTTTGTGAACACTTAGTATGTCCTGTAGTTGCTGCCTCGTGAAACCCTTGCCTCCGCTGAGTGCCTGTTGCCTTAAGGTGTATACTTGTGGGTACTGCTCCCTCAGAACCTCAGGATCTATCCAGAAGAGGTTGAAGAGAACAGCTAGATCCACAAAGTCTTGGTCGGTGAACTCTGAGACAACCTTTGCCTTGTAGTCCTGTTCCGGCAGGTACCTGTACTTCGAGAGTGCACTCTGCGCCCTGTCCCTGAGCTCTGTATACCGTGGAACAACATTGACGACCCTGTCCCAGTTGACGTCGAAGAAGCCCCCTGGCATCACCAGCATAGAAAACTTTTCGTCTATGCTGAGCGACGCTCCAGAGGCAATTTTCTCAGACAATATTTGCCTGTAATCTTTTATGCCCTGGTTGTAGTCGAGGATTTGCTGTATGAGCGAGCCGGAAAAGGTAAATGTTGCTTTTACCGATGGGTACTTGCTGAGAATATATGCCATCTTGTAGTAGTTGCCGACCGTGTGCATCCTTGTCCATGGCAGGATGAACGCCTTGCCGTCTGCGTCATAGTACCAGGGCTGATGATAGTGCCAAATAATAGATACATAGAGAGGCTTTGTCTCTTGCGCAGACACGAATGAAGCAAAGGGCTGAACAATGAGTAGCGCCAGAAGAACAAGCATAACTAATTTTTTATCCATAAAGAATCACCAGGAGAAAAAATATTTTTTTATTGTGGGGCTTTAGGCGTCTCCTTCTTCTTTCCTTTCCCCAAGAAGTAACCAACAGCGAGGCCGACTATGAGGAGGACTATGGCGAGGCCCACAGCCGTGCCAGTGTTCATGGTTGAGGCTTTCAGGGCGTCAAGATCACTCTTAAGCTTCGAGTTTTCGTCCTGCAGGCTCTTAACCTGGCTCTGTAGAGTGTTGACTTGGCTCTGGAGCTGTGATATCTGGCTCTGCAAACTGTTTACCTGGGTCTTCAGGTTGTCCCTCTCCTGTGCAACAGAGGCAAGCTGGGCTTTGAGTTGTGGTAGGATTGGCGGGATGGTGGCGGGAGTCTTTGTGTTTACGTCGAAGCTACTTAGCCACTGGTATTGTTCTTGGTCTGTTATCCCGTTGGGGTACTCAGGACTATATACAGCAATATCGTATACCCTAGGCTCGATGCCGAACTTTATCGCGTTTGCCATTGCTAGTTTCTGCTCATTGGTTGCCGTGGCAACTGCCCAGATGACCCAGTCGCCCTTGTCAAGGCTTGTACCCCTAACCTTTAGTGACCCGAATCCGTCGTAGCTGGTAAGAGCAACAACTATTCTCCAGTTCTTTATGTTTGCAGGGTCAGCCTGGTCGAACAGCGACCTGTCGAGGGTCGCTACGATAGCGTTTCCTTGTACTGAGACTTTGAAGTTGTCTCCCTGAACGACCTCATCGAAGGGCCTATAGAGGACGGCGCATTGTCCCTTAGGTATTGGTTGTGGCGGAGTCTCCCAGCATGGGCCCAGTATAATTGCGTAGTGCCATGCCCAGGACGGGTCAAAGTTCAAGTTTAGGCCAATGGCAGAGGAACGGGCTGGGACATTTGGTGGAGCATCTGTGTGAAGATATATCTGAAGGTTTTGGAGGCAGAAGCCGTTCTTGGCGCTCCATGGGTTTCCACCTGTGTCCTTCAGGTAGACCTTGAAAGTGACTGTTTTGTTCTCGACATATACTTCGAACTTGACTATGTCGAATATTCCTGGCTTGAATACATCTGCCGTTGGATAGCCATAGAAGCCAGGACCCTTGTCGTCTCCAGTAGGGTCAGAAACCTGTATTGTTGGGTTTTGTGCCCTGACAGGCACAAGTAGAAACGGCAGTATTAGTACGAGTAGCAATGTCAGTACCCTAATTTTGTTTGTGTTTTTCATGGTATCTGCAAGATTTTACTGTATATAATTGTATTTAAGTTTTTCTTGTTATAAATAAATAATCCTGGACAAATATTTTACACGAAAAGTGAAGATTAATTAATTAAAAACATTAAAAACTGCTGGAAGAAAGTTTTGCATAAATAGACTTTGAAGGACAATACGACTGGGAACAACTTAAGATGGATCCAGAAAAAGTTTGCATTTTATGCCTAGCTGTAAATGTCCAAATGGAAATGACTTTTACTTAGTTTTAGAAACATAGGCTAGTAGGGAGACGGACAACAGCTGTGTTGCCAACACGTAGGCTCCGATCAGCCAAATGGGAGCGTTAAGGTCTATCATAAGTCCGTATAGCGCTCCCGCCCCGAGAGAGCCTAGGCCAACCATTGTGCTGAAGACACCGTACGCGGTAGCCCTAACACTTGGGTCTGTAAGGTCGCCTACAGCAGCGCGGTAGACAGACTCCTGCGAGCCCAGGACGATACCAAAAACTAACGCGGATGCAACTATCATTGCTAGGCTCCTCTGGAACGCTAGGAGCGGGATCAGTATTGAGAGGGTGAAGGGGATGAATAGGACGCGGAACTTGTACTTGTCATACAATAGACCAAAAGCCAAGGCGAAAACTGCGTCTATCAACTGTATAGCCGCGTAGAGGAGGGGAGGGAACCATGGGCCCATAGCTTTGACCTCGGGTGTCTCACCGGCTAAATAGAGGATGAGTGAGGCTGGGAAAAGTCCCAGGGCGTTTATACCTACGGCCGTTATATAGGCTGTTGCCCGCCGGGATAGAACCTTTGAGCCCTTGTTCTCGTCTTTCTTGTTGTTTGTCATTTCCTCTGGTAGCTTTGTTTTGGCTCTGAGATAGATCAATGTAAACACAAGCAGAAGGTAGGGTATAAAGGATAGGTAAAACGCGTATCTAAAGTTGCCAAAATATGCAATCGCTACTGCAAACAATAGTGGACCAAGAGTTGCCCCGATCTGATCCATGAGCTCGTGTATACCGAAGGCTTTCCCACCGCCTATGCTCTTCGATGCAAAAGAGATGATCGTGTCCCTAGAGGGCGTCCTGATGCCTTTCCCAAGCCGCTCGAGGATGACTAGTGTAGCCGCTAGTGCCCAGCCTAGGCCGAGGACCTCGCTGAGTGGAATAAGGGGAATTGCTATGATAAGACCGTAGCCCAGAAACACCAGAAGCCAGTAGCTCTTGGTTTTGTCCGCCAGGTAGCCTCCTAGCAGTCTGGAAAAATAAGACATGAGTTCTCCAAGTCCCATCACGGTGCCGACGACGGCCGCGGAGGCTCCAAGGAACTTCATGTATTCTGGTATGGTGCCGCGGGACCCCTCATAAATTATGTCTCCTAAGAGACTCACAATGCCGAAGGAGAGAATAATACTATAGGCTCTCCGCTTTTCATCATTCATATGACGCGCCAAGAAATCTTACAGGGAAAAAACATATTTATCTTATGCTAGATTCCATCTTTGAATCTTTTGATACCTCGAGACTCCAGCCAAAAAAGGTGATACAGTTAGCTACAAAAGGAAAAAGAGGAAAAACTTCTCAAAAGAGATTCGTCTCTAAAATTTTTGGAACACATTAAACTTATGAAATATTCGAAGTTCTATGGTAACAGAGTAGGAAAAAACCGGTCAAAATCTGAAATAACACCGAGCAAAAAAATTTACTTTACGAAAAAACTGGCACGATTCTTCATAAATAGTTGCTACCAGGCAATTTTATCAAGATTATGGTCTCTAAGGGGAATCCAGAAGAAAAAAGAATTATTTTAGAGATGTTATTTTTTTGTGGCTTCTTTTTCTTTTCCTTTCTTTTTACCACAACCTTTCTTCTTAGTTTCTTTTTCTGCCATAACGTTACATTTATGCAAAACATGGAGTTAAATAATTAACGCTTAAGTATTAGTCTCGAACCTTTCTTCATACTTCTTAAACCATAATAAGTCCAAGTTTACTTAGAGCCTAAAAATAAAATTCTTTAAGAGAAATGCAAGGAAGATCGTTGCACCTATGATCACGAGGAGGTAGTCCTTGAATGAGAACCTGAGCTCTCGGTACCACGTGTGACACTTCTCGGAACCGAAGCCCCTCAGCTCCATCGCGTCTGCTATGTCGTATACGTTCAAAGCTGAGCTAACAGTTACTGGCAGGATCAAGGGTACGACTTGGATTATTCTTGCTAGGGGGTTTTTGCCTCCTCTTGGCCTATAGCCTCTAGCCATCTGTGCCTCGAGGGTCTTTCTAAGCTCTCTAAACATCTCAGGTATATACCTGAAGCTTAGCTCGACTACGTATGCGGCTTTGTATGGTACTCCTAGCTGTCCAAGTGCAGGGGCATATAGGTTAGTGGGAGTGGTGAATACGAGTGCGAGGGTAACTGTTGCAATGGATAGGAGCCTTAACACGGGTGTCACTGATGCGAGTAGATTCTCTTCGGTTATCTTTATTGGCCCCCACTCTGCCAGTACGGTTCCTCCTTTGGGGTAGAGTAGGGTAAGTGTAAAAAGGTTAAGGAAGGACAAGACAACTATTACGAGTATTAGGAACCTCCACGTTGCATAGGTTTCCCTGAAGGGTAAACGTGCAAGCATATAGAAGACAAAACCAGCTACAAGTAGAAAGGCTACTTCTATTAAGCCGCGGGCGATCAGCGTGGACAAGATAAAGAGAAAAACAAATATGATTTTTGCCCTGGGGTCAAGCCTGTGTATTATGCTTTTGCCCTCAATGTACCTAACAAAGCGTTCTCCCATATCGTTATGCCCTTCTAGCTCTCCCCGCGGCTGCCTTGTAGTATGCGGCTACTAGGAGGGGCGTCAATATTGCACCGTTAACGGCGTCTGTTACTGCTGCAGGCAGGAAAAGTGCATATATTGCCTCCTCAAGTGTAGAAATGCCGTAGCCGAAGATATAGTCCGTGAAGGCGGCGAAGCCCATGCCGATAATCGAGCCAACAACCGCAAGTATTGCGGCCCAGATTAGTCCGACCTTTTCTCCCCTCTTCTCTTCTGGTAAGAAGTATACCACTAGCCCCGGTATCAAGCCGAGGAGACCGTTGCCGACGTCCCAGTTCCACCAGAAGCCTCCCCAAGATATTGCGTCGCTTATAATGTTTCCCAGGAAGCCAGAAACGAAGCCAACTATGGGTCCAAAGACATAGCCGAAAAACATTGGTATCGAGACGCTTGGTCTAAGGGATACTAGCTGGGTCCCCGGTAGCTGTAAAACGTTGAAGAAAACGTTGAGGGCAGCGTAGAGGGCAGTACCTACAGCCATTGCAACTATTTGGGTAGTGCCAAAACCTTTCTTAGGTGTTTTCGCGTTCACGATACATTTTCGACATATTTAAATTTAAGTTTTTTGTAGGGCTTTCTCGAGCTCTCTCCTCCTGTACACCCTTTTCCCGTTGCTCAGCTCTCTGCCAAGCCTTATTAGCTGTGTCTCGCGCAGACTACCCTGCCTCAGAATGTCCTCCCTAGCTAACACCTCTACTGTTGAGCCATCGGCTATGACCCTGCCCCCAGACAGAACTATGGTCCTGTCTGTGTACTCGAGTGCTATGTCTATATCATGCGTTATGAGGATGAAGGTGCGGACTTGGTTCAAGGAAGTCACAAAGTCTAGGAACCTGACATAGTTAGCGTAGTCTTGCCCAGCAGTAGGCTCATCCAAAATGAGGATGCTTGGATACATTGTGAGAACAGCTCCAACACATATACGCTTCTTCTCTCCATAGCTAGACGAGAAGGGCGACCTGTCAAGGAGATGGCTTATCCCGCATGCCTTTGATACTTCATCTACTCGTTTATCGATTTCTTCCTGTGGAACCCCGAGGTTCCTGGGTCCAAATGCTAACTCTTCCCTCACAGTCCTGGCAAAGAGCATTGAGTAGGGGTCCTGCACGACAAGCCCAACCTTGCCGGCTAGCTCGTAGGGCTCCTTTCTTCTAGTGTCCTCTCCGTCAATGAGGACTCTACCTTTGGTCGGCTTAAGGAGGCCGAGCATAAGCTTAGACATTGTGGACTTACCTGCGCCGTTGTTGCCTAAGAGTGCCACTCTTTCGCCCTCTCTTATCGTTAGCGAGACATTTTCCAGCGCATATCTTGTCCCATCGTATGAGAAGTAGACGCCCTCGAAAATGATTACGTCTTTTCCAGAGTCACGCGTGGTAACACTATTGATAGGTAATAGAGACTTATTGACCATTTGGGCGGAGTATATAAGTGAAGAGGGAACCCTAACCTTATCCCTGTATTCTGCTAGGCCTTCCGGGGAATCGAGCTCCTTTAGAACTACGCCTTTATCCATTACGATTATCCTGTCAACCCTTACTCCCTCAAGTATCTCTTCTGTCCTGTGCTCGGCAATCACGATGGTCTTGCCCCGCCGCTTAAAATCCTCTACACGTTCCAGGACAAGCCTTACACCCTCACTGTCAAGGTTCGCCAAGGGCTCGTCAAGCAGGACTACCTCTGGATCCATGGCAAGTATCCCAGCAAAAACTACCCTTTGTTTTTCGCCGCCGCTAAGTGCATTTATGTCTCTTTCCCGCAAGTGGAGGGCGCCCACTGCTTTTAAACTGGCCTCGACACGTCTCCTTATCTCTTCTCGGGGCATACACAAGTTGGCAGGACCAAAGGCAACATCGTCCTCTACTGTCTGGGCTACAAGTTGCTTAGAAACCTCCTGCATGACAGTACCAACTATCCTTGAAAGGGCCTGCGGAGAAGACTCTGCAACATTGACCCCAGAGACGGTAACACTTCCCTTATATTCGCCCGCGTACCTGTGCGGTATAAGACCATTGATGGCCCTAATTAGTGTGGACTTGCCGCACCCGCTTGGCCCAACTAGAAGAATTGTCTCCCCCTTTTCTACCTCTAGGTCTATCCCTCTCAGTGCAAAGTCTTTTCCGCCTAGATACTTGAAGCTTAGACCCTTAACCTCTATCACTGCCACGCAACACGAAAAGAACACAAAAAACTTAACATTATCGGTGACTTAGCATTTGTAGAAAAATTTTCTCAGGGGTAGATTCTCCTCTACATGTTAAACCAATATAGGCTTTGAACATCAAAAACGAATAGCTGTTAAGGCCTTGAGTACTTTACACTACGTCCAAGGCGCAAGAGAGATGCACCCCCTTAATTGTCAGATAGAAGTTGCACAAATGATCTCAAGACCGGAGACAGCTGCCCTTTGGGGCATTATCCACGTATCTATGCCGTTTTTGCTCTTCTTTCTAGCAGAACTACTCGTAAGAAAACTAAAGACAAAGGAAGCAGTATATCTTTATTTGGCACCTGTAACTTATGCTATTTTGACGTGGGCGGCGGTAATCAATAACTTCTTTATAATAATTCATAGGTAACAAAGGAAGCTCTCCAATTGATACTAGTTCATTTTTCCTCTTACAACCTATATGAAGTAGTTTTCAAGGCTATTGGAAAAGTATGTGTAAAGCTTCTATGATATAGCTAAATTAAACTTTATATATCAGTTGTTTTAATCATATCTTGAAAACGAATGTTTGAGAGAACAAAAAACCTTGGGAAAAATGTAACGGCACTGCTCTTGCTGGGCTTCTTTAGCGCCCTTGGAAACGGTATGATAAATGTCTTTATACAGCCGTATCTTAAGCACATAGGGTTAAGCCCACAGGAAGTAGGGCTACTCCAGCTGGCCTCTAGCATTGCTCTTTCTGCATCCCTTATCCCTGCGGCTTTCCTTGCAGACAAGTTTGGCAGGAAAAAAATTGCCTTATCCTCGCTTGTCCCTATTCTTCCTGGCTTCCTGATAGTGCTCTACGCCCCAGGCTTCAACTATATGCTTGTCGGATTCGTATTGATAGGAATAGGTAATGCAATAGCCGGCGTCACACTTAATCCCCTCATAGCTGATGTCACACCTAGAGACAAGCTGGATCTTGTAGGCTCTTTGTCACAGATACTTGGGCTGGTCGGCGCCTCTATAGGTATGGCACTCTCATGGGTACCACAGCTAATAGCCAACAGCCACAGCCTGCTAGATGCCTATAGAACCTTCATGCTTTATGGAGGAATAATTGCTGCTACCAGTTTCCTATTGTTGTTGCCAGTCAGGGACAATGTGAAACCTTCGGAAAAGTTTGTGCTCGGCTTCTCACGGGAAACACTTATATTTACTGTTCTCTCGGCTATAACTGGTCTTGGTGCGGGAGCCTCCATCCAGCTGATCAACTACTATTTCATGACTAAATTCGGCGTGGAAGCAGGGGAGCTCGGCACGAGGATGCTCGTTGAAACCCTGCTCATGATACCCTTCACGTCGCTAGCCCCAATTATTTCGAGCCGCTTGGGCACCTTGAAAGCAGTAGTAGCGCTACAGCTAGCTTCAATCCCCCTACTCGTAGCTACTGCCCGGGCCCCCAGCTTCCTAATGGCCGCGGCATTCTTTACCCTTAGAACAGTCCTAATGAATGCCGCCAACCCCCTCTTCTGGTCCCTAACCATGAAGACTATAGGCCCCGAGGAGAGGTCACGCTACACAATGCTGAATATCCTAGCATCACAGATAGCCACTGGCACGGGCTCGGCAATAGGAGGAACACTCATGAACATAAATCTTGACTCTCCTCTCTACCTAACAGCATCCATATACCTAGTACAGACAATGCTACTCTACACGCTCTTGAAGAAGCTAGACAACAATTAGCTTAGCTAGCCCGTTAGCGTTCTATATATTCGTGGGCGTCAATAAGTTGCCTTATATTGTGGGAGAAGCAGGCCTGAAGAGCTCAGTTGCTGTAAGGGCCTGTTCTCCCAGGCGCTGTTGTATCTGAGGAGAACTTGTCCATTTTCCAAAAGTTTAACTTGGACTATTTCTTTCTGTAGGCCAGCGTGTGCTATCATTGTCCTCTTCTTGACGGCAGAGAAATGCTGGTTTGGCTCAATGTATATTAGGTATAGGGGCGTCCAGTCTGCTTCTTTCAGGATTCTTTGTATTCGGAAGGTTTTCTTCTCTATTCTGGCGAGCTCGTCCTCTATAATGTATCTATATGCCTCGTTTACAGCCTCATATAGCGGTAGAACTTGAGCTAGTTGTCTTGTGTCGCTTGGGTAGCTTAGACCTTTCTCTTTGAGGCGCCTTGCCACTGCCACAGTTAGCATAAGCAAGTAAAGGGCGTCTGGGTTGATGGCTAGCCTCCTCTGGACAGTGTTGCCCGAGATCTCTACGCTGGTTTCCCATTCTCCATGTGCTTTCTCGAGCGCTTCCCAGGCTTTGGCTGCTGTTTCTTGGGAGACAGCGTGTACTAGCAACAGTGGGAGTGGATAGTAGAGGGAGCTCGCCACGAGGCCTGCATATTCGAAGTAAGTCTTGTTCAATTCTATGTAGGGCTGTGTTCCAGGCTCCATTGTCTCCAAAAGGTTTTCAGGTATAACTGGGGGTATCTGTATCGAGGAATGTGTCTCTTCGGCTATGAGGTTTAGGCTCATCTCTGGCTGTCCGGGGCTCGCTAGGGGCACCGGGTCAGCGTTGTAGATGTATATCTTGACTCCCCTTTGTTCTGCAAGCACGAGGTGTTCGTGTCTAGCTAATAAGAGGCTGGCAAGCCTATTGGCAAGCCTCGTGGTTAGGCTCGGCATAAAGTTTACGCCGTGCGTCGTGTCGACAACGATACTGCTAAAGGGCTTCTCCATTATCGTTTTTCCGAGATCGTAGAGTGCTATTGACTCGAAGTCTCTTGGGTTTCCCCTGAAAATCCACTTGCCGCCAGGCCGTCCCACGGCTGGACATATTACCGGGTGTATGACTGGCTTATATTGGTCTCCCAGCAAGCATTTGACATAGCTGGACAAGAAACCTGCAAGTTGATCCCTAAGTTCTTTGTAGCTCTTTGCTTGAGAAGCATATCGAAGATGCTCGATATTCTCTTCATAGCATTGCCAGCATTTGCTGGGAGACTGTGGCTTAGGGGCTTCCTCTACAAGGCTATCGAGGACTAAGACGAATACTTCTGACCTGGGGAACATTTTTAAGAGTAAAGGGAGAGTAGTGCAATGATCAAGTGATATCCCCTTAGTAGTATACCTTACCTGGCGCCAGCCCGCCGGGTGGCCCCACGGTACCACTATAAGTGTGTCGATCCCGCTTTGACCCATTGTTTTCCTGCCAAAATACGTCTAACACCCCTATATCTTTTCTCATACATAGAGAAAACTTTTTTCTCTACGAGCCTTTTACTCGCAAGCTAGTTCTGCATGCTTTTTATGTTTTCGCCTTGGACTTGAAAATATGGACATTCAAAGAAAAATATCTACTTTGTTTTAATCCAGCGATACAGTAGCCAAAGCGTAAAGATAGCGAAACCTGCAAACGAGGCAGCAAGGCCAACCTCCATTACTGGTAGAATTGCCTTTTTAAGGCTGAGAGAAGCCCCAGCTATATCAGTGGATCCCATTACAAACATTGGAGACAACTCATATACAAACGTTCCTGCCAAGGCGAGCGTCCCTCCGAATGCTAGGAGCCACCCAGAGACATCCTTCACTATGTTGGTGAACTCGTCGAGATAGAGGAAGAACATTGCAGAGGCAATCACAAAACTCAACATGTGCCAATGCGCCACGTTATATGCTATTTCGTCCCTCAAAGGCCAAACGGCTCTTATAGTCTTCAGGTTTGAAGCAACGATTGGACCCGTGGATGTAACGAACAGCGTCATCCAGATAGGGACAAGAAACAGCCCCACCTTTGCCGGGTCACGCCAGTCACCATTCCTAAGCATATCGGCGAGCCGTAACCATAAAATCAGGAGTGTAATGTTCAGAGGTGCTATACCTACAAAAATAATCTCGTGGGCTATAGATCTCCAAATGGGCACCACCGTTGTCCCAAAGAACATAACGGCTACCCCGAATATTTGGAAAATCAACGCCCACCTGTAGAGCCTGGGCTTCCACTCCGATAGCCGGGACCATTTAAGCCCTATAAACATTATAGCCGTCGACCATATTGCAACAGCCGCATGTGCGTGGGCTGTGACAAGCAACTGCAGAGAAGTCTGCGGAGACACAAGGCCACGGTACTCCCTGGTCGAATATTCTTCAATGATGTATATGTGCGCCTCCTTGGAAAAGCCTAGATGAGAAGCATACATGGCCCCCATAAGTACTCCCCCAAGCAAAGCAACTGCGGTTGTAAACGCGGCCACCTTCTCTAGAGTTTTTTCCTTCCAGCTTATCCTCACAGGTGACATTGCATAAGTAAAAAGCACAGCCCCCGTGAACATCAATGATAGCCCTAAGAGATAAACGCCGTGGACAAGCGGGCTTCTCCAGAAATATGCAAAGACAAGCGCAGAAAGAACCGTTATTATCCAGCCAGCGGTTACGAGGTTGAGAAGAGGCTTCCTCAGTTTCTCGTCGTGATCAACATATTTGACTGCAAGGTATAGTGTGCCAGCCATTACAATTGCGGCCGCAACATGGTAGACCATTATTACTCTTGCCGCGAAGTCCTCCTCGGTAGCCTTTACGGAAAAAATTTTAAAGAGAAAATCTTTGAAGCCCAACTCTGCAATAGGTCCTGAAAGGAGGCTTAGAAAAACTATTACAGGCAAGGACGCTATTAAGAGAAAATCCACGTACATTGGCCGTTTCATCTCGGTGTCGACCCCTCGAATATAGACCTAATGACAATGTCAATAAAAATTTTTGGTAAAGAAATCTCACACACGATTAGAATCACCCCTACGTAACAACATTAACATCTACACAGTCCACGGGGGTAAATTTAAAAAGCTTCTCTGCCTTGCTATCTGTTTGTGTGGAGCCTCGTTGTTGCAGGCATATCACTGGCCGTTATTGTATGGGGACTGCTGGCTAGGTCAAGGTTTCGGAGTTTGCCCTTCTGGGCAGTGATGGCGTTTGCCTCCTTCATTGTTGTTGCCGGCGGCCTCGTGCCAGTCGATGGTCTCGGGCAAGCTGTCGACATAGACGTCATTCTCTTCTTGATCGGCATGTTTAGCATTGTGAGCCTCGCAGAGTCTTCTGGACTCCTAGACGCAGTCGCATATTGGTTTCTAGCGAGGGTTGGGAGTGTATGGAGGTTATTTATAGTTCTCTCCATTGTATTTGGGCTACTTGCGGCCGTCACTGTTAACGACGCTGTCGCAGTCTTGGGCACAGTCATGGTTGGCAGTATTGCCCGTGTAGCGGGGCTCGGCCTGGAGCCCTTCCTGTTCATGCTCGCCTTCAGCGTGACGATCGGCTCTGTAGCTACGCCTATAGGCAACCCCCAGAATGTCTTAATTGCTGTTCAGAGCGGGATGAAGGCTCCTCTTTTAAGCTTTCTGAGGGTTCTGCTACTTCCGTCCCTGATTAACCTCCTCGTGGTCCCACTGGTTCTACTAAAGTGGTTCAAGATAAGCGACAAAAAGCTGGAGCTATTAGTTATTCCGGGCGAGGCGATAAGGAACAGGAGAGACGCTATGATTGCAGCAATAGGGCTGACCAGCGTCGTCGCGCTCCTATTGGCTAACGATGCCCTTTCAATAGCTGGCCTCCCACACGTAGAGAACATAGGCTTCATCCCATTCATTGTTGCCGCGGCAACTTACATCTTTGTGTCCGACCCCAGAGGTATACTCGAGAAGGTAAACTGGGGAACAATAGTCTTCTTCATCGCAATGTTCATAACGATGAAGGGCGTCTGGTCCAGTGGCCTTCTCCAGCCCCTAGTAGCCGTCCTAATGGACAAGAAGCTCTATGGCCTAGAAGGAATAGCCGCAATAAGCGTCGAGAGCCTGGCTCTAAGCCAGCTCCTTTCAAACGTCCCATTTACACAGTTCTTTATCCAGTACATGAAGACTATCGGCTATACCCCTAGCGACGTGTGGGCGTGGCTAGTGCTTGCCTGTAGCTCAACCATCGCTGGAAACCTCACACTCCTAGGCGCGGCTTCAAACATCATAATCATGGAGGTCGCAGAGGAAAGATACTCAAAGTCCCTTGGCTTCATAGAGTTTGCAAAGCTAGGAACAATTGTCACAGCCATAAACATGGCAATATATCTCCCATTCCTATACCTCGCAGTCTATCTTTGAGGATAAGTGAGGTCTATTCCCACCAAGCGCGAGCTAATCCTTTCCTTCAAGTCTTCGATTTTTGGACCTAAATTGTTATCAATAGCAGAGAGAAATATCCAAGTATGCACAGAATTCTAGTTGATTTTTCCTCTTACATTTTGTCCAAGCTAAAAGTAGAAGTACCTGACACCTACAGGGAAATCATTAGAAAAGTACGAGAGGAAGGTATAATAGATGAAAATCTCGAAAAAAGTTGCAGGAAATTGTTGGGCTAAGAAACATCATTGTTCACATGTACGCCGATATAGATGCAGAAATCATCTATGACAACTTGGAAGACATAATCCAGACACTAAGAGAGGCCGCCGCGAAACTTCTTGAGTCCAGCAAAGCGAAGAATATAGACCCATAACAATACACTAGCCCCTCTCTTCGCTAATTCTCGTATAATTTTATGTTCTTCAAAAAGCCTTTTTCTCTTCCTTGTAGAGGTTTGGCTATAAGCGAGAACAGGTCTTTAGGGTTACTTGTCTCAGGCAGAATCTTTATCGTTGTCCCGATATCGTCGCCTTTAGCCAGTGAATATACATAGGTTATGGCCGCGAGATCCTCTATAGCTATTCCCACAGAGTCAAATATTGTTACCTCCTGTGGGCTTGTCCTGCCGGGCTTGATTCCAGCTACTACTTCCCACAGCTCCGCGTAGACATGTTCTCTACCAACGTTTTGGGCCTCTCCCTCTACTAACGCCTGGTCTAGAAGCTCCACTACGAGTTTTGAGGAGCGTACAAGCTCTGGGTCAAGCTCTGTCTTTCCAGGGGCGTCTCCGCCTACAGCATTGATGTGGGTTCCAGGCTCGACCCAGGACTTCTCGATGACTCTGTTTCTCCCGGGCGAAGCTGTGGCTGTTACTATGATGTCTGAGTTCAAGGCTAATTCTCGTGGGCTGTCAACGCTTTCGACCGTGTAGCCTAGGTGGGACATGTTTCTCGTGAACTTTTCGGTGGCCTTCCTGTCGATGTCGAAGGCGAGTATCCTGTCGAGCTTGTTGGCGACACGTGTAATCGCGTAGGCCAGGAACTCTGACTGCGCCCCGTTGCCGATGACTCCCAGGGTCTCAGAGTCTTCCCTTGCAAGGTACTTGGTGGCGAGTGCCGAGGCTGCACCTGTACGGAGAGACGTTAGCAGGGTTGCATCCATAAACATCAGGGGGTAGCCGGTTTCAACGTCTACTAGCACTGCTACGGCTACGACTGTCTGGAGGCCCCTGGAGGGGTTTAGGGGGTGACCGTTTACTATTTTGACTGTGTACCATTTGTCGTCTGAGGCTGGCATTGCTTCTACGACGCCTTGCCTATAGTGGAAGCTTACCCTTGGGGTCACCTTTAGCTGTTTCCATTTCTTAAATGTGGTTTCTAGGCTTTCAATTAGACCATCCATGAACTTGTCTATTCCTACTTGGCGTACAAGCTCTGCAATGTCCCGAGCTGTGAGCACCCTTATCGACATAAGCATCCAAGGAATACTATTCTTTAAGAGAATTTCCGTCTATTCGAAGAAAACTTTACATTTCTTACAAATACTTTTGTATGAATCCAGAAATATTTACAGCTAGAATTTTTCACTTTTCCTTGAGTAGGCCGTCCTTTTCGGCGAGAAAGCGAGCCTTCTCAGAGTACTCCCTCTTGAGCTCCTCCCTTCTCTGCTCTTTGTTGAGAAGCGGGCTCCTGACCTTCTGTAAGTCCCTTATCTCCTTCTCGTATTCTGTGTGGACATGCCTGTAGTGGGCCACTATGACCCTTTCCTGTGCCCCTTTAAGCGAGAGCCTACCATTTATGAAGTGCTCCAGAAGCGAGCCGCTCTTCTCGAAAGGCTCGATTTTCTTCTGACACCTTGGACAATAAAAGCTTAGGAGGTTACTCATCATGGTGACAAGATAGCTCATAGGGGCCTCCCTGTACCGCTTGACGAAGTAAAACGTGACCAGGAGCCACACTAGGAAAGCAAGATTGTAGCCCAGCTGGTCGAGGCTTGCTGGAATCACGAAGAGCAAGACCAAGTAAAGAGCCAAGCCCGTAAAACTTGTAAGCAGAAGCCCGGAATCCTTTATCTCTTTTTTCTCTTTTATCTGCTGGTAGCTTGCCCCAGTGGATTTCTGGGGCGGTAGAACAACGGGCTGGCTCCTTTGCGGCACTAATATTAGTGTTGTTACTAGTTTTCTCCGAGCCCTAATCGATAAAAGCAAAAATGCAAGCGATATAATCACCATGTAAAAGTTAAACGGAGAAACATCGTAGAAGGTCTTCCCCGAAGCCCCCTTGACTATGGTGGGCTTAAGATCTGAGACCAGGAGTATCGCCGCCCAGCTCAACGTGAATGAGACCAGCGTCAACGCGACAGACATCATGTCGCATGCAAAAAATATCGACTCCGCCCGGGCGCCTGCCACCTCCAACTGGCCACTCTCACACATATAAGTGTTCCATAGACTCATAAGGAAAATAGAGAAAGTAATAAGCACGAAGCCAAACATGAAGAGAAGCGCAAGCATGGAAGTATCCCAGCCAAGCAACTGCACAACCATTAAAGGCAAGGAGTACAGTGTGAGTCCTCCGCCCAGCATTGCTACGGCGAGGGAAACCTTCAGCCACGGGTCTTGCGGGCCCTTCTGGTATGAGCCGGAGGCCCTATATATAGAATAGAGTATGACGGCAACAGGAAGCAACCATGAAATATTTGAGCCGTCCAAGTAGACCCCCTATAACGATATATTGGTATATGAAAAACTATTTATTTTTTCCCTGTGACATACAAAAATATTTCGGTTGAGTTGTAGCCTATCTGATCGAACACAAAACTACAAATTTCTGCTATAAAATTTTGGCTAGGAGCACGTGTTTCTTAGCGCGCGCTCTGAAAATGCTGAAAAAAGGGAACCCACTTATTATAGCCGCCTTGAGCGAGGGTATTGAGCTGTATATCACACCTGAATTCGAGCTCCTCAAGAACACTTACATGGACCTAGTTAAGAGGGCCTCAAGAGAACCAAAATCTCTGTCATCGTTCCAAGTGAAGAGTAACAATAAAAGGAAGCAACCCAGCCAGCAAGCTTAAAATTAACCATGTAAACCTTAACCAATCTTAGACGTGCATCTAGGATCCGTAAGGTAGGTGGGCCTTGTGCATGAGTGGGCGCTTGCAGAGGCAGTAGTTAAGACTGTTGAAGAGCTTGTAACTAGCAACAAAGACGTCAGGCACATAGAGGTTGTCCTCGGAGAGCTACAGGCCGTAGACGAGGGGGTCTTCGAGACGGCGCTACGAGAGCTTTTGGAAGAGCTCAGGACAGAGAAAGGCATCAACGTCCAAGATTTCAAGATTACACGTGAAGAGGCAGTCTTCAAGTGCATGGTGTGCGGCTACGAATGGAGCCTAAAAGACTGGAGCATTGGGGAAGAGTTCAGGGAGGCGATACACTTTGTCCCAGAAGTTGTTCACTCTTACTATTCCTGCCCGAAATGTGGTAGCCGGGACTTTGAGATAGTTAGAGGCAGAGGGGTAAAGGTAAGGGTGGACTAGATGGAGACGGATTTCCGAGTACCCCTCATAAGGGAGAGACTCCGAGGCTTCAAGCTAGTTGTCCCAGTTACTAGTCCCAAGGGGGGAGTAGGTAAAACTACAATTTCTGTGGGGCTGGCACTCGCTCTAGCTAGGAGCGGTGTCCAGGCAAGCCTCCTAGACACAGACTTCACGAACCCAACGACCCACATCTCTCTCGGCGTGGACGTTGAGGAATTGATGCCAGAAGAAGAAAAAGGAGTACTGCCAGTAAAAGTAGAGGAAAACCTAGAATTCATGAGCATAGCTTTTTACAGCAAGGACAGGGCTCTTCCCCTACGTGGAAGAGAAAGCGTTGACGCGTTCAGAGAGCTCCTAGCAGTAACAAGGTGGACCGGCAAGGTATTCGTTGTCGACACACCTCCAGGACTCTCTGACACACTCCTAGAGCTTCTCCGCCTACACAGGAAGGTGAGGGTCCTAGTGGCCTCCACCTGTGACAAGATGAGCATAGTATCTACGAAGAGGATCCTCGAATTCCTAGACAGCGAGAAAGTTGAGTCATTGGGAGTAGTTGCAAACATGTGTAGCCAGCCAGAGAGAATCCGAGAAGCCCTAGGCATAAAGCCTATAGCTAGCATCCCATACCATGAAGAGATGCCCAGCATAGAGGGCGACCGCGACAGATTAGCCGAGACGCTCCGACCATACCTAGAAAAGGTAGTAAAGCAGATAACGAGCCAACTGTAGACGCAAAAAATCTTCCTGAAGATTCTGCAATAGAAAAAAATTTCTGAACGTAGGACTACCACACATCGACAAACATGAGGATAGCGGTTCCAGTTGTTAAGTCCGGGGACAAAATCCTCCTAGTGCCACACTTCGGCAGGGCTCCCAGCTTTGCGATTATCGACCTAGACGGAAACAGCTACAGAATCGTCGAAATATTCCAGAACCCCTTCCTAACCCACTCACACGGCAGGGGAGTAGGAGTAGTCAACGAGCTAGTAAAGAAGGGGGTAAACACCCTCCTATCGCTCGGAGCAGGCTACGGGGCCTACTACAGGCTAAGAGAGCTCGGCATAAAAATCTACTACGTGACGCCCCCACAGGGCAAAAAGACAATGACCCTGCAAGAAGCAATGGAAATGTTCCTAGCCGGAAAAGCCGAAGAGGCAACTGGACCTAGAGAAGAAGATGAATCGCACTAGACTGCTGTTTTAATGTATTCTTTAAACGCTCAGCAAGTTTAAGAAGTTCTTCCAAAATGCTAGCCTATACTTCAAGCCATAATATGTAAATTCCTTTTTCCTAAAAACCTTGGCTAAGCCATTTGCAAACTGCACGTGGGCAAGAGCCACCAGAAAAGGTGTTTGCCTAGAAGGAGTTGACCCATGATACAAGTGATACGAGCCAAAAGTCCAATAAACCTCTTTAATCCCCATGAGGTAGGCAATTATCCCTAGGGGTGTCTCGTCATTTATAAAGTTTCTAAGCCAAGGATCAACTTCCCTGATTGCCCTTTCTATGCCCCTCAGGATCTCTTCGCTTGGATATTTTCTGAAAACCACTACTTGTTTAGGACCTATAAAGAATGGAGAACCTCCGCGGAATAAACTTGGTCCGGGACCTTCGTAAACCTTATAAAGCAGTAAGGGTCTAGTTTCTCCTCGTATAGTTATTTCTCCAATCTTCCTGCTACGCCTCAAATATGTGGCTCTTGTCTGGTCATTGCTCCATGCCTCTATGTTCATAAGTGTATACAAGGGGGCGTCCTTTAAAGCTGAATAGATTTCCTTGAATGAATCCTCTAACAAATTATCGCTGTCAACAACCACACATTCGTCGTCTGTAGCAGAAGCATGTCTAATAATTTCTAGCCATGTCTCCGTTCTATTCCTCCAGTTTCCCGTAGACAACAGGTAACTGTCTGGGAAAATTTTTCTCAAAAGCTCTTTCTGTTTCTCATGATAAACATTGTCAACAAACACCCAGCATTCCCTCGGCGAAATTATTTCACAATTCTTGGTAAAGTAGAGTAAAACCTCGTGTATCCTATAAAATGGGACATAAGTGACAAGTATCATGGAGATCCACCGTTAACACCAGGCTACTTCATTTAAATTTTATGAAGAGGATTATTGACATGCGGGGTTTTTCATGCCCTCACATATTTTGCAAAGCTAAACAGATATTTCGACGCCTAGAGACCTGTAAATTTCCAATACCCTTTTTGCTACCGTATTGGGCTCATGATGCTTCATTAAATAAGCATATTGCTTCCTCCATAAATCCTCATCTGCGTTCATGACTGCATCAATAATCTCTTCTTCGTCCCGAACGTCTTTCAATGGGAAATCCCTATATTCCTCAAATTCAGAAGAAACATAGCATAAAACCGGTCTGCCAGCAGCGATAGCCTCCAAAGAAACCATCCCAAGAGAGCCAAGCTTAAACCTATCAATAACAACATCATGTTCCCAGAAATACTCAACCAGTTTCTCATGGGAAACCTTTGGAAGAACATTTAACTTTAAACCCAACTTTTGTGCAAGTAGAACAGTATTTTCAAAGTCCCTACCATATCTAATGATACTCACCTCGACTTTATCCTTTATTCTGCTTAAAGCTCTAATTGCTATATCAGTTCCCTTTACGCTCCAGTTGGAGTCAGAGGCTATAAGAACCTTTTTCTTCTCACGTCCAATGAGAGGTTTAGGGTAAAAAATTTTCGTATCTACAGGGTTAGGCAGATATTCAGCGTCTTCTCTAAACTTCCTAGCTATCCCAAGGATATCAGGAGTACTCACAAGCACCCTATCAGAAACTTTTAGGTTATACCTTACAATTCTGCCCCACACAGGATGAAACAAAGTTCTCCTTAAGTCACTTCCATGTGCATGCCCAACAAGCGGCTTCTTCCCAAGCTTGCCTGCTATATAACAGTCCTGCAGAAGATAATGAACATGATATAACTCGGCCTTCGTTCTCAGGATCTTTAAAGCTATACCAAATGTTTTACTCCATAGACCTCTACTCCTTTTTATATGTATAACAGGTAGCTCCCTCGGAAAGTACTTAACAAGCGTCTCACCAACATAGGCACAATCATTAAACATTGCAATCATAACGCTCCCACCTACATACCGACATCTGCCTGTTTAAAAGAGTTTAGCTGGAAAATATTCACAGTAGTTTTGCTGGAAACATTGCCCAAGGGGAACAATCCAACATCAAATTAAAACAAACTTCATACAACCAAGTTTATACTATTTTTTGGTGTCTTTGAAGAATAGAGATAATTCCTCATCTATCTTATGTGTAACCCTACGCCTTAGTCCAAGAAACTTTATCAAGTTCCAGGGCTCTATTTTCATAATAGGGGCCTTGTAGATGTCAAGCCTATAACCAACTAAAAAGGGCTTAAAACGTTTATAGTCTTTTATTGCATAAGCTATAACTTCATAGAATTTGTCCTTCGACCTAAAAGCTCTGGGAAAAGCGTCTCGGAACGCAAAAATTGGAATAACTGACTTGTATCGACTATTGGTGATCTCGTTCAACAACAAGGTGTTTCTCAGAGATAGGTATGCTCTTAGGGAGCTTGCCCTGCCGAAAGATAGGCTTGCTTTATGGATGCCCACTTTTACTGGGTAAACTCTGCAATTCCATCCATGATTCCACATTTGTAAACCAAGCACATTGTCATCAAAGTACCCAAAGCCAAAGTCAAAGAAAATCTTTTCCATACCATGCCATACATCGAGAAGAGAACTTACCCTATAAATAGAATAAGCTCCACTTGTATACGTTACAGCAAGCGGCCTATTAATCATTCCAGGAGATTTGTACCTGTAAAGTGGATGGGAAGCCAAAACCTCATCCATAATTACGCCGGCTGAATCTACCGTGTTGTCTGAGCTTAAAATTATTCCCTGAGCAGCTCCCACAGCTCTCTCGTTTTCGATAAACTCTACCAACTCCCGTAAACTATCCTTGTAAACTATCGCATCGTTATTTATCAGAACAACATATTTAGCTTCTTTATCCCGAGCCCTGAAGCCTACATTGTTCCCACCAGTAAACCCCAGGTTTCGCGCTAAACCTATGAATTTGAACCTATACTTCTCGGCAATCTCACGTACGTACTCACGGCTCGCATCGTTGGAACCATTATCAACCACTATAACCTCGTAGCTCGGATAATCTAGCTCTGTAAGTGCCAGAAGAGACTCCTTTGCAATCTCTAAAAACCTTCCAGAATTATAGTTCACCCATATTAAGGATACCCGCGGATACCCCATACATTCCCTGAATTACTGGAACGATCCTAAATATTTAAGCTTGGTTGATTTATTTTTATTAAAGATAGAAACAAAACATTGAGAAATTATCTCCAATAAAGCGAGGGCTTTGCAGTACCTTAAGGCTGGTAGACGTATACTGCAATGTCATGGAATGTTTTTATAAGCTTGTACTGTGGAGGTGGCGAGGACATATTATACCACGTTGTATTTGTCCACCATATGGTATAGACAGTGGTGTTTTGTTTTTCTGCCAAGGCTACTAGTAGTTGCGAGATGTTCTGCCTTATTGGAGAAGAAAGCTTCTGCTCGTTAATCCTGACGAGCCTCGTGTTTTTTGCATATATTTGGGCCCAGTTATGGAAGGCCTCGTGGAGCACGAGGGTCTTATTCCCGGGGAGAGAGTCTACCCATTTAATGGCCTCAATGGTTGGGGGTATGTCTCTCAGGGGGATACAAGACTGGAGCATGGATGTCTGCATGAACTGTTTATACATGTTCCAGTCTCCAAAATACTTGTTAAACTGTCCCTCGGGAGGCAGGACAAGGTAAGTAGCCGTAAACACGACATTCAGCACGAGGGTTGCAACTGCTAGCCTCCTAGCAGTCTCACGGCTCAAGGGAGCCTCACCCTTCACGAGCCTCTCGAAGCCCCCAGCCGCCAAAAATGCTACTGGGTAGACGAGGAGGATAGTCCACCTAAACCACAGAATGTCGAGGATTCCTATGCTAAGGAGGGGCAAGTAGGTCAACAGGAGGCAGACAATGGCAAAGTCCCTGAGCTGTGGCTTGCCCAACTCACCTATCCCGAAGACTATTAGGGGTGCGAGCGGAAGATAGAGGTACAAGACAAAGCCAGTTATGTATAGAAAGAGGTGAAGAGGGGTTGGCGAAGCTACCTGCAAAACTGGGACCTGCAGTGCGCCCGTGGAGGGGCTGTATATTTGGTACAGGAAAAGCAGGCCTGCCGGCACGGCTGTTAGGGCTTCCTCTATAATTTTGTATGGGTGCCTTTTTCCCAACGACTGTATAGCCTTGTGTGATAGAAGTATCACAGTTATGAATTCGTGGCTCCACGCCGTGAGGAACGACAAGACCGCCTGGCCAAGCCTGTTCGTCTTCGTCTGGGGCCTTGTCTCGAGGTAAAATATCAGGAAGAGGAAGATCGTTCCGAGCATCTGCCTATACATCTCCCAGGAAATCCTGAGCCCAACAAAATATGTGGTGGCAAGCAGGGAGGCGAGAAGAGATGTTCCCGGCTTATAGCCGGCGGCCCTACCATACAAATAAATAGTAAAACCCACGAGGCCAGTTAGCAATGGTCCCAATAACTTTGCAGGGAGAAGGGGGTCTTCCAGAGCCTTATATAGCAACGTGTAGATGATATAGAGCAAGCTTGTTGTCTTAAACACTTGTAGAACAGGCATCCTGACAAATGTTCCTCTAACCGCGTAGCCAGCATAGACAATGGTATCGAACCCAATTGGATAAGGCCAGGACAATACTTCTGGAATCGCTCTCACAAACATGGGAACGAAAAACGCGAGCACCCTTGCCTTATCTTCACCGAGACGCATAATTGTCACCACATGGCATTATGCCTCTATTTTTCCTATCTCGGGAACAACTATCTCTGGGTCGACCACGTCAACGTCTCCCCGCACAGTTATGCTCCAGCTACCTAGTTCTATTTTCCCGTCACTCGAGTAAGCCTTTACTGTTATGTTTCCTGGCGGAATGTTTTTGAGAACCGCTAGCCCGCTACTATTGGTTTTTGCATAGGACAAGAATTGGTCGTCAACAAAAGCCCTAAGAATGATGCCCTCAGCGGGTGTCCCCTTGGTAGTCTTGGCATCTATGAGAACCTTGTATAGTTTGAGCTTAAGTGTGAGCTCCGTGTCTGAGGAGATTGTTATAGTTGTTGGGTCGGCCACCTGTACTCTCCCTAGAAACGCATACAACATATAGGTGCCGTTGAGATGTCGAAATGTCAGTGTCCCGTCTCGGGCCGTGAGTCCCTTGAAGTCTCCTAGAACTATGGTTACGTTCGACGCGGGCTCTCCACAGGCATTGAGAGCTTTTATCTTCAATGTATATCCTGGAGGTTTCACGATAACAGTCAAAGTCCTGTTTACGGGCTTGGCAAGTGGGGAAGTGGCAAGGATGATTACTTGATAAGAGCCTGGCCTAATCATGTTGTAAACTGTAATTGTAAGATTTGTTTTTAGAGGGGTTTTCCCAGAAGAGTTTTGTAAGGATAATGTGAGACCTTCTATCCCAGACGAGACGTTTAGATGCACGGGTAGCGAGAGCGAATGGTTAACAAGGACAGGTAGAGTCACAGATTCGCCTGGAAAAGTCTCTAAGGTCTCCTGTACAACGAGTGAAGGCGGCTTAGCCTTTTGTAGTGCGTACCTGGCGGCGTTAATAATTAGGCTATTCGTTTTATCAGTCATAATGTAGATTATGTTACCGTTCTCGTCAACACCCTCATAGAAGCCATTTGGTGTCTTTGCTTTCATGACATAGTTTAAAAGTAGTGACGTATACTCATTTTCCCATATTGCATGCATGCCTATGGCCGCCTTGGTAAATACAACAGGAGTCAAGCTGGTGTGCCCCATAGAAGGACTCCATAAAGTAAAGGTTTTCCCAGTGTAAATGTCGACTATCCACTCGTATATGTAGTAGGGTGGTACTGCAAGGTTTCCTTCAGTAAACGCTGTCAGCTTCCCCGTTGCCTTGTACCTGTTAAATTGTGCCTGGAGTGTCAGGTTCGCCCAGTAAAAGAAATCCTCAGGCAAGCTTAGCTCAAAGATCGAGTAGAGTATTGGCTCCATCGTTATCTCTACAAAGGGAAGCTTTACCCCGTAAGCGTCAACCACCTGTTTAGACCTAAGTGTTGAAAGCACGTTCAGAGCATCGTTGACTTGCCTGGTTCTCGCACCCCACAAGTAGTAGCCGTAAGCATAGTAATAAGAGTAAAAACCGTTATTAGGAACCCCACCAGCAAACTTTAACATACCATTCCTCTCCACGACATAGTCGATATAGTTTGAAAACTCCGGTCTGTGTTGCTTCAGCCGGTAAAGAGCTATAAGAAGACGTCCCGCGTCGCTGGGGTTCGATGGGCTAGTTGTCCCTGGCTCACCCGTGTCTGCATCATAAACACCGTAGGGGACCCCGCTTGGGTGTAGGGGGCGAGTAGCAAGGAAATTCAGCACTTTCCTTATTCTAGCATCACTACCCATTGTTCCTTCTTTATCCACTAAGCCGAGAGCCTCGGCATCAACAATCGCAGAAATATAGCATCCAAGATCCCAGTCAGTCAAATAGTGCCACGATATAGAGGCATAATTTAAGCCTAGACTGCTAAGACCAACCCCGGGCTGAAAGTAGTTCCAAGCAGACCTAGCAAGCTCAAGCCAGTCCACCAGTGGCTCAGCCTTAACTTCCACGGCTACATGATGCGTCACAGTCGACGTCTGTGTGTAAACAACTAGCAACAAGACCAGCATTGCCGCAATCATCTTCTCAGTAGGGCCGCGTGCCATACACCAAGCCACATTTTCCAAAAACTATAACATTTATAACTTTACTTGGGAGTCCTCTCCCACTTGGCAGGCCTCCTGAACAATACCCCGAGAAAAGCCCAAAGAGCAACACTCATCATTGTCAACCAATACGCATACACAATGGGTATCCATGCGATGTTTGTCAAGCGGCGAGGCTTCTCGCCAAACGACAAGGCCGATCCCACTGTGAGAACAGTGAAGAAATTCAAAGAGGTAACAATATACGCTGATATATCACCGTTAAGTTTCGGGAGGCCGAGCGTCGTTATGAGAAGCCACCACATGATTGTTAAAAAGCTTAGAACGAGAAGAAGTGGTCCAGCCATAACTACTTCTGCGTCCAAGCGCCTCCTATCTGGCCCAATTATCCTCCAGTTCCTAAAAAACGACTCAAGGTAGCCCCTATACCACCTCCTACGCTGCACGACAAGCGCCCCAAGCGTTTTAGGCGTCTCCCACTTGCCCCTCACATCCTCGGCGTATACAACCCTGTAGCCCTTTTTCAATAGGCTCAGGGACAGGTCAAGGTCTTCCGCTAGGGTATTAGGAAAACCGCCAATCTCTTGAAGAGCCCTGCGCGAGACAAAATAACAGCTTCCGCTAAGCGGCGTAAAGAGGCCAAGCCGGGCCCTGCCGAGGAGAAGAACCCTGTTCCAGAGCTTCTCTTCCTTTGAAGCTATCCTCGTCCAGATAGACTCTTTCTCATTCAAGGGGTCGATGACCCCCTGTACTGCCCCTACTGTTGGGTCAGAGAAGTACTTTACAGCGTTCCTAAAGGCGTCTGGTTCAAGCACGTTGTCTGCGTCCAGCACAGCCACCAGCTCTCCTGAAACATGCCTTAATCCACGGTTGAGCGCTGAGGGCTTCCCGTTTGGCGTATCCTCCCTTATGTATTTGACGTCCAAAGGGAAGCCTTGAATGCTGGCTTTTATTTTTTCAGAGACGTCATCGCTGGAGCCATCTACGACGACAACCTCGATCTTGTCGCGTGGATAATCTTGAACAGCCACGGACCTTAGAGAACGCTCAGCAATACTCACATCGTTCTTGACGGGTATAATCACGCTGACCCTAGGCAAATAATTGTCTCCGGGCGGGTCGTCTTTGTCCCTCCTAGAAAACACCGCGGCAAGGACAATAGGAGTATGGTAAACAGTCCATAGAAGTATAAGGAAGAGTGTAAAGGTGCTCAGAGAAGACAATAGCACATACAGTAACCTGGCAATCCCTAGCAGGCAAGCGGTGTCGAGCATAGTGTTACCACCAGAGAAAAAACATTGAACATGTCTGACGTGTCACTGCATCCCTGCATCCCTACACGCCTCGCCCTAAATTACGCGAATAAACCTACGTAAACAAATATTTACTTTTCGCAAAATATTTTCCCTTACATACACCCAGCACTGTTACTTTTAAGACTAAGAGATTCATTGCCTGAGCTTCTTCTTTAAGCGAATGTAATAGGTTTCCTTAAGAGATTCTTCCTCGTCGAGAACCCTTATATAGTTTTCAGAGACCCACCTCTTAAACCTTTCATTGTCAGAAACATATATAGGAACATAGTCCCTAATAACCTTGTAGAGCAACTCGTTAGGGGCAACCTGCAGGTCAACAATGTCAACCCTGTCGGCTGGAACTCCTAGCAAGTCAGCCATCTCTAGGGCCATTTCTTCCAGCTCTCTCAGTTCCAGCGGTTTTTCCGCTAGGACAGCAATATCATAGTCGCTGTCAGGCCTATAGTCGCCCCGAGCCCTACTGCCAAAAAGCAGAACAGCAATTATCCCCGGATACTGCTTAAAAACTGCTATCATATCACTCGACGCATTCTCATGAGGCGGATCAACCCCAAGCCTCTCAGCTAGCTTGATTATTGTCTCCAGCAGCGCTGGAGCTGTCCCAAAGACCCGGTTTCCAATCTCTACGAGTTCCTCCCTGGGAACCCTCCGATAGGCATGCGCAAGCAGATTCCCAGTCCTTGCCATCCTCGCCACCTCACAAGCAAACCATTCAGATACTAAGCCCTTTTCAGCCAAAGGCTTCGCCAGCTCCGCGTAGGAACCCGGCTTCCTCAGCCCAGCCTCAGAAATCAGAGAAGCTAAAGCGTCAAGAACATTCTGATGCAGAGAATAAAGATACCATCTTAAAGCGGCCACCTCCAGATCACTGGAAACTCCAGAACCAACTAGCTCTTTCACCTTGTTAAGGCTCTCCCAGGCCTGCGACACCAAGCTCCTAATCTCCACACATAGCTCTTTGCGAATACAAGAAATAAAATTTGCCCAAAGCAACATATCCTCAATTTGTCAACATAAGAAAACAATACCCAACTCCAATCTCATCCAGCAAACAAGGCTGTTTAAGCTAGACAAAACAGCGTTAGAAGAGCCTATCCGCACTCCCTTAGCCTGTCCGACACAGCACTTGGCAGTTTCTCTGGTAGAGACCCCACAATGATGAGAAAGGTCCACTCCTTAAGCCTGAACCTGTATTCCTCTGGAACCTTGCCCTCCACAGCCTTATCCATGTAGCCGTGGAAAGCCTTATCGCTTGGGAGCTTTATCATACCCTTAAGTAATGCGTTAAATATAGTCAAGTAAAAGCCAAGCCAGAAACTCTCACTAAGAGTAAGCTCTGGAAGGCAATAAACCACAAAGACTTGCCACTTCCTCGAGTATACAAGTGGCGTGTGAACCCCCAAGGCAAAAGTCATCAAAGGTTTGTCCCTAACAACTGGCTCGGTCCAGAGGACAAGCCCTTTCCAATGGTAACGGGAACACAGAAAGCCGTCAAGCAAGGTGACAGGCTCATAGTCGAAGGGCTTGTATAGGTCAAGTCTCCAGTAAAAATAGTGTATCTCCCTATCGCCCGTTTTCTCGATGAAAACCTTCTCGGGCTCCTTATCTATTAGGACTATTTCCCTGCCTAAACGAGTAGACCGGCTTCCCATCGATATACCCTACAACCACCAGATCCTTGGGACGTATAATTTCTACCCCCCTCTCAGCAAGCGCGCCTAGATCCCGCAAAGCATTTGCGACACTCAGAGCCTCGGCCAGAACACTCCCAGCGTCGTCGCCAGCCGAAAACCTATAGACAGCCTCCTTGACGTATTCCCTGATCAAAAGCAAGCCGTCACTCTCCAAGCTTCCTTTAGCAGGGCCGCCAGACCCCAAAGCCTGCTGAGACCCCGTTTCAAGCATTCTCTCCAACCTACCCACGAGACCCAGGATTTCCAAGAGCTTGTCAGCATTAAGGCTACCCATACTGCTACACGTGTCCTCCAGCAACTTTATGAGCTCTTCGAGGCCCTCCCTCCAACTACCCAAGCCCGAAGACAACTTCTCCCCACTTTCTGAACGACTACGCGATATTCTCCTCGATTTCTGCCTGACACTCATCCTATATTAAATAGAAATAACAAGTATATAAAGCAGTACCAGCCTCCCTTAGACCTCTTTTCAGCTTATAAAGAAAAGGCAGAAATAAGCGGGGGCTTGGATATTTTTCCTTTATATATAAGAGCCTAATATTATGTTTACATCTATAGCGCGCGCTAAGCTCCTGTAGAAAGTCTTTCCAAAAACCTTGATGAAAATCAATAGAGTTTTTTCTAATTTTTTTCTCAGCGGCTTCTAACCTCACCGTGTCTGTTTCAAGAAGCTTTAAAAGCAGGGATGCCGAGTTTTTGGTTCTCTGCATCACTATCACAGCTTAATTTATTTTTCTATTTGGTTTAACATAAACGAGTAAATATATTTAAATATTTACTCAACGTTCTTTCAATCCTATTCTGGCAAAAATTGTTTTATTTTAATAAAGAATTTGTAAACCAATTTTTATGTTATCGTTCAAATATCACTCTTTTTACCTTAATTCTTTCTCTTATACTAAGAATAGATACACCGGCCTCTACGTACCCTTCAATTTCGAAAAAGACTGAATTTCACGACGGAACTATCAACGGGAAACTTACACCAAAAATTCCCCACATATTACTATGAACCTTTTCCTGCCATGACAGATTTTTCAAGCGATTTCTTCACCTTCTCTATCAGTGGCTCCGCAAGCGCCTCTACAATGTTCTCGGAGGCGTTCCAAATCTCTATACCCACAATGTTCCCCTCCTCATCGAGATCCACAAAGATATCATCGTTCAATGGCTGTGTCTCGCGTGCCTTCTTGCCCGGGGCGACATCGATATAAAGTATATCGTGTCTTTTGTCGTACCTCACCCTCATTGAATCTTTACCCAGAATCCTTTGCTAAGCTTGCTCCTAATAAGTTTAACTAACTTGGATGATTTAAATGCTGTAACCACTCTGAATTTTTCATTTGTCACCTCATAAACAACAATAAGTGCTAGGTCGTCTTTCTTAATAGCCACCATGCAACCTGAACGCCTATCCCAGAAGAGTTCATCTGGAGCTAGAATAGCATTAAGTATTGACTCTGCATCAAGCTCCCTTTTAACGATAGCTTCCCTTGCGTGTTTAGTGAAGACAAGCTTTTTCTTAATCATGCCAATATGATCCCCTAGGTATTTTCTCTAATTCAAATTTTCTCAAGTATGTCCCTAAGGTTGTTTTCGGGTCTTTCCCCATAGTATCCTCTTTTCCTCCTTAAGAACTCTTTCCCTAAGAAGTGGGTGCAGGGAACCATACGTAACAATGTCCACTCTCCTGCCGAGAACATCCTCTAGCTCAACCTTTAAGCCAGCCAAGTCCAGCAAGCTCCTACCCTCCTCAAATTCAACAATAATATCCAAGTCGCTATCCTCCCTAGCCTCCCCACGAGCAAAAGACCCAAAAACAGCCGCTCTCCTCACACCATAGCGCCGCAATACTGGGACAATAATAGCCGCGCGCGCGCTAAGCCAGAGCCTCGATATCTCCCTATCATCCATCTCACTGCTAAGCTTCGAGACATACCGATGCAACTCCCCATGACTCCTAAGCTCTCTCCCTTCCTTAGCGGCTAGCGCCTTAACAATCTGAGCTGCTGCACCCCAAGCCCTCTCAGATGCCTGCATATAGTCACCCCTAGCCAGGAATTCCTCTGCCTCCCTCAAATATTTCTCAGAGAGCTTCAAATGCAACTCACAACTTGTATCGGGATCAAGACTCTCCCCAAGAGCCTCTGACAAGAGCTTCACAACAAGCTCATCCTCTGACACACCCCTCTTCTCAGACTCCTTCCTTATCCTTTCTTCAAGCCTCCTAGGCAAATCAATGAAAAAAACCCATAGTATATGTTCCTGCTGAGCCCAATATAAGTGTTAAGCATCAAGTTAGCGCGAGCGCGCGCTAATAATTCAAAAGCTGTCTCAGCTTCTCGATAAACCTTTTTACGTCCCTAATGTTCCCTTCAACCATTTCTTGTGGAAGCCAGTTCTCGTAGAAGTTCTGGTGAAGCATCCCGGCGGACTGCCAAAGCCTTCTCAGCTCCTCGTCTCCCGTCTCCTTGACGATCCTCGCAACCTCCCGTTGCAGTTCACCGTGGCTCCTGATCGTTCTCCCCTCCCTTGCCGCCACGGCTTTAACCATTTGGGCCGCGGCTCCCCATGCCTTTTCGGACGCCTGTAAATAGTCTCCTTTCCTCAGAAGCTCCTCCGCCTCCATGAGCTCCTTTTCTGACAACCTCAAATGCATCTCGACTTCTGATGCTGGGTCGATATGCTCACCAAACCTCTCCGACAAAACCTCAACTAAAAGCTCCTCCTCTGACGCTCCCACCCTCTCGGACTCCCTTTTTCAGCCTTTCAGCAATACGTTTAGGCAAAAACAGCTCCAACGAAACTACATTTTCCACAGTTATAGAAATATCACTCTAACTTATAAAGCTTCAAACAAATAAATCCCTAGGTACCACGACTACCTCCTGACGAAAAACTTAACCTAGGAAAAACCCAAAAAAAGGGACCACTAGAATCAACTTTGTAAAGAGAAGGGAAACCCGAAGGAGTCCTACTTTTCGTCCCCAACTGAGCCACTTAATTCTGATCTAAAAACAGCGCTTGAACCCATTCCAGTAACTCGCATATCCAACTTAGGGTTAAAGCTATAAGTCAGCCCCAGCAACGAGTTGATGTAATATGGAAAAGGCAATAATCAAGGTACATAAAAGGGGTATCATTGTTATACCGAAGAGAATAAGAGAAATGCTTAGCATCGATGAAGGAACCCTCCTAGAACTAAGGGTCGAAAACGGCAAAATCCTGCTGGAGCCATTTGACCTCTGGGGAAGAGTATGGAAGTGCTGTCAGGGCAGTGCCGAAGAAGCAGAGGAAGAACTGGATAGAGAAGAGGAAAAGTTTTGGGCCAAGAGAGAGTAAAGTCATTCTCAATGAATACATAGCAATCAAAAAAACGCTTCGGGACTGGGTAAAGTCTATCTTAAAGTCATGTGGGAAGGACTGCTCGAAGAATATCTTCCAGCGGGAATAAACAGCGCTAGAATCTTACCAGCTTCTTGAGCTCCCAAACTAACTGCTTCACGTCCTCCGCGTACTCTCTTACAACGTCCCCACTCAGCCAATTCTCATAGAAATTCTGGTGCAACGTGCTAGCCACAGAGAAGAGCCTCCTGAGCTCGGGGCTCCCCAGCTCTTCGCCCAGCCTCCTAACATAGCTAAATAGCTCGCCATGAGAAGAGACCGAGACACTCCTACTAGCCGCAAGAGCCTTAACCATAAGCGCCGCCGAGCCCCAAAGCTTCTCAGAAGCCTGAACACAGTCCCCCTTAGCTAACAGCTCCTCTCCGTCCTTGAGATACTTCTCAGAGAGCCTTAAATATAGTTCTGCCCTCTCGGCAGGATCCATCCCTTCATTCATTCCCTTGAATGCATCCAAGGCGAGCCCCTCAATACTGATCTCCATCTTCACAGACACTTCCCCAAGCTTTTTCTTAATCTCCCTGGACAAAACAAGCTCCAGCTCCAATACCACCACCCTTTCGTTATAAAGCTTGTCGACCTAGTATTATCCAAGAGTTTCACAGTACTTACATGCTAGTGTGTCAAACACGTACAAAACCGCGCGCTATAATGAGAACCGTTCTGTGAACTATGGTTTGTTTTTTGTTGTTTCTTGGAGCAACCACTTCCATAGAGGAACTATTGTTACCCTGCGGTTCCCAACCTTTTCTTCTCCCTCTGCATCCCATGTAATTATCGTGGCCTCGTTGACCCCCAGCTCCCTCGCGGCTTCAGCAACCTTTCCGACATGTTTCTCCCAGTCCTCTAGAGCAACCTCGACAATCATTTTTTCCTTTTTCGTTACGAAGTCAACCTCCTTGCCGCTCCTCGTTACATAGTAGTACGGCTCGTATCCCCTCCTCACGAGCTCCAGGAAGACAAGGTTCTCAGCCCTCCTACCCTTGTCCATTGGCTTCTCTAGGAGCGTGGCTATGCCCGGATCCACGAGGTATATCTTTTTAGGCGCCGCCAAGGCCTCCCTATCAGAATACGTGAACCTCTTGACGAGAAAAACCAGGTAGGCCTGCCTCATGTACTCCACATAGCTCATAACAGTCTTCACATCAATATTGACCCCGGAAGACTTCAAAGCCCTGCGAATCGAGTGCCACGTCACAGGACACGAATAGCTAGAGATAACGAGACGTGCAACCTCCAAGAAAACAGCGGTATCCCTTACCCTATGCCTCTCCATCACATCCCTATAGAACATCGTCTCCAGCAGGGAGACAAGCTTCTCCCTACTCCTATAAATCCAAACCTCAGGAAAGCCTCCCCACGTCATGTAATCGTTGAGCAGTGCCCTAATAGCACCCCTCTCCCTAAAAGTTACAACGTCAACTTTCTCCTGTCGAGAAACCTCCCGAAACGAAAAAGGGAGAAGAAGAACAGAAACATAACGCCCCCTAAGCCTGCTCGGAATCTCAGAAGACTGAAGAACAGACGAAGACCCAGTAACATACAAAAAGAAATCCTTCACGTCATGTAGCCAGCGAAGCTTGCTGTCCCAGCCCTCCCACTCCTGAACCTCGTCAAGAAACAAGTAGACCTCGCCACTAGGATACTCCTCTCTAGCCATCTCGGCAAGCTTCCTAGCATCAATCCCTCGAAACTGAAACTCGTCAAACGAAACGTAGAGGGCCTGCTTCCCAGAGTCCAGCAAGTCCTTAGCATGCCTCAACATCAAAAACGTCTTTCCAGCCCTCCTCGGCCCAACAAGCGCAACAATATCCCTACCAACGGGAAGCTCCACGTCCCTCGGAACCTCCTTCACATACCTAAGCGCCCCCAGGTACTCCTCAGTTATCTCTCTAAGGAAACCCATGTGGAATATAAATCCACAAGCCCTTATAAAACTTGTGGAATCACAGTCAACAGCCCTAAGATAAAGATTAACAAAAACAGGCTTAAATCACATAACGCCGTCACAGCTACATAGACCCGAACCCAAATACACTGTCTTATTGTCCAAGCAGGCCACGCTCTCTCTCATCCCTCGTCTCCCTAACAAACAGGCTCACTGGACCCTTAGGCTCCACAGGATCAAAGCCTAGCTCGTAGCTATCTGAGCCGGCCAGCGCGCCAAGAGCCTCGTCAACATAGTCCCCGAGCTCCTCCCGTATCAGCTCCTCCAAAAGCCTACTAGCCCCCGCATCTCTCTCCTCAGCGTACTTCTTAAACCTCTCCCAAAGCTCCACATCAACATACACACTAATCTTCCTCCGCACACGCATAATTACTTGGAGAAAGCAAATAAATATCTCGGTAAACTCTTTTAAAATCCGAAACTCGCACCATGTGAGCCTATGTGTTCATCATGCAACACTACTACAGACAACCCTCAGATTATAAAGGCTAATTTCTCTTTACTAACAAACTCCACAAGGACTTGGCCTAAAGGGTACTTCTTCCTAATCCTCTTCATCAGAGAGCCAATATCCTTCTCATGGTCTACAACCCTTTGCTGGTATATGGCAACAAATTCTCCATCAAACCTTTCGGCAAGCTCTTCATAGTGCTCCATAAACCATGACCAGTTCTTATCATACTCATCAAACAATACCAGTATTTCAGACAAATTTTACTCCCCTTATTTAAAAACTTCTCAGCCTTTTAAAAAGTCTTACTAGCCGTACCTAGTGTCTTACTTACAGGCGGCGCGCGACGCTAACACATGCATGCATTCATTGATTTCAACAAGCAGAGCAATATTCCTATTGCCAAAATATAACTCAAAGGTTTTTATTAGAGGAAACATCAAAATTTGTAGAGCGTAAAAATGGCTGTCAATGGTAGAACGATTAAAGAACAAGAGAGTTTTACTCATCCTAGAGAAGCTGGAGATAACGCTAAGAAAAACATGGCGAGCAAGGAGAACAATACAACATCTCCGAAAACTGGAACCAGAAAATATCTAGAGCTCTTCGAAAAGTATCTCGCTGAAGCCGAGGACCTCTACAAGAAGGGCTACCTCCCACAGTCAGGAGAAAAATACTGGGAAGCCACAGCAGCCCTCTTCAACGCCATCGCCGAGAAGAGAAAATGGCCGCATTACAGCCATTATGACTACACAGATATTGTTGAAAAGCTCTCCGAACACCTAAAAGAGCCCCTCGGGCCACTCTTCGCAAACACAGAACGCCTCCACGCAAACTACTACCGCAACTTCCTATCCCCACTCAACTTCGAAGCACACAGACAGCAAACCCTCAAACTCATAGGAAAACTGAGAACACTACTCACACAGGAACAAGAAGCCCCACAATAACAATAGCGGGTCCCCAGCTAACCAGCCCCTGAGCAAGTATAACTTTCCTTCCATAAGCTTCCCCATAACCGGATCCACTTCGAAACTCAGGATCTCGAGGGCCGTCAAACCCATCAACACAACATCTAGCACGTCATAAACAAGCACATGGGTATGAAACTGCCTATCTATAACTTCCACAACCCCCACATATTCATTAAGCTCCGCAGAACACCCGCGGTCAAAAAACAGCCTCTTCCCAATCACGGGAAGCACAAGTTCCTCCGACAACGCGGCAGGGCGGGCTCCCTAAGCGCTTTTGTGAAGAACCCAGAAACGTCGCAGACCAAGATCCATACCAAGATGACAAAAAGTTAAAAAAGTAGCACTAAGAGCTACTCCCTCAGATGAGACCCAAGACCCACGTGAAGGTCACACGTAAAGGCCAAGTGACCATCCCCCTGCCAATCCGCAAAGCCCTAGGAATAAAAGCGGGCGACATCCTGGCTGTCTGGGAAGAAGACGGCAAAGTAATTCTTGAGAAAATCGATCTCCCAGAACCCGGTCAGCTGGTAGGCCGAGAAGCCTACGAGGAGCTCATAAGGGAGCTGGAGAGAGCAAGGGAAGCTTGGCGCTGATACTAGATCGCAATGGCTCGGCTAGGTAAAATTTAACAATAAAATAGCCTATTACATTTATTCAATGTCAGACAAACGCTATGTTGACGACGAGAAAGGGGAGAGAAAAGCTGTCTTCCTGTCGATTGAAGAGCATGAGAAGCTAATTGAGGATTTACATGACCTAGCTGTCATTGCTGAGCGGAAAGATGAACAAAGGGTTCCTCTGGATGAGATCATAGAGAACCTGAAGAAGCAGGGTATCTTGCCAAGCTCTCTATAGCAAGCCCATACACAAAGGGAGTCTACTAGACAACAATCTCGACCAGCTCCTTCTCTTCTTTTAGTTTCTCTGCCTCCTCGGGAAAAGCCTCAAGATAGCCCCTGATAGCCTCCTTTATGTTTTCAAGTGCCTCCTCCCTAGTCTCACCCTCACCAATACATCCAGGCAACTCCAAACACTGAGCAGAATACCCGCCCTCCTCCTCCCTCCTCAAGATAATTACAAACTTCATCTCTCTAGCCACGAAAAAATTCCACATGCAATTACTTAATTGTTTTATGCTTGTCTAAGAGTGCTCATAAACCAAGATAATAAGCCATGGGAAAATATGAAGACTGTTCAAATCCCTTGTCTACCAAATGCACACTAATAAAAAAGGAAAACATAAGAACCAACAAAGAAAAGAGCCCCGACAAGATGGCCTTCTTGGACTACACTCTTCTTGGAAAGAACTCAACGTCCTCCACTCGAATTCATAAGTTTATCCTCTATATAATCTTCATTCGCATTCTAACAAAAAAATTTTCTAACTTGCAGTTAAACTTAAAAGTTTGATGAACAGATAATATTATGAGGTAGATATGCAGAGGGAGGTAATTAAGGTACATAAAAAGGGGATCATAGTTATACCGAAGATAATCAGGGAGGCACTCAACATCGAGGAGGGGACCCTGCTAGAACTAAGGGTCGAAAACGGCAAAATCCTCCTTGAGCCTCTCGACCTCTGGCAGAAGGTGTGGAAATGTTGTCAGGGCAGTGCCGAGGAGGCAGAGAGAGAACTCGATAAAGAGGAGGAAGAGTTTTGGAAGAAGAGAAGGTAAAAACAGTCATAGTGGATACCTACGCAATTCTGGCAATGGCTTATGGAGAGCTTGGGGTAAACGCTGAAAAAGTCTTACTTCAAATCAGGAGAGGAGAAGTTGTAGGTTACATCCCTTCAACAGTTGCCTACGAGTTATCCGTCCACTGGCTAAGAGGGAAGATCCCAAGCCTAAAAAGCCTAGAAGAGCTCAAAACTTTCGTCACAAGATACTTCAGAACAGTGGAGCTGACACTAGACGACTACATTGAATCAGCCAAAATAAAAATTGAAGGCGATAAAATGCTTAGAGATAGCCTTGAACTAAAAAACAGGTCTTTAAGCATAGTAGATTCGACAATAATACGGCTGGCACTAGAACTTGCCGCGCCTATTGTAACGGGAGACAAAGATTTGTCACATGTTGCCAAGAAGAAAGGAATAAAGATCATTTGGTGATTACACAGAGCCTTGGCACATATTCTCCAACATCTACAGCTCCTTAAATTTTCATATAGCAAACCACATGGAAGACTATTCAAGTAACCCTGCCATAGGTTCAACGTATACACATACATTTCCCAAGAAAAATGCTACAACCCTGCCAGCTTCTTGGGTTCGCCAGCAACTGCTTCGCGTTCTCCGCTGACATCCTGACAATGTCCCCACTCAGCCAGCCCTTGTAGAAACTCTGGCGTAACGCGCGTAGTGGAACTGAATTCTATAATTTTGTTGAGACAATAATGCTCCCTAAACAGATCTATACCAAAACGAATTAAACCAGTCTATTTTATAGCGCGCACTCGAATTTTTACGAGAATATTGCACGTAGCTTAGAACTTCTACGAGAAAACTTAATTAAGTTAACAAGGTATTGCAAATTGTGGAAGAAGTTGTCGTGACAAGCGACTTCAAAGTCGAGATACAGAAGAACTGAGAAAAAACTAGGTATCAAGCCTGGAGACCGCCTCATAGTAAGAATAGAAAAAGGAACAATAATCCTCCAGCCCCTCAGACCCAAAGAGGCATTAGAAATACTCGAAACCATAGCCGACCGCTACCTAGGCGGGCCGAGGCGTATAAAGCGCGCGGCGCCCCAAAGCTTTTCAGCCGCCTGCCGAGCATCTCTATCAACCAGCTCCAAGGCTTCCCTATAGTACCTCTCAAACATCTCCCTATACCTATCAACCCTACCCAAAGGATCCACCCACCCATTCCTCAAATCATCGACAACATCATCAACACTCCAGCCCGTAGCCCCAGCCAACTCCCTCAAATTAGCCTCATCAGTCTCGTCCAGAGGCTTGCCTTCAACGAGCTTCCCTACCAAAGCAAATAGCTCTGGAAACTCATAGAGAGGTTTCAAAAAGACTGTAGCTGCTCCATCGAGTTTTATCGTCTCATAAGAATACTCGCGGTGCTTAACGCTCTCAATACTGGAATGTTGCTGTGTTAATAGGGAGATGACTAACGTTTCGTACCCTGGAACTAAAGTAAAGCCATAAGTACTATTCGGTGGAGTAGCTAATAGTGTCGAATCAGTGCCTGTGAGTACCACAGTCTCCTCATAAGGATTTTGTAGGTGCACGAACCTCACCCCAGCCTACCTTATGGCGTGGTTTCCAGGACACCTTGTATACCCATGAAACCCAATAGACAGGTTCTCCATGAATTGACTTATACAAGGTGTTCCGAGCAACCATAACAGCTTCTGCGACTACCTTAACTTCGAACTCCCCCTTGGAACTCTTAACAATTTCTACAGCTTCTGCAGGTCGTTGCTCAAGGATGTCTAGCAACTCCCAACCCTCTTTCGGAGGTTCTGGTGGAAACAGAGGCTTATCTGCAACAAGCTTCTTAACATCCTCAGGAACGCTCTCAACAGCTATCCCACCAACAGCCTTAACGTCAAAGTTCACACCACCAAAAGGTGAAAACCCACTCTCCCTCACCTCAACCACCATGATCTTAAGGTTTAAAACAGCCCCATCAGAAAGCTTCAACCTCCCAACACCAGCAGGACTAGAAGTAGCACCCACAGCCCCACACGACTCCACAATTAATCTAGAGCCTTCCCCACCTTCTTCCCGCTCCTTTATCAGAAATCCAGCCTCTAAGCCCACAATCCACCACGCAACGAGATTAGCACCAAAGAACCCTGCTATCGAACCCCACACCGAAAACGGAGAGATAGAAAGCTCCACTGAACTTAACTCACTAATTATCCATGCAAGTAATTCAATAAGCCCAGGAACCAAGTTAGTACAAAACGGGACAGCTATCAACGCAACTGCAAGCTGAAAAACAGGGGCGTCAAAAATACGGCTAAGACCCTGAAAGAAAGTAAGGATCCCCGCGTGATAAGCAGCCAAAATAAATAATATTAATGCCAACACTGCAATAAATAATATTAATGTCAACACTGCAGAAAGAAAGATAACTACCATGCCAAAAGCTCTAAGTAAAATTAGTGCCAAGGTAATAAAGCAACTAACAAAGAAAAGTCCCACCAAAAAGGTCTTAGAATCCTTTATCCATGTAAGAAAATTATAAGAAAGCTTAAACATCTTCTCCGAATTTTTGCCAGCGCTCTCCGAATATTTTTTAAAATAATCAATTGTTTCTAGAAGATTTTTAAAAAATTTTAAACGATACAGGATAATCCCAAGAACAAAGCCCAAGACAAAAACTCCGATTACCAGATCCCTAGAAGAAGAAATCATCATCATAAAAGATATCATAACTATAAAAGAACTCACGAACACTTGACCAAGAGCAAAGGACCTTAAACTCTCAAGACCCTTTACAAGAGTATCTACATCCTTACCGTTGTTTATCGTCTTGGACATAATTTACTTACACGTATATTGGTTTATAAAACTATCGCTACATCTAACAAAATATAACACTATCACTATAGAAACGAGACCCTTAACCCCAATAGAAAAAGTCTACCCCAAACCAAGACCCATACACATCAAACAGCACCCAAAAGCCGGTGCGCTGTAGCGCTCTAGATCGGCGAGCCCCTTGAGCAACATTCTTTCAATTGCTAGGAAGGGCTTCGAGTTGTAATTGACGATCACTGCATGCACCTCGAAATCGTAGCTTTTTGTCGAGTAGCTATTAGGTCGAGACGTACACTTCAATAGCTTGTGCTGTACTCGTCTAGCCTCTTGGCTTTTTGTTTAGTGCAGATGCTGTAGCAGGCTTTTTAGATTGTTTTAGGGCTCTAGTAGCTGTAGTTATTGGAAGCATGCGCTAAGGCCTCAGCCCCCTAAAGGGCGGCGTCCCTAGGCAACTCAACTTCTCGTCCTATGTCCCCCAGACGCCGGGTACTCGGCACAAGCTGAGCACCGAGGGGCAAACAGAGTTGGGAAACGTCCTGTACACACACGCATTCATCGTGCCAAGAGACGCACCAACCTAAAATCAGAACCCTTACAAGAGTTTAACAGTAAGAGCAACACGAGGATAGCGTGGCTAGCGCGCTAGAGATAATATAAAAGCCGCGCACTATCATTCTGCACAAGTTTTCTCAGCCAACTCTACCAGCCGCTTTATCAGGGGAATCCTCGCCTTCACATCCTCCACTTCCAGCTTCGCTTCGTGAAAACCCCACACATGCAGGTGGCTCGCCGCATCCCAGCCAAGCTGAACATCCACGCCCAACTCGTCGGCCAGCCTCCTCACAGCTCTCTCAAGCAGAGCAACCGTCCACCTCCCCTTCACCTCGGCTTCCTTCGCCTCGGGGAGACCCAATCGCTCAGACAGCGCTTTAACGCACTCCTCAGCAACCTTGTAAACCTTCTCAGAAGACTGGACAGCATCCCCCTAGCCAGATACTCCTCAGCCTCGACAAGCAAACGACTAACCAGCTCAAACCTCCTAGCGGTCGCCTCGCAGACGTAGAGACACCACACACAATGCATTGCAACTCATCCAGCAACCCTAACAATCTTCACATAAGCTCTCAGCTCAACATTTCCGGAAACTTCAAGGGTACAAGCATTCCCTTCGCAAACCGCCCTTCCTCCCTCAACCTTCCACCTCTCAACAACATAGACCACATCCCCAACCCTTGTATCCCTCACAATCACTCTAACCTTGCTACCATAGTCCACCTCTTTCACGACTACGCCCCGCTGATCCGTCCTCGAAACCTTACCATTAATCTCTACCTCAACACCTTGAACTCGTTCCCCGTTATCTTCCCTAACTACTTCTACAGTGAGTCTGCCTTTAGGCAGAACCCCAACTTTGGAGCCTACAGTCTGTTTTAAAGAATTTAAAGAATTGTTGCCATTATTCAGATTACCACCTGGCACCAATGATTCACTATTGCGCGATACTTTTTCAAAAGTGTTCATGGGACTATAGTAACCCCCTTGCATACTTATCGAATAGTGGCTTATGCAGTTTAATTGCATCTTCGTATTCTCGGTCTCTAACCTCACATAATTAGTGTTTCTCGAAGTATTTTGACTCCGTAACTTCAAAAGTTGCTCCCGCATTTCTTTAAGCTCTTCTACTATTTCCTGGACTTCCTGGAGCCGGTTCAGCAACTCTTCTCTCTGTTTCTCTAACTCAGCAATCCTATTTACCAATTCAGTTATATTCTTTTTCAACTGGTCAAGCTGACCCCTCTTTTTTGCCTCATCATTACTCATTTTATTCAATACTTCTTGATATGTCTTCTTTAGCATCACCCGCCCTAGGGCGATTCCCAGCACTATCAGTTCCCGTACATGCTCTTCCACTCCTACATTGGAGAGAGAAAGGGCTACCATTAATACAGCTATTGCTAGACCTAACGGATCTTGTGTAGAATTATTTCTTACGATCCTTGGTGCTCGCTTGTTATCCCCCTCTTTTATAAGTTCCTTATATGTCTCTCGAGTGTGGTTATCCATTTGATGAATTAAGATGTATATTGTAGCCCCTACAGCCTCGCGTAATGGTTCCAGAATCTCTCCTGCCTCAGGATACTTCTCGTTCATCTCTCTTAGCACAATGTAGAGCTCTTCTAGCTCTATCAATGATCTTTCTATGCTCTGATATTCAGCGCAGGCTCTACTACGAGTGCTGTCTCGATATCTACCTTTCCACGTCTCTACCTTTTTGACCCTTACACTCATTTCTTTAACCCAGGAAAAAGGAAAAAAGGTATTTATAAATATTCGACTCGTTTTCGCCTTGAAATGATAAATTTTTACCCCATCAAGGTCTCTTACATAACATGCATTGCCTCGAAAAACTCTAGGCCATTACCACGCCGCTCGTACGCGATAAAGCACATCGAGTCTACATAAAGCCATAGAACGCTTAGCTAGAAAAGTCCCACAATCTACAAGCCCCCATTCCACCAGCTTAGTAACACAAAAGCCGCGCGCAAAAAAATCGAAGAGCAGAACCAAAGTCTCAATCGCCTTAAAGCCTTCTCGTTGCTCTTATTCGCAATAAAACAATAACAAGAAAAACACACAAAAATAGGAGAAGAAGACTGACTAGGAAAGCCTAGCCTGCCTCTTTCCCGAGCCTCCTCCTCACAATATACTCGATAGACTCCCTCGGGCTAATCAGCCTCTCTAGCCCCAGGAAGCCCAGCGTCCTAGAAACATCCACCCTAAACCTATACTTATCCTCCGGCCCAAACAGCGAAGGCAAGCCCTGGCCAACAACCATGACCCTATGCTCCAGGAAGCCTCAGAACGGCCCTGCGCGCTACATAAAGAAATATAATTTTTGTTCAGTGGCCCGAATTTTTCACAAAGATATTGAGGAGTATCCCGAAAAGCTATATGCAAAGCCTACCAGCCAGAGAGCTTATTCGACACGAACAAGCCACCCACAAGAGCTCTCTAACTCTTCTAAGTCCAACCCTACCTAAAACGCGACACGTCCATGAGGAAAATTACCAATAAACCACACAAGGCAACGCATGTACATCTGACACAAAAAAACCTATATAGATAGAAGCTCTAACAAAGCCACAGAGGCAGAGAGACATGGACGTACTCACGCAACTTTCTCAACAAGCAAAGCAGACACAGGTCGTCGTGATGGCTGGTGGGGAGGGCAAGAGGATGGGCTTCATAAATGTGCCGAAGCCATTGATAGAGCTAAACGGCGAAACACTCCTCGCAAGATGTATAAGATACATGGCTAGGAACGGCTTCGAGGAATTCATTGTTTTGACAAAGTTCCCGGACGTGGTAAGGGAGGCCGAGAAATTGAAAGAAGAAGGCTACAACATCCGCTGCTCAATGGACCCACCGCTAAAGAGGGTCGGGAAGGGCAAAGCACTAAAACACGCACTGGAGACAGGCTCTGTGGACCCAGAAAGGAGGGTATTCATCATTTTCCCAGACGACCTCTTCCTAGACGAGTCCCTGCCCCTAAGGTTCCTCTCAAGCCACATAGAGGCAGTGAACAGGCTAGAGGTGTGGGGAAGCGTAGCAGTAACTGCCGGCCTACAGCTGCCCTACGGATACGTCGAGATAGACTCCTTGAGCCTCGCGACGAGCTTCAAGGAAAAGCCAATATTACCGATACACGCGAGCACAGGCCTATACATATTCGAGCCACAGGCACTAAGACTCCTACAACAAACAGTAGACATGAACACCGACGAAGCAGTCGAGTTCGAAAACGTACTCCTGCCAAGGCTCGCGGAAAAAGCCAAACTACACGCATTCATCGTCCCACGGGACGTATGGCTACCAGTAAACACACTAAAAGAACTAGAAGAAGCAACAAAAACACTAAAAACACACAGCCACTAAAAAGAGCTACACCCCAGCCCACCGCCCGACCTCCAGCCAGAATCCTTTACAACCTCCAAAAGGTACGGGTGAAGACCCCCAGGCAAAACATCAAATACCCATGCTCAGAGTGCTCCCCGTCTAGCCTAACCTCCCCCCACATCCTCATAAACCATCCCGGCAAAGAAAACGCCTAGCCTCACTCAGCCACACATATTTACATTGAAACGGCCTTCTCAAATTTTCTAGTAATATATTTCGCATAGTCCCTCGGTAACTTTATCCCTAAAGAAAAATTTGCTACAACTAATGAAACAGAAAAACAGAAAAAAATGGAAATCCAATACTCCGTCAGTTACATGACCACCTAGCCGTCCGATTTTAACATCCTAACCACCTCTTGCCCCTTTGCTGACTGAAGACGCCGAATACCCCTTATCACCCTACCCCACCTAGTTCCCACCCCCTCGTCAACCAGCAACGCCAAACTAAGCAACCAACCAACGCCTCTGTGATAAAACGACAAAAGAGGCCACGCACCCTCTCTCAAAGCCAAAGCCCTCCCAAAAACATACGCCGCTTCTCGCAAAATAGTAAACACGCCAGGTGGCAAAACTATACCGTTCTTTACATCAGCAAACACTCGAGCAGTAGACTTTATCAACACAGAATCCGCAACCGCAAAAATCGGGTCAACCCCCCGCAACACAATATACCCCGCCTCAGACGCCTCCCTCAGGAACCTCAGCCCCTTCTCACTCCTAACCACCACAAGAGTGGCGCCACCAAGCTTCATAAAAGGCTCCGGCGGCAACGTCCATGGATCCGCAAGAGAGAGATCCGCCCCTACATTTGTGTGGTTAGTACAGACAAAACACCTCCTCCCGTAGAAATACTGCCCAAAACCAGAATCCCAGAAAACAGGCGAGGAAATACGGACGACGCCCCTCCTAGTCCATATGCTGGTGAAGCCAGGCCAACCACTCCCCCTAAAAGAAACCGACACAACATCATCCGCAGAAATATGGAACCTCTTAAGCGCATACCATACGGCATAGGCATCAGGTGTATTGCTACAGTAAGGTCCCAAAATAAAGACAGCTTGGTCCCTACCCCTCAGACGGGCAAGACGCCGAGCAGCTTCAACATAGCAGGGGACGGCGGTAACTGCAATTCTACCAAATCTCCGTAATGCCAAGTCAAATACCTTCGCAAAACCAAAAGTAGGTGCATAAAGAGACCCCGAAAACCTCTCTAATTCCTCCCCCTGCCGCACCACAGTCCACACCCCGTACACCAAACCACGATTAACCCGCTGCCTAGGCACCACCACGGCATCAACGCGGTGATGCTCTAGGAGATACCTAAGCAACGCCGTAGCAACACCGCCACTTGCACCCCTACGCCGAATTCTTTCATCAGTCGCCCAAGCAATATAAACAGCAGAATAGTTGCCGATAAGGCTCCTCACAATCTTATCAGGGGAAGACATGAAGCCTCATTTCAAGCTCTATGTTATCTCTAAGCTTGTGCCACGACTTATTAAATTATCAGGAAACTTAATGCGCCAACTTAGATTCCACGCCCTCTACACAATTCATAACAATTCATAATAACCCTTCCTCCTCTAAAAGCCTACGCAACACCCGCACAGGCAACTTAACCTCTTCAAGCCTCCTATTGACAGCATGACTTATCACTCTGCTCTCTTGCAAGATAGTCTCCGTAATTCTAACCACAACAGGCCACAAGTTTCCATACTCCTTTGGATTAAAAGCATCAATCAAATACAGCTCCTCCTCTAAGCCTAAATGCAACAACACGTCACGCACCTTCACATCACCCCTCGGCATAAAGAAGACGGCAGGCTTACCATAAGCCAACGCAATAACCCCTGCATGCATTCTACTAGTTATCAAAAAATCACAGGAGCTAATAACATGCACGGAATCCGCAACACTCCGCGGCGTAGCAACCCGCACCGCTTTCCTCACACGTTTACTCAGCATCTTCAGCAAACCCGCAATAGCAAGTTCATCGCTACCTACACTGTGCGCAATCAAGACAACCTCAACCCCATACCTCTCCACAAGCCCCTCCACAACAACCTTAAGCACCCTCAGATACTCCTGATACAGCTCGTGAAGCCCATAGAATTCAAAATAATCTCTACGCGGCACTATGCCCACAATCACCTTACTCTTATCCACAGAACCAATGGGTTTGTTGAACAGAAACCTAACACCAAAACCTGAATCCAACGCAGTATACAACCTACCCTCCTCAACAAACCTTGACAATATCTCACGTGAGAACCTCCCTCGAACAAATATCACATCTAATTTGTTCAATGATTTCCGCAATAGCTTCCACCAACGCCTTCGTCGCTCAAGCCCAATCCAAGACGCAGAAATGGGAAATGTTACAAGAGGCCCATCAACAACTGCTCTAGCACAGTTATAATTCACTAAGTAACTTATAAACGCTGCATGCTCAATAGTATGCCCCCCGACAGCACCCCCACTATACCTCCCCCTGTTATAAAGCCTACATAACCAAGGTCTTAAATATTGGACTGCAATCTCACTAGTGCTATATCTCTCCCAAACGATGTGCCGTATATTGCTAACGCGCTGGAAGCCACCTCGCACAGACAACTTTTCTTCGCTAGCACTATTTCTACGAATAAACCTCAATATTGATGATTGATCCTCTAAACCTGGAAGAACTTTTACCCGATCTATTATGCAGAACTTAGCACTTGACAGCTCTGGCAATGCCAATGTAATCTCAGCATTAGGCATTTCTCTAGACAAAAGAAACGAAGCTACACTATATTGTAAAGCATTTCCCAAACCCTTCGACGAGACCACGCCAACAACCAACAAACGTAAACTACTCACAAACAACAAACCCTTAAGTGTTTTTATACCTTCACGCGATAAATTCCCAGGTTTCTAACCGCATTATACATAATTTTTATATAAGCCTTTCGACAATCCTTAAAAACAACTCTACATTTTTAAAACCAAACTTCGATAATGCGTATTCTCGCATCTCATCCCTATTATACGTCTCTCCTAGTACTTTCAGTATACCCTCAACGATCTCTTCAGGTTGCAACGGCACTACAACACCATAACCCCCCACTACCTCAGGTATACCGCCCATATTGGATCCAACCACAGGCACTCCTAAACTAATCGATTCAACAGCCACAACGCCAAAAGTCTCAGGCCACACACTAGGCATCACAGTAGCACGCGCACCAGCCATAAGGTTGAAGTACTTCTCATCATCTAACTTGTTAAGAAACCTCACTCTCCTTCCAACGCCGTAACGCCTAGCCAGCGCCTCAACCCAGGTACCAGAAATTTCCGCAAAGATTCTATGTGTTGACTGCTTGCATCGAGTCAATAGCAAAGGTGAACATTTTCTGCCACATACTCCGTTAAAACCGTATGAAAACCACATGTTTGGACATATGGGTTCATAGGAATGCAGATGAGCTACTACTGGCAACATCTTGATACGCTTAACCCACTTCGCAACGGCAAACTCGCCTGTGGCGATCCAGATGGCGTCAGCCCAGCGTACAAGTTGCTCAAAAATGCTATCTGGTTTCATCTGAAGTAACGCGCCAACATTCCAGCAAGGCACTCTATATATTTCGACATTGTCTGTTGATAGAACGTATTTTCCTCCTAGGCAAGAGACAACCTTAATCTCTACATTATTTAACTTTGCAAGGAAAGACATAAATTCATTAGTAGCTACTTGTGCACCGCTATACCAAATCCCATTAGTTATTACTAGGAGTCTCATTATAGCTCTGAACGGAGAAGATTTGTAAGCGACATCTTCACGTTATCCCAGCTTCGCTTATTGAGAAGAAACTCTCTAAACCTACGTGAGTACGTAGGCTTTTTATCTTCAGCGTCGCGCAGATATTCCGAGACAAGCTCAATAAATTCTCTCGGTGAAGCGGCCCATAACACTTCGTCTTTATAGTCCTGTCTTTCCACGAACGATGGATGCGTTAACTTGGCGACAGGTGTGCCTACTATTCCAGCGTCGATGGAGCCAAGACTAAGCTCTTCATCTACACAACGCTCAATATATAAATCGGACGAAGCAATCAGTCTAAGAAACCGCTCTCTTGGTAAAAAGGGAAGCCTATACACGACAAGATTACCCCACTTTTCTTTTTTCGGCTCTCTCTGTGCAGGATCAACAATTACCAGATCTACTTGTCGACCTAGCTTTTGACTAACCCCTCTCATTAGCGAGATTAATTTTTCCTCTCTGAGTAGTCTTGGTGAGTTAACGTAGGATTTATACGTCACCACCTTTGGATTGAACCTCCCTTGGACGCTAACCTCGTTTCTTTTCGGAAGTTCCTCGGGAAAGACAAACTGTGGTAACAGTATAAAATTATTGTAAATTTTATTCGCTTCACAAGTAGTTATACTATGACAAATATATGTATCAACTCTGTCAGCCTTTTTCGCCATTTCAAAAAGCATTAAAGAGTACATGGCTCCTAACTTTTCTCTAAGTCGTCCATACCCTATCACATTACCGAGCTCGTGGTACACAAATCCATGCACAAATAAGACTACTCGTACATCGCTTCTTGCAAAAATATGGCTAGGGGGAGGGATTGAGCCAGTAATAATTACTACATCATATTTCTGAAACTGTGGAAGGTGCTTTAGATGAAACAGAGTCGGACTTCCGCTAATCACTATCTTGCTCACAGGAAATCTTTCTCTTCTTAACCCCTTCCAGAGCCTCTCGATTATGTAAGCAACTCCTCCTTCACTTCTGGGAGCTATTAGGGCTACCGAACTCATACGATCATAAGTAGCAAAATAAATAGACCGATACCTGAATCCCTAGCTACCATCAGCATTCCTGCACTAGCACGCTAGTACCGAAGAGTAGAGAGGCCATATCGCCTCTTTCGGAGCAACTCGAAGCCTAGGGAGCAAGGACGGTTAAAATGACCGCCAACTGCAAGCTGAAGTGCCAGGGGGTGTCTGCTAGAAATGCCAAGGCGCTGATAAGCGAAACGAGGAAAAGGGCTCTCGTAACCCCCTGCTGTATAGAAAGACTAAAAGCCCTAACACGACTATGGCAGAAGGCGTCAGATTGCCCAACGACGAGGTTAGTGAAGCTGAGACAGGGACATGCAACGTGCAGACAACTCCCCGCGACACACCACTTCTCGACTAAAACATCACACGAAGTGAGCTAGCTTTGAGAGAGCGCGTGCTTTAGAAAAGTTGCATATATTTCTAAGTGGTTTAATTAAAATGGATAAGAAAGGAGCAATAGATAAAAGTATTAAAGTACCGACATAAAGAATACTCTCCATATATGTAAATTTTAGATACATATGCAACCACATCACATCTATGTTATCTAAAGTTATAGCTATATGATATACACAAACATAAATGTCCATCCTAATATTTTTTAGTGAATCACTATTATAAAACATAGGAATAACGATCGTGCTAGGAGAAACAACTTCGATAATTTTTGAAAATCTTGTTGTGGCTAAAATGATCTTTGTATTATTAATACTTCCTTCTTTTAAATTAAGAATGCATGATTTTTGGGTATAAGCAACATTGACAGGTTGTAACCGTAAACCATGGTCAACAGGAAGGCTTTGCGGTTGGGGTTGCCCTTTCTTCAAGAATACCGCTATAACGTAGCCATCACGTTTTACCTCGTAAACTTTTTCTACCTCAATGCATTCTTTGCTGGCATTGAAACATAAATTAATTTTTTGACTTTTAACATATTTTTGGATGTAGCTCTGAGCGTTAGCATACTCGTACCATGACATCTCGGGATGATTTGTTAAAACCAAGTAGCTTCCGTTTGGCAAAACTTTTAGCATTCCCAAAAACTCATCCTCACCTATTGGCGGAGGAATAACGATAAATTTTCCAAAATCAAGATAGTTTCTAAGGTAAGTATATGCATTCGAAATCACGAGAACTTTTCCGCCCTTATACGTGCCCTCTAGGTAGTTGCTTACCTTTTTTAACGCATCGCCGAATGGACGGAAGAGCCAGCTCTTATCGAAAACCGGCTTAAGGAAAAGCAGTGAGAATGTGAAAAGAATCAGCATAAGTGCGACGAACGAAATAGAGGGCGACCGTCGTGCTACCGCTAAAGCACACCCTATGAGGGCACTTTCCACCAGTAACAGCATGCTGGAACGATCATACCTAAGCATATCAAAAAAGAACCTTGTCCCGCCTAACTCTGTCGATACTTTGTAGTTAATTAAAAGAATAATCACCATCAAAATGCTAAGGACAAGAAGCCATTTTCTAACATCATTATGATTTCTAATCAACCTATAGACAACTGTTATGGAAAGTAGTGCCGCTAAGATGTAAATATGTAAGGAGTACCTCGTGAAGTCATACAAGCGGTTTACGCCTATAAGTGTGAAAAAGTAAAACCAGTATGTGCAGCTAGTCGTAAGGGCAAGCAACTTAAACTTCGGATCTGCTCTAAACTCTTTATGCAGCAAACTCAAAGCCGGAAGGGCTATGAAAATAGCAGAAAGCAAGGGGGATAATGCTTCTGGTGCAAGAGCAAAATTCAGGAAATCAAGCCATTGCCTCCAGCTGAATGAAAATAGTGTGTAGCTATCCCAGGGAAGCTTCATAAACATTCCAAAAAGGAGTTCCGCTAACGAATCCCCTAAGATAAAGTATCTTCTCAAAAACACATACATTTTGATATTATTAAGGAAAAATAAAAATATGAAAGAGCCAAAATCCACAATAGCAATGTATAGTAACGAAATAAGCAATATAAGCTTGAAAATTTTTAATAAAAACCTGGCATCATTGTTTAACTGCTTTTTGTGCCTATTGAGGAATATAGTTAAAAATATTAAAAAGAAAGCAAAAGAAATCATATTTTCTTTAAATGAAATACTATAGAACGCAAAAATGAGAAAATAAAAGAACCTAGTTAGGTTAATCGAGAAAACAGCATTTATGTCTAATGATTTTAAAATGAAGTATAAGGATGTAAGAATAAAATATGTTTGGGGTAAATCAGGCAAAATAGTGATACTCCAAGGTAAAACTATTGGAAGAAAAACAACAAATAGTGCACTTATTACCGCAAGCTCGCGTACATTGACATTAAGGAGATCTATCAAGATGCTCAAAGATGCGAAGAGTACTAGTATAAGGAAAAGTATGCTTGAAAGATACAACTCACTTGGCTTGGCGCCTGAAAGTACCCTCATTGAATATAAGTAATAGAACCATATTGTTCTTCCATTGATATACTTCGCAATTGATGAAATAATGGAATTTAGATCTCCATAAGCAAACATAACTTTGTATTGCTCATAAATGCTTACAGTAAAAGCATAAAATGTTTCATCTGCTGAATACCATCGAGGTGTATTTTTAAGCAAATATGTTAGTATAGGCAATAAGATCGACGATAAAATGATATATTCTAGTAGCAACGTTATCTCTTTTTTCATCTTTAATTCAAGATTCTTGTCAAAATCAGCTTCTTTTACCATTCTAGAAAACAGAGGCAAGATACCTATCACCAAAGAAAACAAAGTTAAAATGATTGAAGCTTTCTTATCAAAGATTAGCGTCGTGAAGATGCTGAAAAATAACATAAATGTTATCGCTATATGAAAAGCCTCAAGAGCGTTTAATGTTTTATCAATTTTCTTTAATATTAATGAGAATGGTAGCGCAGGTAAAATTATAAAAGCGAGTAATACCATCGGCACCGCATTGTAGCTTCCATATAACATCGATAAGGTTATATAGAACATTGGTTGAATAAAAATATAAAAAAGATGGAAAAAAGTCAATGTTCTTTTAATATTATGTTTACTGGCTTTCATTTACACCGTCCCTTGAGCAAAAAATATTGCATAACAACAGAGATGCAGTTATCGTTTTCACGTAGTTGATACCCGCTTCTGTGATTGACCTTGCATGAATCTATTGATAGTTACTTGAAATAAGCCAGGGATTTTCATACACACTATCTATTGATTGACTATAGATTCAAACATTAATTCGAGATGTCGTATAATGATGTTCCAATCATAGTGTTTGACAATATGGTTTCTTATAGTTTTGTTGATCTCATAGTACTGGGCTGGATCCTGAGACCACAGTAGGTAGTAGTCTTTGATCGCTTCCGCGAATGACTTAACATTTCCTGGTTCGATAAGCCGTCCTGTTACCCTCTCGATGATAACGTCTGAGATCCCTGGGATTTTTGAGCCCACTGCTGGTAGGCCGCAGGACTGGGCTTCTAAAAGGCTTATAGGAAAGCCTTCCGTTCTTGAGGGAAGGAGGAAGAGGTTTGTCTCCATATATATTTTTGGCAGAGCTTGTCTATTAACGTACCCCAGATAGACTACGTTTCTATATTTCTGCGCAAGAGCTCTGATCTCCTGCTCATAAGTTCCAGACCCAACTATTATGAACCTGATATTCTTTAGCTCTAACTTGTCATTAATATGCTTAATTATATCAATTAGAATATCTGCACCTTTGTCTTCTATTAATCTTCCTGTGAAAATAACATTGAAGTGCTGTGAGCTAGAGGGGTCTCTGCAAAGTTGGAAGGTTTTGGTGTCTATACCGTTGGGAATATAGAATATACTTTTATTGGTCACTACACTTCGAAGCCAAGCATAAGTGCTCTTATTTAGAGCATGGTATGAATCAAATACCTTGATAGCTTCTTTCAATGTTGGAAAATATAGCTTCTGTAATAGTACATCTGTTCTTAAAAATCCATGGAATCCAGCTATAAGCTTGGTTTTCAGAGCTCTTCTAAACAGTTTAACCCATACTTCAACTGGGGCGAAGGGAACCACCGCATAGACTATATCGCATGTATTGAGCATGTTTAAAAGGAAGTTATTGTACATAGGGTGTGGCAGAGGGAATCCGCGGGGCAACTTGACCGAGGGTAGCTCGTAATACTTAGTTCCATAGCTATGGAGAAAGGATAATATCTCCTGGTTTCTTAACCTTTGTGTCCAGGCATGGTTTAACCCAGCTATGATTACTTCATGGTTTTTTGGAAGTCTTGAAGAAACGTCGATTAGCCAGTGTTCAGCTCCTCCGCCTTCCCGGAGGCTATTTGGTTTAAAGAAGCATATTCTCATGTTTTAACAGTTGGGTCTTACTTTGAGATTTTTGTAAACTGTATGAAAACTTTCTACCGTTTTTCTAAGGTCGTACTTCTTTGCTTTAGATTTGAGAACTCTTTCATCATAAATAGTTATGTTAAAATCCATGATGCTTCTTGCAAGTTGCGCCACGTTGTCTTTCTCTACCAGCAAACCGTGGATATGATTTCTTATAATCTCGCTTATTGGTGGCAGATTATATGAAATCACAGGGGTTCCCGTGGCTAGAGCCTCTACAACCACTATGCCGAAGCCCTCTGGGTAGCCTAAGTGTATGAGCGCTTCGGCTCTGGCCAGGAGCTCCAGCTTCTCCTGCTCGTCAACGTTTCCGAGGAGTTTGACTGTGTCCTCGAGGTTTTCCTCCTTGATTTTTCGTTCGAGAGCAATACTGAGCGGCCCGTTGCCGACTATGTAGAGCTTGAGGTCTTTGCGTCGCTTTCTCGCGAGCTTGGCTGCTAGGATCGCGTGTTCGTAGTGCTTTCTGGGCTCGAGGCGGCCTATCATGAGGAAGGTTCCGGGCTCGGGCTTCTTCCTGACGGCTAGGTGCTTCGAGAGGTCGATACCGTTTGGTATCACGATTATTCTCCTGCGTGCGAAGATTCTTCGCTTTGCTACCTGCTCTGCTGTGTACTTCGAGGGAGTATGGATAAGTGTGCAAGGGGAGTTTGTTTCAAGGAAATCTTGAAATATAGGAAGGGATATTCTCGAGATAAGGTTACTCATGCTCTGCATGTCTTCTAGGTGATGTATGGTACATACTCGTGGAACTTTGGGGAGGAAGTAGGGAAGAAGATTCGGGAGGTGATTATTAAAGTGAAGAATGTCTAAGTTCTGCAATCCCGTTAAAGTCTTTTTGGCATCTTTAAAGAATACAGGTATCCTACTAGGTTGTTGGTGCGGGAGTTTTCTGAGATTATAGATATTTAAGTTAACGATATTAAAGTAATTATCATAGGCATCATAAAATGCCGAGTCAACTGCGCCTGCTATCAAGCTTACATCATAGTTGTATTGCTTTACAAGCTCTGCAAGGGTATTTGCTATTATTCTCACTCCTCCAGCAAACGGTGAAAGGTAGTCTGAAACGAATGTTATATGGAGCAAAATCAACGACCTAGAGGATTTCTTCCACTACTTTTAGGTAGTGCTTTATGAAAGCTTGTAAAGTATAGTTTGTGAGGTCAGGTGTGCATGGTGGCGGGTCACGTGCTATGATTTCTGCCGCCTCGTCAACTGTTTTGACTATTGTTCCGCAACCTGTGTTCTGGACTAGCTCTACCGCGGCGTTGTAGCCTGTGTCGAGGACTACTGGGTGGGCTCCGCAGGCTAGGGCTTCTAGGGTCGCGATGCTGAAGCCCTCGAACTGGGAGAGGTTCAGGTAGTACTTGGCGCGCGAGAGGGTGGAGAGCTTTTCGTCCTCGCTGGCCCCACGCAGTATCTCGACCTCGTGGTTTGTGCCTCTGAGCTGCGGCACGAGGTGGTCGTAGAGGGGTCCGTCGCCCACGATGGCGACTCTCAGGGGCTTGTCCACGAGCTTTAGGAGCTTGAAGAGCCTGTCCCAGCCTTTGATGGGGACGAACCTGCCTATGGCTACCGCGTCGATATCTCGCCTAGTGTTGCCCGCGTACTTCACATACCTCTCGAGGGGTAGGCCCAGGGGCACTGGATAGACTGGGGCGCTGGTGTGCTCTCTGACCTTCCTGGCTACGAATTCCGAGGGGGTGATTATGGCCCTGGGCCTTGTCACTAGTAGCTTCTCCCCTTTCTCGGCGAGGACGGCTAGGGGGACTGAATAGTAAGTCCTCCACATGGGACCCCAGAACTCGTGGAGAGTGAGCACGAAGGAGCCTTTCGGCAGGAGGAGGGCCGGCGTGTAGGGTACGCTCACATCCACGACGTCGCAGTGTAGCTTCTCGACTGTTCTGGCGGCTTTGATCCCGAAGAGGGCGACGGGTAGGACTCTGCGCTTCCCCTTTTCGTCGTAGTGCTCGGGCGGCGCTCCCACGGGAACCAAGTCTATGGAGGAGTCTGCGCAGCCGTTGTAGGCGTAGGTGATGTAGGAGACCTTGTGGCCTAGCTTCGCCAGCTCACTGGTCAGGAGGTGGTACCGGAGCTCCGCGCCCCCGCTGGTGCATGGGTAGAGGTGGGAGCACACGAAGCAGAGGTGCATGGCTACTCGCGGGCCAGGAGTAGGGCTTGCACGCTACTCTCTGCGCAAGAGGTGCGCCGCCATAGCGGTGGCGGCCGCCTGTGCGCCTAGGACTGTGAGCGCTAGCGCCAGCGCGTTCTCGCCTCTTAGCGGTAGGTAGCGGTAGCCACTTTCAACCCACTTCGTAAATAGGTAGAGCGTATAAGCGCCACCCGACACCACGAGCACCGCTGCGAGGATGAACGCCTGTTCAACGCTCATTTTCATTAGCAGTTTCGTGATCCTGCTTGTAGGTCTTCCTATCATTTTCGCGAGGTGAAGGTCGGCAAGGAGTCCCAGCCCAGCCAAGTTAGCGCCAAGTATGGTGAGCATACTACCAAGTATGGCGGAGTGGATGCCTGGCGAATAGCCTAAGTTTGCTCGAAGCACAGCAGCTAGCATGAGGACGATCCCCATCAGTAGCATCGCGATGCCGGGTATGTAGTAGAGGAACTTGGGGGCTAGTATGAGTAGGTATTTTAGGTGGCGCCAGCCGTCTCGGAGGCTGTTTAGTTTTGACTGTGTTCCTTCTCTGCGTGGGTGGTAGGTTATTGGGACTTCTGTTATGCGGAGGTTTAGGTAGGCGGCTTTTGCTAGGAGTTCTGAGGCGAACTCCATTCCTGGGGTGTTTAGGTTTAGTTTTTGTATTGCTTCTCTCTTGGCGGCCCTGAAGCCTGTGTGGGCGTCGGAGACGTTTGTTCCGTAGAACTTGTTGAGGATGAATGTTAGGAGGGGGTTTCCTATGTACCTGTGGAGCCATGGCATTGCGCCCGGCATTATTTTGCCTTTTAGGCGTGTTCCTAGGACTATGTCTGCCTTATCTTGGAGGAGTGGCTGTAGGAGTTTTGGTGCTTCTTCTAGGTCGTATGTGCCGTCTGCGTCTGCCATGACTATGTATTTGCCCCTTGCGTGCCGAAGCGCGTATATGTAGGCGTAGCCGTAGCCGTGCTTGTCTGGTGTAACTACTTTTGCTCCGAGGCTTGTGGCTATTTGTGGGGTGGCGTCTGTGGAGTTGTCTGGGACTATGATTTCGTATGTTAGGCCGAGTTGCTGGGCGGCTTTTTGGGCTTTTTGTATGACTTCTGCTATTGTTTTTTCCTCGTTTTTTGATGGAAAGATGAATGTTACGTCTGGCTCCTCGCTACTCATATTTTACCTGGATAGACGTTTCATAAGCATTTTTGCTGGTTGCCTTGGGCGCCTCATGTGGTTACTGTCAATTACAACTTCCATTTGTGTTTCAATTCGTCCCAGATTTTTTCCTTCAGTTCTTCATCTATTCTGGCTATTTCGTTTTCATCGACGGCTTCAGTGATCTCTTCTGCTATAAAGTACTTTAGTAGAAGTCTTTTGAATTCTTCGACAGGGATGCGCTCCATAGCTTTTCTAAGTAGCTCGTCTTTTGTGACGAGGATCCAGATGTCTTCTGGGACACGATGGTAATAGTCTTGCCCATGGCTTGGAGTTTTAAGCTTTGACACTACCCCTTTGCTCGCTTCTCAATGGGGGTATGAGGGGTGTGTCTGGTTCTCGCCGATTCATCTCCTAGCCTCTGTAGAATAGTGGTGTGTTTAGGTACTGTATTCCTAGGGTTTTGATTGTTTCCAGTCTGGCTTTTTTGAGTGCCTCGGCTATGTGTGTTGCCCCTATTGCTAGGGCTAGCTGTATCTTTTTGGCTAGTAGTTTTAGGCCCTCCTCATAGGCCTTTATCATTGTTGCCTTGGAGGGCCAGACTTTTTCTAGGATCCTGAGTATTGCCTCGCGGAGGGCCGGGCTTTTAATAGCTTTAAGCCTCCTGGCGAGGAAAAGGAGTGCCCTCTCCTCTGGCCTGAGCCTCCAGTAGGCTCCGTAGCGTAGTGCGCGTTTGTAGGCGGCGGAAACGAGCTGTGGGGATATTTGTATCGCTGGAGGCGTTGGAGGCACAGGCACAGAGGAGGATGGCGTCATACATTGTGGTAAAGAGAGAAAAACATAAAAACTTTTTTAGGGAGGGGCTGGCTACTGTGGTGGGGGCGGGGGCTGTGGCTGGTGTCTGTGCTGTTTTCTGGCTAGGTATGTTATTGCGGCGGCTTCGAGTATGATTATTGTTGTGACGAGTGCGAGGAATAATGTTTCTGAGCCGAAGAGTCTTGCTATTATGCTTGGCTGGGCTGTTTGAGTTGTGGCTGTCTGGGGTGTGGGGTACGTTATGGAGGTTATTGTTTTGGGTACTAGTCTGTGGAGGAACCATCTTTGCTCTGGTATGTAGATTGTTATTTTTTGTTGTGGTTTTAGTCCTAGTAGGCTGAGTGGTATTTTGAGTTCGAAGACTGTGTTGAAGTCTGCGTTTTATGGTGTGGAGGATACTTGTTGCCATTTTGAGTCCGTGCCTGTGCCGGTGTACTTGTAGTAGTAGATGTTGGGGTATTTTAGTATCTGTGTGTTTAGGATGGCGTAGGCGTAGTAGTCTGCGCCGCTGTAGGTCTTGTAGCCTGTGCGGTTGCTGTTGTCTGTGTCTATGTATATGTAGAGTTCCCTGTTCAAGGTGCCCGTGGGTATGCTCTGGGTAGGCTTTCCCCTTGTATCGACCCTTACGTATAGGTTTTCGGCATCGTTTGCCAGGTAGATTGCTGATATTTCTAGTTCGGGCGGGTTTATGCCTCTCGGCTTTAGGCTGAGTGTTGGTGTGGCTGTTCCCCAGTCGCCTGGGTAGCCGTCTACCGTGATTTGCCTGTTGTTGGAGCCAATGGTGTAGGTTATCTTTGTTGCTGTGATTGTGAGGACGTACGAATACGCGCTGATGTAGAAGTCCATGCCTGTTGGGCTATACGCTATATCTTCCTTGTTTATAGGTACCTCCCAGTAGCTTAGGCTGGGTGCCAGCTTCATGTCTGGCTTTAGGTCTCTGAGGTTTTTCCAGCCGTTTGCTGTGGGGTCCCACTTGTAGAGGTTTGCCCAGGAGGAGTCGTTGTTTCCCGTGATGCGAATATTGATGTAGGAGTCTATGCCTATGTTGTATGCGAGGCTACCTGTCTGGGGGTTTCTGTCGGTGTCCATGTATAGGAAGAGGTTGTGGATGTATTCGCTTGAGTTTGGCATGGGGGCATAGTACTCTATGTAGAAGTATAGCTTGTCCTGGGTCTCCTTTATGTAGACTGCTTTTATGTCCATCCAGTCTGAAGCATTGTATGCCCTTGGCGGCGCATATATGAGGGTGTAGCCTTGGGGCTGGCTGACTGTTGGTAGCAGGATTGTCAAGAAGCCTGCAAGGATAAGCATAGAGACAAGGAGCCAGGCCTCAAAACTTTTAATTTTTTTCTCCCATAATTTTATCAAAAGTTCAAGTATATAAAATGATATGTTTAAGGAAGTCAAGAGGAAAAAAGGCTGAACTAGCAAAATGCTGGGTTTGGAATATTCATTTATTTGCCTTTATTAGTATCCTTTTTGTTGGGGAATAGTGCCATCGTGGCTGGTGAAGGCTTTCCTGGAGGAGCTAGGAATAACTGGTTGGATGTTCTCTGGGAAAAGTGGCTATTTGTGTGGTGGTTGGAACCAGTCCCATGGTTTGCCTGTTCGTGGGTCGTCTTTTTTGCCGTTGATGGTCTTGGGGACTATTTGTGGGTCGTTCCATGGGCGTCTTTCTTCGTCTGGGTTTTGGTAGTCGTATAGCTTGTTTACGAAGTATATGAGGTAGACTGGTTCTTGGCCTATTGCCTTGAAGCCGTGCCAGTAGTGTCCGGGTATGCGTAGTATTTGTGGCTTGTCTCCGCTTAGGACTACTTCTAGCAGGGCTTGTGTGGTGTCGTCGTATGCGCATATCTTTGCGTATCCTCTGGCTACGAAGAAGTAGTCTACTTGGCCTCTTAGGTGGCGGTGCCAGGCCCTTACTATTCCTGGGAATGTTACTGAGAGGTTTGCCTGTAGGAGCTTGTCGTCGCCTAGCAACTGGTCCCAGTCGGCGCGGATGAGCTCGTGGAAGAGGCCTCGCTCGTCTACGAAGCGTTCTAGCTCTGCGAGCCTTGCTCCTGGGAGGGCTAGCTCCCTAACGTTTTTTAGTGCCATCAGGGACGCCTCTTTTCGAGGTACTCTTTTACGAAGTCTTGGAGGGCTTTATGGTTTTCGTGTGTGTAGCCCAGTAGCCTGTTGGCCTTGGAAGTGTCTAGGCTGGAGTCTCTTGGCCTCCTGGCCAGCCAGTGCTTCATGTCCTGGGTTTTTGCTGGTTTGACTAGGTTTTTGGGGACGCCAAGTATGTCGGCTATTGTTTGGGCGAATTCGTACCTGTTTGTCCTTTGTCCTGCCACGTGGATTGTGCCGAGGGGACGCGTGTCTAGTATCTTTAGTATCGCAGAAGCTAGGTACCTGTTGTATGTTGGGGATACGTATTGGTCTACGAGTGCTGGGACTTCTTCTCCTCTTGTGAGCTTGTCTGCGACGTATTCTGCGAAGCTTTTCTTGCTACCGCCTAGGCCGTATATGGCGCTGGGCCTTATGATTGTGTATGGGACGTCGCTTGTCCTGACTATTTCTTCTGCTACGAGCTTTGTCAAGCCATAGTAGTTGACTGGGGCTGGGAGGTCTTCTTCCCCGTAGTTTCCCTTTTCTCCGTCAAAGACGTAGTCTGTTGATATGTATATTATGTGGGCGTTTACGGCCCTAGCGGCCCTCACGGCGCTCCTGGTTGCTTCTACGTTTGTTTTCCATGCCTTTTCTTTTTCTATCTCGCACTTGTCTACGTCTGTCATGGCGGCGCTGTGTATTATTGCGTGTGGCTTCTCTTTCCACGCGAGATCCTCAAGCAAATAGCCCCTGGAGATGTCTATCTTGACCCATTTTACGCCCTGTATTTGTCTCGGCTCGTGGGTATTATATGTGGCAATAACGCTGTGGCCGTTCTGTGCAAGCATTTCTACTAGGACTGAGCCTAGTAGCCCGCTTCCACCAGTAACGAGTACCTTCATCTTGTCCCACCCCACGGGGTGTCTTTTGTGAAGAACTCGTCTCCTAGGAGGGGTCTCCACCACCACTCGTTTGCCTTGTACCACTCGATTGTTTTTCTGAGCCCGTCTAGCCAGGGTGTCTGGGGCTTCCAGCCTAGGCTGAGTACCTTGTCTCCCCTCATCGCGTATCTCTTGTCGTGTCCGGGCCTGTCTGGGACGAATGTTATGAGACTGTGGGGCTTGCCGAGGAGCGTGAGTATGTCTTGTATGACTTGGATGTTTGTTTTGGGGTTTAGTCCTGGGAGGTTGTATGCCTCGCCGTCTCTGCCTCTGAGTATTATTGTTTCCAGGCCCCTGGAGAAGTCTTCGACGTAGAGCCAGTCCCTCTCCTGGGAGCCGTCGCCATAGACTGGTATCGGCAAACCGTTCAGTGCGCGTAGGATTGTTTTGGGTATTAGTTTTTCTGGGAACTGTCTGGGCCCATAGTTGTTGGAGGGCCGGACTATCCTTACGGGTAGGCTGTATGTTCTCCAGTATGCTTGGCAGAGGAGGTCTCCGGACGCCTTGCTGGCGCTGTATGGGCTACTGGGCTTGAAGGGGGCTTCCTCTGTTACTGGTTCGCCTGATATGTCTCCGTATACCTCGTCTGTGGATATGTGTATGAGCTTGGGGCCGTCGTGTCTGCGTAGAGCCTCGAGTATAATGTATACGCCCTTGACGTTTACGTCTATGAATATGGAAGGGTCCTTTATGCTCCTGTCTACGTGGGTTTCGGCGGCAAAGTGTACAACGTAGTCTGGCTGGAAAGCTTTAAGGGTCTCAGTGAATTTTTCTTGGTCTAGGATGTCTCCCTTAACTATCTTGACCCTCGAGGTGTCCAGCTCTTTTAGGTTCTCTATTCTGCCGGCGTAGGTGAACTTGTCGTATACGAGGATCTCTGCGTCTGGGCGCGAGGCATAGATGTAGTGTACAAAGTTTGAGCCCATGAAGCCTGCCCCGCCGGTAACGAGTAGCCTCATATCTCGATCACTGATTTTTCTCCGACTATTAGTTTTAGGCCTTTGGGCTTTGAAGAATTGCTTCTGATTATTGCCTCTGCGCCTATAATGCTGTCTGTGATCCTTTCTGGTATGTCTTCTAGCTGGACCCCGTCCATGAATACGCTGTTCTCTGCCTCTACCCGTGTGAACTTGCAGTTTCTGCCTATGCTCGTGTAGGGACCAATGTAGGAGTCCTCGATGACTGTGCCCGAGCCTATGAATGCGGGTCCCCTTACCGTGCTGTTCCTAATGGCCGCGCCCTCCTCTATGTAGACCCTGCCCTCTACGCTTGAAGCCTGAACCTGGCCTTTGACCACTTTTTCCCTGTACTTCGCGTCTAGGAGAAGCCTGTTGGCCTCCAATATGTCTTGTGGAGTCCCCGTGTCTTTCCACCAGCCCCTGATCACGCCGTACTCGACCTTGAGTCCCCTATCGATGAGCCCCTGGAGCGCGTCTGTTATCTCTAGCTCGCCCCTCCAGCTCGGCCTTAGGGACTCGATGACCCCGAAGACCTTTGGGGACCTAAAGAAGTATATGCCGACGAGTGCTAGGGTGCTTGGCGGTATCTTTGGCTTCTCGATGAAGCCTACAAGCCTCCCGTCCTGGAACTTGGCTACGCCGAAGCGCTGGGGGTTCTCTACCTCTGTCAGGAGGACCATTGCCTCTGCATCGGTTTCCTCGAACTTTTTGGCGAAGTGTGTTATGCCCTCGAGTATCACGTTGTCCCCGAGGTAGACGACGAAAGGCTCGTCACCCACGAAGTCCCTTGCAAGGTATACTGCGTGTGCAAGGCCGTAGGGGTATCCCTGGTAGATGTAGGTGAGGTTCAAGCCTAGCCAGGAGCCGTCCCCATAGTACTCTACGACCCTCTCGGGAGCTAGGTTTCCAAGTATGATTGCGACGTCCCGTACTCCTGCTTCCCGTAGGTCTTCTAGGACCCACTGTGAGACAGGCTTTCCAGCAATACGGAGAAGCTGTTTGGGCCCTGTGTGCGTTAGGGGTCGGAGACGTGTGCCTAGGCCCCCGTGGAGAACGACGCCCTTCATAGGGGAAAATATCTAAGCCATAATAATAAATGTTTTGAGTTTTTCTATGATGCGAAGTTTTAATTCTTCGAATAGCCATACGATTATTGAATAGAAACTTTTATTGCTCTCTATAGTGCACCTTGTTCTTGCTCTGGGCAGAGCGTTGCATGCCTAGAGTTTTTTGTTATTTGGGGCTATTCACTGTTGGGAGGTCTGGGAAGGTTGCCTGGTTTCGTTGTTAGGCTTTACTGATGTGATTTGCAGGGATAAGTGTTAGCGGTGGTTAGGAGTGGAAGAGGATTCTCAGTATGAGTGGTACAAGTATTGTTGAGATTAGTGTAGCTATGATGGCGACCCGGGATGCCTTGACGACGACGTAGAGGTCGCTTATCCTCCTATTTACATCGTTGATCCTCGCGTCTACGTAGGATTTCAGCTCTTCTATGTCCTCCTTTGTGGCCATCTCTCTAGATAATGCTAGGAGCATTGCCTTTCTGAGGTCTCTGTGTCTTAGGGCCTCGGGCAGGAGCTCCTCAGCCAAATTCCTCCTAAGTTCCTCGTCTCTCCTAAGCTCCTCTAAGAGCTGCCTGCCTATAGACATGCCCAACAAGATGTTACAGTAAGTCAATATATAAGTATGACTGAGGTGGATGACTCTTCACATCCCATGCTTTTAGCACGCAACTCGATAGCCTAAGAGCTCACGAAAAGGAGAAAAAACCTGCTGGCAACTCCTCCTAGCACTAGCCACGGCACTGTCCCTGGGAATAGTGCGCGCCTAGGCTCTAGGCACTGTGTGCACGGTTTCAGGTTTTTTACTCAGCATTCTCTAGCGCCTTTTTGACCGCTTCTCTGTGTATTGTTGTTTGCTGGGCTATGTGCTTGCCGATGCCGAGGTCTAGGTTCCTTTCGGGTGGTGGCTCGTCGACCCAGAGGCACGTTCTGCCTGATTTGTTGCATGTGGCTGAGTTTTCTTGGAAGGGATGTTATCATGTAAGCCTCTTCTGATGGTAATTATGGTCCTCTGAGGTGTATGTGTATTCATGGAGGTGTGAGGGGTCTCCGATTTGTTGGGGCTTTTTCTTTGTTTTCAGTATTGGATGTTTGAGGCGGTGTGATAGGCGAGTGGAACTTTCGGAAGGGTTTAAGGTTGCTATCAGTGGTGTGTTTTTGTATCTCTCGATCCTATTTTTTCGTGTGAACCTGAGGGGGGAGTTTCTAAGGCTTCTAGACGAGGATAGGGAGTTCAGGCTGATGGTAGCCGGGAAGCTTGGGTACGGCGATGTCCTGAGGAGGCTGGAGAGGCATGACAGGAAATTCAACAAGGTAGTCAACGAAATAAAGAAGTTTAGGGAAGACTTCAACACCGAGATGAGTAAGCTGAGAGGAGACTTTAACGCTGAGATGAAGAAGCTTAGGGAGGACTTCAACAAGTTAAGTATGAGGGTTGAGGTTACCATTGGGAGCATGGGAAGGGGGTGGGGGGAGGATCTTGAGAGGATGGTGCTTGAGATATTCAGGGAGGAGCTAGAAAAAAGGGGGATCGAGCCTGGCAAGGTGGAAAAGCTGAGGTTTACGGATAGGGATGGGAGCATTACTGGGGTGAGGGGGAGGATTGTTGACATAGATGTCTCTGTTAGGGATGGGAAGCTCTACTTGGTGGAGGTGAAGTCTAGGGCTGAGCTGGACCATGTCGAGGCTCTTTACGAGAAGGTGAGGGCTGTCGAGAAATACTTGGCGAAGAGCGTGAGCGGGGTGTTTTTGGTCGCCGTGAACGTTGATAAGGAGGCTTATGATAGGGCTAGACAGCTGGGTATAGAGGTTATATGCGGAAGCATAATAGAGTAGGCGACGTGTTTGTGTTATCAGCGTATTTTCGCATGGGAGGACTATTCTTGAAGCGCTTTCACGTGTGTTTTACGTAAGAGCGTGCGCTAATAAGGAAGGCTTAAGCGTGTGTTGACTCGCTGTACTGGAGGGCCGTTTTGTTTGCGTGTAGCTCTACGTCTCCCCGGTGTTGGCTCGTGGTTGTGGAGAGTGAGCGCTGTGCTTTGGCTGTTGGTTTTTTCGCTGGGATGAGTCTGTTTGCCTCTAGCTCTTTAATGCTCCGTGCTTCTAGACCTTTTTGGCGCGCGCTACTTCTTTTCGGCGATCCTCTGGGCTTCTGTAACCATTCTATCGATGCTCGGCAACCTCCTCCTGACATCTTCGGCGTCGAATTTTGCCTCGTGGAAGCCCCAGACGTGGAGCGCCCACGCAGTGTCCCATGAGGATCTGAACCAGTCGCCCACCTTGTCGGATATGCTTAGAACGGCCTTCTCGAGCTTCCCGAGGCTCCAGGTTCCACTCTTCTCTACATCTTCAAGGATATCCTTTAAGTTGAAGTGTGTTGTGAGCGCCTTGACGGCCTCCTCCGCGACCTTGTAGAGTTTTTCACTGGCCTGGACGGGGTCCGTGTCGATGAGATTCTTTCCCTCTTCTAGGTATCTCACAGCTAGTTCTAGGTGGGACTCTGCGGCTGCGTGGGGGTCGGGTTCCAGCATACTGACTAGAAAATCGACTACAAGGGGCTCTGGGTCCAGGTTTCTCCTCTTGGGATCCTCAGCTAGTCTTCTAGGAATCGTCAGGCTCATAATCCTTTATCACTATCTAGTGAATCATATATTTTGAATTAAAGGCTACCGACAATGCTTGATTCTTCAGCTTTCAGTATATTTGTTTATAGATTTTTGGTAGAAAGTAGACAGGGGCCTTCCAATTTAAAGATATTGGCCCCTTCCCTTAACGCGATTCGTTGTTTTCGGCAAGGACCTTTCCTAGTTAAGATTGCGGGTCGTCTCATTTACGATACTTTTGCTAGGGTATGGCCAAAATTTGCCTACAGCTTTGCGGGCCTCCTGTGTGAAATCCTTATAAGCCTTGGAGCCATAATTTAAGGGGGCGTGGCGTGGACGATGTAATCAACATGGCTGTTATCCTACTCTCGATAGCTTCTTCGTCAGCCAGCCTAGGATACTGGCTTGCAAAACAGTTTGGAAAAATTGACGCTAGGTTCAAAGAGGTAGAAGCGAGGCTGGATGCCCATGATACTAGGCTGGCGGGCCTCGAGACAACTGTGAAGAGCATGGATTCCAGGCTTAAAGGCGTGGAGACAAGGCTGGAAGCCCACGAAGCTAGGTTGGAAAACATGGAGAAGAGGCTTACAGATGTTGAGAATACTGTAAGGGAGATAAATACTAGATTAGGGAGCGTGGAAAACAAGCTTACAGGAGTTGAGACAACGGTGAAAAATATGGACGCCAGGTTAAGGAACGTGGAAAGCAGGCTGGCAGGTATCGAGGAGGATGTAAAGGATATATACGCTAGACTGGGGATTCTCGAGACCACAACAAAGAGCCTGCAAGCCAAGCTTGGTGAAGTCGACAGTAAAATTGATGGCGTAAGTACCAGGCTGGACAAGCTCGAGAAGGGAATCTTCGGCTTCAACGAGCTCCTATTGAAGGTCCTGGAGGAAAAAGGCGTAGTAAGCAGGACTGAGGCGTTAACGCTTCTAGTCGCTCTCAGGGGAATGATCCCCGGCTCAAGGTCGAAGTACTACACTAAAGAGGTAGAGAACAGGCTCAGAGAGCTACTAAACAAGGACCCAGACACATTCACCATGGACGACATAAGGGAGCTCGAGGACATAGCCGAAATAATGGAAAAAGAATACACAGTGTCCGGCAGAAAAGAGCTCCTCGACTACGCCGCCAAGCTAAGAATCGGGGCCCTAGTCTTCAAGATAGTCTTCGTCGAGCCAAAAATGAGAAAACTCCAGGAATGGCCACTAAGCCCCTAGAGCGTTTTCTCCGGACATACTCGAAGAAGCATGTGAAGGAATAATTCGTTTCGCGGGTTAGAATAGAGGGGCGAAGGGGATACTCTAGAAAGTCTCGTCTTTTGTGGACCAGTTATCTTTGGCTCGAGGCGAGGTATAATATTAGCGATAGTGCGGCTATGACCTCCTTGTCATCAAGCGTCTATGGGGGCGCTGTGCTATCCATTCTTTAACGCTTCTGCGAAGGCAATTCAGCCAAATCTTTCACGGGGTTCTCCAAAGCCTACCTGCCTATAGACATGCCCCTGCAACTATTGCACAAGCTCCTATGTAATTCAGCCATTGTCTACTGCCTCGTAGTTGCTTCAAGAGATTTTCTAATCTTTGCGGAGAACACTTTCACGATTGGTTCTAGGAGATTTTTCTAGGCATTCCATATCTCTATTCCAGCCACGTTTCCGTCCTCTGCAATCTCAATTAACACGTCGTCGTCCGCCTCTACAGTGTCCTTTATTGGACCCTCCCTGATTATTATGTATAGTATGTCTGCTTCTGGGTCGTAGTTTACCCTCATCTTGCCTCCACCTACCTACCTCTTTCCACGCGTTTACTTATAATCGCGCGTGCGCGCGCTTAAAGCCGCGGTTATGTCCTCCTTTTTGAGCTGGGGGTAGTTATCGAGGATTTCCTCGGTTGTCCAGCCGTTTGCGAGTAGGTCTAGGATGAGCTCTACAGGTATTCTTGTGCCCTTGATTATTGGTTTTCTGACCAGTATTTCAGGGTCTACCGTTATTCTACTCTTTCAGTCCTCCACTTGACCCCTATACTGTAAAGTATTACAACATTTTAAAAAACCTGTTGCATCTGATGATGCTATATGTCTAGTGTCCAGAGAATGACTCAGCTTTCTATGCAATGGGGTTTCCCTCTTGCATCAACTTTCATTTTCCGACTTCATGTCTATTTCCCCATTTAATTAGGGGTCAGCATGGCTATTTGGAAACATATCCTGTTTTCACCGTGCAAATTCTTCTAGTGCTTTTTTGACTGCTTCCCTGTGTAGGGGCGTCTGCCAGGCAATGTGTCTGCCTATGCCTAGCTGTGGGTCTTTCTCTGGTGGGGGCTGGTCGACCCAGAGTTGTGGGTCTCTAGATGCCAGGGTGTCTACGATGAGGTTGAGGTCAACAAGTTTGTCGAGGAGTGGTAGCTTTTCTCTTGTGAAGAGTTTGTCTGGGTCCTCTGTTGCCTCGGCTAGCCATTCCCGCTCTTGCGGGTTTAGCGAGAGTATAAAGGCTGTTAGCCGCTTTTTTGAGGCGAGCTCGCCTACAGTTGTGTTGGAGTCCCATTTTTTCTCGTAGAGGATTGAGAGTATCCTGGGGTTGCCGCCTGTCAGGCTCCATGCTTTCTCGTAGTCTGGCTTGGGGTGGGGTAGTTTCTCGTAGAGTTCTTGGAAGCCGTTTTTAGGCATGTTCCAGATAGGCATTAGATTTGCCCAGAGATGCTTGGCTATCTCTCTCCTGGAAACGCCTTCGCTTGTCGCCACAATTGCTACGATGTTTTCGTAGTCATAGAGTGGGTGCTCTATCATGTTTAGTAGCCCCTTGACGTATGCCGCGGCGTTTTGAACCCCAATGACCTGGAAGACGTCGTCCGCCAGGACAGCGATCTTTCTCTTTTTTCTCTTGAGGGCTTCACGTATAAAGTCGAACACTGCCCAGGCTACCCTACCAAGGGAGTCTTCTGAGAGAGCTCTCTGGGCTAGGTCTAGGAAGGCTTTCCTTATGTCTGGCTCCTCGATGTCTGCCTCGAATATTCGGTCAAGTGGGTAGAGGTGGAAGACTGTGTAGCCGGCATCTTTAAGTACGTGGGAGGCCTGGCGTAGGAGCGCTGTTTTGCCGCATCCCTCGGGGCCAAAAATGACTATAGGCTGGATTGTGCCTCTTTCAGCCCACTCTTGGACTTGGGCTAGCGCTTTTTCTCTGTCTGTGAACTCGACGAGTAGACCAGCGAGTCGGAGCTTGACTCTTCGCATATATGGGAACCCGTTGGCATGCGACTTTTATGTATGTCTTGAGATGGCCTTTCTTAGGCCTTTCGCTATGTGTTTGCTTGCTGGGACGCGTCAGGGCTCTTTGATTGTTTTGTTTTGGCTGGGTTGTTTATGTGGTTTCTGTGTATAGTAGTTCTAGTGCGCGGCAGATGTGTGTAAAAGATCTGCATATTGTTTGTGGATCTGTTTTGTCTATTTTGTCTAGACACAGTGCTATGTCGTTGACTATTTGTTTGGCGTTTGTTGCTCCTTTTGGGACGGATAGTTCCATGAGGTTAATGCAGTGGTCTTCAAGAGTGTGCTTGGTTAAGCGTAGTCCTGGGTCGCCGTTTACGGCGATTATGAGTCTTATTTTTCTCCCGTTTACATGTATGTTGGACATGAAGACTTGGCTAGACGTGTTGTCTCTTTTGGTGCCTGATAGCTGGAGCTGGAGGTCTCCTTTGCGCGAGAGTATGCTGTCGACTAGGCTTCTTGTTCTTTTTTCAGCTGTGTCCTCGTCCGCGTCAATTATTACAACGATTGCCTTGAGTTTTCTCGAGAGTTTTGAGAGCAAGAGCAGGGCACTGGCTAGGAGTGGGATGTTTTCTTTTCCCTCCGCGTCTGTGAAGGCGATAACTGGCTGCTTGTCGGTTTTCGGTAGTTTTTTCTCTATTTTTCGGAGGATCTTTTTTGCTACTTCTGTGTCGCTTGCGCCCTCGCATAGGACGATTGCGTCTAGGCCTTTAATCTTGTCATGTATCACTTTGTAGAAGGATTCCTGGTGGGGCTTTAGCTGGAGTATATGCATAGCTTATAGTATGTGGAGCATTCTTGGGTCTAGTCCTATTTTCTGGAGGGTTTCAAGGTCCGGCTCCTCTATGGCTCGTACGTCTACGTAGCCGTCTTTGCCTCTCTCCATGTAATAGATTCTCAGGCCTAGGCCCAGCTCTTTTGAGATTTCTTTTGCGATGTTTAAGAGCTCGATACTATGTGTCGTGATGAACAGCTGTAGGCGTTGCTTTTTCGCCGTTTTGAATGCGAACCTCGTGAATGTAGCTAGGCCTCCGGGGTGCTGGTGTGCCTCGGGGTCTTCTATTAGGACGGCTGTGTCGCTTGCTAGGAGTAGGGGGGACGCGTATAGTATCGCCATTCTTGCGCCGTCTCCCAGAGAGTCTATTTCTACTGTTGTTTGTGGCAGGGCGAACGCGAGTACAAAGCCTTCACCACTTGGCTTATAGAGGATACTTTCAGCTGTGGGCTCGTATTCCTCTCGTATAAATTCTAGTATTTCTTTGTCAAGCCTCTTGTCGAATATCTTTCCCCACACCTTTTGCTCGAGCTGGCTCACCGTGAACCTGTTATCGAGTAGAACTGCGTTTTCAAGGTACGTTATCTCTTCCGCGGCAAATGAAAGAACTTTTTCCTTGAGGCTGGTTTTGTAGCTAGTTTTTGTTTTAGGGTTCCATGCATCGCCGGTGCTAGAGAGATATAGCTTTCGGGCGTGGTGGTATTCAGCAATTTCAGGGATTCTCTGCCGTGAAACTTCAATTAATACAGGAGAGTCAACTTTTGAAGGATTATACATGTATGGAAGCTTAAATATCAACTCGTTTGGTTTGTTTTGGGATTTGAAGTTGAAGTTTATCTCGATCTCTTCATCGGTTTTTTTGTTGAACCAGAGTGTATGTTTGTAAGTTGTCCATTTTCCTCTGCCACCTCTCCTTGATATGACATATTCGTGTTTTGGCATGTCTCTTATTTGGTCTTCTGGCTCTGCCCAGGACGAGGCGAGGTAGATTGCTTCTAGTATTGTGGATTTGCCTGCGCCGTTTTTACCTATAAAGATATTTATGTCTGTTAGGTTGTTTACTGTGCATTGCTTGATTCCTCTTAGGTTTTTGATTGTGATTGACTCTATCAATTTGGACACTTTGTGTTTAGTTTGTTTGGCTGGTTTTTAAGAATTCTGCGTTTGGACGTGCCAAAGCTGATTCTACTGGTGTCGATCTTGATGAAGACAGCGCGTAGAAATTGGGAATCCAAAGGGCGTTATGGTTCTTCAGATGTGATGGTCTCGTTCTAAGTTATTTCTACAATTTCTCTTTTTGGGGCTTTGATGATTTCCTCGAGAATATCTTTGAGTACCCCGATTGCTAAGGACTTTTAGTATTTTCTCCTTTGTAACTCCTAGGTTCTTTAATCGTTTGAGCTTTTCTTCGGCATGTGCAGTGAACTTTATCTCTTTACCCCCATGCTTAACCTCTGTAGAATAGGGGTGTGTTTTGATAGGAGTAACCTAGCGCCAGGACTATGCCATGGGTCGCCCTCCTAAGGGCTTCAGCTACTTGTACAGCTCCAATAGCGAGCGCCAGCTGGATCTTTTTGGCTAATAGTTTTAGGCCCTCCTCATAGGCCTTTATCATTGTTGCCTTGGAGGGCCAGACTTTCTCGAGGATCCTGAGTATAGCCTCGCGTAGGGCCGGGCTTTTAATAGCTTTAAGCCTCCTAGCCAAAAGGAGGATTGCCCTCTCCTCCGGCCTGAGCCTCCAGAAGGCTCCGAACCTCAGCGAACGCTTGTAGGCGGCGGAAACGAGGCTAGGCGTGATTTGGATCTGAGAAAGCGTTGGAGGCACAGGCGCAGAGGTAGAGGACGGCATACAAGCTGAAACTATTTAGGAAATTATAAATTTTTTCTAGGTGGCTTCATTCATAGGTTTAGTCTTACCCTGTTTTTTGTCCTCTGAGACATATATGTATCGATGGAGCGCGCGCACCCTGGAAGCTTTTGGAGAAGTGGCTAAGGTGTAGCTTATCCTTGGGTAAGTTGTGAGAGGCGAAGTGTGAATTCTTTTGTGAAAAGCCAAGCTTTAGGAGGAAAAGTGGAGAAAAGAACTATTTTGTAACTAAGTTTTCGATAGTTTTCATGTCTTCTTCGAGGTCTAGTAGCTGGATCATGACCCTGTGCTTTAACTCGAATAGTTGGGCAGGGCTTTCCACGATTATTGGCTTCCCGTCTAGAGCCTCTAAGGCGTGTTCTGGGGACAGGGAATCGAGGCAGACGATGTCTACCTTTTCTTCGGGGACTCCGAGTGCCTCGGCTATGTCTACGGCTAGCTCTCCGAGCTTGTAGAGATCGCATCGTGGCTCCATGAGGACTGCTATGTCGTAGTCTCCTTTTAGTATGTAGCCCTTTGTCCTGCCGCCGTAGAGGAGGGCAATGGCAACTCTGCCCTTCAACACTTGCCTCAGCTTTTCCACTAGCGAGTCCGTGTCTTCGCTTAGGGGGTCTATGGGCTTGGTTTCGAGGCGTCTCATTATTATGGAAGCTATTCTTGGAGCATCTGTTTTGAGCCTCTCTGCAAAGGTAGATACCTTTTCCCTGCCAACGTCTGCATAGGCACGTACAAGGATGTTTCTTAGACCAGCCATAGACCTCAGCTTGGAGGCGTCCTCTTCATCTAGGATCCCGAGATCCCTCAAAATGTAGCCTATCTCGGAATATGCTCTAGGCCTCTGGCGTCCCAGAGCAGAAATTACCATTAGACCAAGATCGAGAGGGGCCTGTATGGTTAGCTGGATTAGCCTCTCTAGTCCCCTATAACTGTTTTCTGTTTCCATCTCTTCTACGAGTTCCTCCACTAGGCTGAACTGCTTCTTGATTCTCTCGAAAACATCCACGGAATGAAACCTATGGTTCAAGTGGTTCGCACAGTTATTAAAATCTACCTAAAAGAACAAAACCCAAATTTGTGTATTTAGATTTTGAAAGTGTCTTTGTGTGGTCTTTTCGTGTGGTGGCATGTTGGAGTGCGCTATCTATGTGATTTAGTTATTTTAGACTCTTTACTGGTTTCTGCGCATTGGTTTCGTAGTTTGCTTGTCACCCTCGATTATTTTTTGTGCCTCCAGAACTATGCTCTCGATGTCAAGGAGTCTCATTCTTACGTCTTCTGTGTCAAGTTTTGCCTCGTGGAAGCCCCAGACGTGTAATGCCCATGCGGTGTCCCACCATGACCTGAACTGGGATCCTAGTTTCTGTGAGATTTTTACTACGGCTTTTTCGAGTCTAGCAATGCTCCATCTTCCATTTTTCTCGACGTCTTCGAGGATTTCTTTGAGGTTAAGGTATGTTGCAAGGGCTTTGACGGACTCTTCTGCCGCTTTGTAGAGTTTTTCGCTTGACTGGGCGGGATCTTTCTCTATGAGCCTTTTTCCCTCTTCTAGATATCTTAATGCTAGTTCGAGGTGGGACTGGGCCGTTGCTTCGGGGTCTAGTTGTAGTAGCCTTGCAAGATAGTCAATTATGAGTGACTCTGCGTCGATGCCTCTCTTCTGGAGCTCCTCAGCGATCCTCCTGGGGACCACAACTGCCATATTCTAACATTATAAATTGCTTTCAGACTTAAAAAGCTGGCTAGGGATTAGGCTTTTTGATTTTCCAAATTAAGGCTTTCTCTAAATGCCTTTTAAAGGTGATTGCATCTATATAGACGCTGACTTTTCTCGGGATGTATTAAATGATTATAAACATCCACTAGTTATTTTTCTCAATTGAATTTCTCTAGGTCTTACTTAACCTTAATCAAGGGTCGCAGTGGTTTTTACGAAAATTAGTTGCAGAGAGGTGTGAGATGGGTTTATGGGGAGAATAGTAGGATTAGGAGTAGTGCCAGGGGGACTGTGAGCTCGTCTAGTACAGAGGTTCTGGTAGAGGCTTCAATGGCTGTAGCTGTCAGTGACGCTAGGAGTGAGGTTGGGAGCTGTAGGCCAACTATGAGGCAGGAAGATATGCTTGTAGCTAGCATTGCTAGGGATCCGGAAAGTGTCTTTCTCTTGTTGAATGGCCATCTTGGTCCATCTATTGCTTTTCCTGTTATCGCGGCGGCCGCGTCTCCGAGGCTTGATATCATTATTGCCGCTACTGCGCGACGGGGTTCTAGGAGGATTATTGTGATGAGGGTTAGGAGCCAGAAGTAGATTGTGCCTGTGAAGTATCTGCCTTGTCTTTCTTCTGGGCGGGCCATTATCTTGTAGGTGTCGTATGCTATTGGGACTTTAATGTTGAGGCCTTTCCTTAGGGATATCTCGTTGAGGGTGTAGAGTAGGAGGAAGAATGCAGAGATGATGACCCCCGCTAGCCTGCCTATCCAGATGATTACTGGGTATGCTAGGAAGCCTGGTATTACATGTATGCTTTTCCTCTTGAGCTCTGCTGAGACTTCGCTTTTCATGGTTTCACCCGAGGAGGAATGCGAGTAGACCCATAAATAGGGGGATTTTCAGTATCCTGGTGGCTCTCCATGCATTGGCTACTGGGTTCCTCCATAGCAGTCGTAGTGAGTAGAGTATCGGCAGGTCTACGCCTAGAAGGGCGAGGGCGAGGTATCTCGTGCTGTAGCCGAGGAAGAGTGCCGGGAGGGGGCTTATTGCTACAAGGGCTAGAAGGACAGCTCCGCTCGCCTGTATGGCCGTCCTGGGACCATGTTGGACGGCTATTGTCTTTATGCCGGCCTCGGCGTCGCCCTTTATGTCTTCTAGGCTTTTCGCGAGTTCTCGTCCAAGAATAATCGTGAATGCGTAGATGCTTGGGAGAATTGATAGCTGTGGTTTTGGAGATGCAACTCCTCCATAAATGATGTTTAGGGCAGAAAGGAGAGATACTAGGATATTTCCTGGGAGACCACTACTCTTGGCTCTCCACGAGTAAATGAAAAGTAAGAGGAAACTAGCTACTGCTAGGGCCCCGCACACCAGTGACACGGATATGCTTGAGGCGATCCCAAGGGAGGCGAGAAGAAGCCCTAATGTTAGACCTTGCCGTGGAGTGATTATGCCTCTGGCCAACGGTCTCCAAGGCTTATTTACCTTGTCGACCTCCAAGTCGAAAAAGTCGTTTATAATGTTCCCCCAGGCTCCAAGCATGGCGGCGCCCAGAAACAGTAGAGACGCTTTTAAGGGGTCGCTTCCTCCTCCAATCGTGTAGCCCACTAGGGCGGCGAAACCGATTATTAGGCAGTTTCCAGGACGAAGAAGGTCGATCGCCCCAAGTATGGTACGAGTTGATCTGTCCATGAATCCCTTTTATTACTTCAGCATATAGTCAAAAAGCTTTCTTTCCATTGGATTAAGGGTAAGAATACAGTGGTTCTGTCAGCGAAAGAAGTTCATTAGGGGACTTAAAAGATAAAAGTTTTAGAGATTTTCTCAGGGCTTTTTAGATTTTGATATGTCGTCGTGTTGAGGGAGCTTAGGGCTTTTGGGGCTAGTCTATTATTCTTCCTATTATTAGTTCTATGTTTTTCTCTTTTGCTTTTCTCTGTATTTCTTGGGCTACGTCTCTTTTGGCTGTGAGGATTACTAGTATTTTTTTGGGCTCCTTTGCGTACCTTGTTTTTGCTAGTTCTGCTTTTTTGAGGAGCTTGTCGGCTTCCTGGGGTGTATCTGCGTGTGCTGTTACTTCGCCAACTATGAGGGGGTCTTCTAGGAAGATGTCTATTTCTTCGCTGTCTATGACTTTTCTTGTGAGCTCTAATCCCTGGGGTATCTGGCCTGACTTTTGGAGGCTTGCTGTTAGGAATTTTCTTACGAATTCTTCAAAGGTTATGCCTGCGAACTTGCTTAGCTCGGCGAAGCCTGCTATCATCGCGCTTGCCAATGAATCGACGCGTTCCTCTAAGGAGCCTACACGTTTATCTAAAGAGTCGACTTTTTTCTCTAAGGAGTTTACACTTTTCTCCAAAGAGTCTATCCGTTTCTCTAGAGAATCCACACGTTTATCTAAGGAGTTTACGCCTTTTTCTAGAGAGTCTACACGGTTGTCTAAAGAGTTAACGCGGTTTTCTAGCCTGCTTTGGGATTCCCGGATTTCTTTGAGCTGTGCCAGTATTTCTTTGAATTTCTCTTCGTGTCTTGCAAGTATCTCCTCGTGCCTATTAAGTATAGAGACTATTTCTTCAAACTTCTCGTCGTGTTTCTGGAGTCTTTTTAGTATCTCGTCGTAGCCAATCATGCCTGCTACTGCGTAGCGGAATTCTTCGTCTGTTTTGAGCAGGGCTAGTATCTTTGTTTTGAGCTCGCTTAGCTCCATCATTTGACCACTCTCTATTTTCTATAATCATCACTCTGATATATATTTAAGGTGGTCAGTTCCAGATCTATTCCTTGGGAGCTTGCCACATTTTTTCCCGAGAAGTAAAACAACATCATCTTTTGTATATCTTCTACTATTTAATAGCGTGTGCTAATTGTTTCTTTAGAGACCAACCTAAAGTGCTCTTTATAAGGCCGAGCGGGTGCTTGTTAATATTTTTCTCTCTCGTTGTTTAGGGTTTCTAGTGCTATTTTGTGGAGTTTTTGTTGGTCTATTGTTGTGGCTTGGCTTGACTGTCTCTTGAATGATTTTGCGACGAGTATGTATTCTTCTTTCCTTGTGTCTTTTTTCCAGCCGAATAGTGTTGTCTTCTTTTTGAGCTTGTCTAGCTCGGTTTCTGGGTCTACGTCGGAGCTGTATTTGAATTCTATGAAGTAGGCTTTGGCTGTTTCCTCGTCTATTGCTATGAGGTCTATCTCTGTGTCTCCCTTCCACCACCGGCCTGCCCTCGTGTGTTTGATTTTTTGGAGGACTAGTTCTCCTGCGACTTGTTCGAAGACTTGGCCTAGGTACGTGTTGAAGTTTTTCCGGAAATATGTTTCGGCGTGTGTCTTTAGTCCCGACTCTATCTCCTCGTAGAACGGGTATATGAACCTGAGCCAGAAGGCGAAATAAGGCTCCTTGACCCTGTATGTGCCGCGTTTGCCCTCGAGCAGGGGCTTTTCGTAGTAGACGTAGCCGAGGTCCCTGAGGACGCCTAGGTAGTATGGTAGCTTGTGTGGCTCTATGCCTGTAACGTGTGAGATCTCGCTTAGCCTTGTCCTGCCGCCTGCAATGGCCTCGAGTATCTGGAAATAGCGGTGCGGCTCGGGCAGTTCCTCCTCTATTATGAGCTTCGCGTCGCGGAAGGGCAATATGTCGGGGTTAAGCATTACTTTTTCGACTTCGTCTCCTGTACACTTCGAGAAGAATTCAAGGTAGCGTGGAACCCCGCCCGTGGCCCCGTAGACAGCTATTGCCCCGTCAAAGGTTGCGCCGGGGAACCATTCGAACAAGTGGTGGAAGCGGAGTGGCTGGATCTTTTTTACGAGGTCTAGGCGTCCATAGAGTGGGCTCCTGTATCCCAGGAGTTTAGACTCAATAGCTGAGATTGTTGAGCCAGTCAATACTAGTTTCTTTGTGTCAAGGATGATGTCCACGATGCGTTGGAACTGTGGAAGAGCCCCCGCCTTTACTAGGTACCCGAACTCGTCTATGACTACTATGTCTACGTCGCTTCTGCCCTCGATGAAGCGGAAAAGCTCCTCGAAGTCTCTGAACCTCAAGCCTGGAACGCTGAATCTCTCTGACAATTCCTCGGAAAACTTTGCAAGGTTGTATTCGAGGGTCGAATCCGCGGCTAGGAGATAGACAGCTCTCTTATTCTTTATGAACTCTAGGACGAGCCTGGTTTTTCCGACTCGCCTCCTTCCAAATATAAGGGCTACTCTTCCCTTGTTATACCACTCATCAAGGGCCTTAAGCTCTTCCCTCCTGTCAATTAGATGTTTCATAATATAGTTAAAACTATTATAGTCTAGACTATAAATTTTTTCATTTCATTTTGGATGTCCCATAACATGAGACCGATGGTTTTTGAGGGAATATACCTGGGTTAAATGTGAGCTCCGGGGAAAAAGGAAATATGGCAGGGTAGGCACCCAAAAAGTAAGGTTTTAGGTTAGTATTTTGTAGTATCTTGAAAACCTCGTGTGCTGACTCTGAGGAGAAAAAAGCTATGCCATTGCTAGCTCTTCTAGTAGGTCGCTTAATCCTACTATTTCGAGGGCGGTTATTTCGCCTGTTTTCTCTTCGATAAATATCGTTGCTATGGTCCTTGTTGGGAGGGGTTCGCCGGCCTCTATTCCTTGGGGCTCTTTGAACCTTACAAATAGCAGGTCATGGGTGTCGTCTAGGTAGACCTCTATAACCTTCTTTGGCAATTTAATGTTGTACTTCCTCTCAATGAGGTCTAGTATTTTTTTCAAATCAAGCTCTAAGAGAGAAGCTATTCCCATTTTCTATTCACCTCTCCACCCATCTATTTTTCCTATATTTATCATATTTTTCTTGGCTTATAAGGTATGCTGTTACAGCAATTTTTCCAACAACAACTACGCAAAGAAAGTATGAATCTAGCCTTTTAAGAAGATATGTGACGTCGTCTCTGATTTTATCTTTATAAATTTTGTCAGGGTTCTTAAGGACTTGCCTTATAAAATTAGTAATTTCCTCCCCTGTCTCTAGCCCTAACATTTCTATCCAATCCTTGTGTCTTTTTATAACATGGCTTACAAATCTCCTAGAAACTCTTAGATCATGCATATTCTCTCCTGGTTATATCTTCCCAATATATAACGAAACTAACTATTTAATCCTGTTAAATCCAAGGATTCATACCTTTGAAGCTGGTTTTATGTCGAGCTATCCTTGTATATCGATTTCTAGCCCTGCTCCCCCGTCGCCGTATTTGTCCTTGTAGCTGTTTGCGAGGTAGTTCCTGATTGTGTCGCCGCTACAGTGTATAGGGTAGATCTACTCGGCCCCAATTTCCACTAGTCGTGAAGCGACTTCTTTAATATCCTGGAGAGGTGCCCCGAACATGTGGAATCCCCCGAGCACGAGGTATGGCTTCATGCCTAGGTCTCTAACTGCCTGGTTAACGAGGTTCACAACCCCGGGGTGGCTGCAGCCGACCAGTATGGCTAGTCCCTTGCTGGTCTTGACGGCGAGCGCCTCCTCGACGGGTGGTCCATAAAGGGGCTCGACGACGAATACCCCCTTCGCCACCTCGACAGTGCTGTTTACCTGTATGGGCTCTAGGCCGAGGCTTTGGACATAGTTTTTGAGGCTTCGGTCTGGCGGTATATATACTCGGAGCCCGGGCTTAATAGAAGAAAGGAGCTTCAGGCCCCCTGTATGGTCCCCGTGCGGGTGGCTGATAACTATGAAGTCTATCTTGCTTAGGTCTATTCCTAGCTTCTCGGCGTTTCTCTCGAGTACGCCGGGGTCCGGCCCCGTGTCGAAGAGCAGCTTGGTCTGACCGGTCTCGAGATAGACTGCGAGGCCCCACGCCGTCTCTAGGCCTTCCTTGTAGGGATTGTTATCTACGAGGACAACTAGGCGCACATACCCGGCATACTCCCGAGACTCGTTGCCAGCATGTTTTTCGGGAACATTGGAGGCTCTTCCCAGCATGTAGAGTAGGGCTCCAAAGACACCTATGCATACAATAAGAATTGCAATGGGAAAAATCCATTTATACACATAGTAAAGTAACTTTGTCATGTATAAATAGTTTTGGACGATGTCTCAAGAGATGTTGGCATGTATATTTTTATAGGTTTAGGTTTCCTAAAATAATTTGAGCAACTCTTCCCTTGTTAGACCTGCTTCTTTAATAATCCGAGTGAGTAAGCCTCTACCGATCTCCTCGCCTTTATGGACAAGTATTACGGTTACTCTTCCGTCCTCATGTTTAAGAATAATGTGGCCCCCTTTTTGCCTTACTGGTTTAAAGCCTACTTTCATAAGAACCTTTATGACCTTATCGGCTGGAACGGGTCTTAAGCTCACTAACACCGACCTCAATGAACTGTATGCTGACGAGTTCTCTTCCCATTTCCACAGATGACCCCTCAACTTCAAGATAAAGTTCGATGGCTTCCTTGACCCTTTCCAGGAGCTCGTCTAGGGTTTTAGCCTGCGTGTGACAGCCGGGTAGCTCTGGGACGTAGGCGACATAGTAACCATCCTCGTCTTTTTCAATAACTACGCTGAACCTCAAACTTCTCAATTACTTTTAACAAAAAGTAGTATTTTAAACTTAGCAAGGCGAATGGGCTACCTTTTCTCTGAGACGTGGAAACATATCAAAATAAAGCTTCTGGGGGATTTGCTCTGGAGATTTAAGTTAATACCGTGCATCTTCAGAAGTTGTCTCGAAGGGCATTTTTGGTATGTAAAGGGGTCTGGTTTTATTTTTCTCTCTCTTGTAGCTTAAAGATGGCTGTGTAGCCGCTGTGGATCCTGTGCAGCGATTGTTTCCATTGGTTGTGGAGGGCTATTTCTCCTCTGAGCCCTGTGCAGTGGCCTGCGTGGACTTCGGTGGTATTGAGCGAGGCGAGTTCCCTTGTTATTGTCTCTAGTTCTTGGTCTGTGGCTTGGCCCGTGTGCAGTCCGCCTATTATGGCTATTTGCTGTGCTCCTGTTAGTTGTTTTGCTTGTCGGGCTATGTTCGCTATTCCTGAGTGGCTGCATCCAGCTATTACTATTGCCGTGTCTTGGAGCTTTATGGCTATGCCCGTGTCGTCCAGTAGCTTGTCTGGGACTACTTCCCCGGCTTCCTGTGTATAGAACCCCCTGGTTGCGTAGGAGTTGTCGCTGGTCCTGGGTATTTCTCCTAGGAACCATATGTCTGGAGCTAGCTCGAGGGGCTTCCTGGTTAGGACTGGCTCTAGGCTGGTGATTATTTTTTCCCACTGGGTGCTAGTGAGGGCCAGGTTGAAGCGCATGAAGCCTTCTCGCGAGGAGTAGCTGGGCTTTACGACGTCTGGGTGTGCGACTAGAGGCTTGGCTTTGATCTTGTCTAGTATTTGGGACAAGCCGCCGGCGTGGTCGTAGTGCCTATGAGAGAGGACAACTGCATCGATGTCTTCGAGCAGTATTTTTAGCCCCTGTGCATTCCTGAGCAATACTTCTCCTGTCTGGCCAGTGTCAAAGAGGAGCCTATATGTTTCCCCATTGTCGTAGACTGCTTTGACATGGATGCTTAGGCCGTGCTCTGCAAGTAGCCTTGTCATGCCGGAATAATCGTCCACGAGAACCGTCAGGTGGAGCTCGAGCAATCGTGGTCTAGGCACATAAACTCACTCATAAAGCTTCTATATATTTGTTGCACAGCAAGACAATTACTTTTAAACACTTCTATAGGCTGTGGGAAAACCTTCCCGGGACCTACTCGATTACTGCACCAGCGACTACGTCTATGCCTAGGGCTTGGGCCCTCTCATATGCGTCCTTGTCTATGTTTACAGCGACGATGATGAGCTTGTCTGCTTTTCTGCCGATGATCTTCTCCACTATTCCTGCCTTGTCGAGGAACCATTCGACGTCTTCTAGCTCCGCCCTCGACTTGACCTCTATGAGTACAGTTGTGTCGTTGTGCATATAGATGTCTACCTCTATTTTTGCGCCTCTCCGGTAATATTTGCCCTCGACGTCTTCATAGGTAAATTTGGCTACGTTTTCAGGCTTGATTCCCTTTGTCTCGAGTGCTTGCCTATAGATCTCTAGCACTGTGCGTTCTAGGTCTGAACCCCACCTTCTCCCCATGGAGCCTATAACAACTTTGAGCTCTGCTAGTGATTTACCTTGCTCTTGGAGTTGCCTAGAGTGCTCCTCCAGCATTTTGCTGTGTTGCTGTAGAATCTTTGTGTGTTCCTCCAGGACTTTCCTATGCTCTTCTAAGAGCTTTCTTTGCTCTTCAAGTATTTTGCTATGTTGCTCTAGGATTTCGCTGTGTTCCTCTAGTATCTTGCTGTGTTCTTCGAGTTTTTTGAAAACTTGCTCCCATTTCTTGTCGTTCTCTTCCCATCTTTTATTGTTCTCCTCCCATCGTTTTCTGTTTTCTTCCCATCTTTTTTCTTCTAGTTCTAAGTGGGCTTGGAAGTCTTGCCGGAGCTTTTTCAGCTCTTCGAGTATAGTGTTTAAGCCGAGGAGCCCAGCTACCGCCAGTCTAAATTCTTCGTCTTCTCGCAAAGTATTGAGAAATCTGAGTTTTTCTTCTTTTGACAGCATCTCACTCCTAATTTTTGTGGGTGAACTATCCTTTTAAAGTTGATGTAAGCATGTGTGTCCTATGTGCCAAGTTTTGTGGCTTTTGAACTGTAGATTTTTTGTTATAACAATGTTATTATTGATAATAAGTTTGTTATTCTTATATTTTAAAAAGAGATTTCATGTAATAACTTTGTTTTTATTAATGATAACATTGTTATTATTCCTACCCATATGTCTAGCTTATCTCAATCTCTTCTATAAATTCAGTGATTGGTGGAGGATTTTTCTTCTTGTTTCTTTTCCTTTCTCTATACAAGATAAATCCCGTGGCAAGAGCAATTATGGCAACCAGTGCTAAGGTTGCTATTCCGGGGATTATTGTTTCTGGCTGGTCCTGGACAGCGTAGAAGGTTGTCTGGGAGCCGTCAAGCGTTATTTCTGTTGCTTGTATTGGTATTGGGGTCAGTATTGGCCAGAAGGCTTCTGGGAGTATTAGGGTGGCTTTTCCCATTGTGAGCCTTGTTTGTCTCGTTGTTTCTCCTATTATGAGTGTGAGGGTCCCGTTGATTGGTTCTGGCGTGGTTAGTGTGAGGATGTATGGTATAATGTAGGGTTTACGTATAGATAATATCTTGCCGGCCTCTATTGTTGTTTGTTTCACTGTTATTGTTCTGTTTCCCACCTTTAGTTGCATGCTTATCGTAGCTATCGGTGAGTCTTGTTTCTGGACTTTTAGTTGGGCTTGGACATTGATTGTCTGTGGTAGCCTGCCTGCGCCAGTTATTTTGAGGCAGTTGCCGTCTTGTGTCAGGGAAAAGTCCTTGCTTGCAAGATTAGTGGCTACAAGTATGTCTGCTCCTGTTATGCAGAGGGCTAGGGGGTTTTCTGTTGTAGCTCTGAGTATGAGAGAATTGTTTCCGGTTAGCGTGACATTTGTATAGATGTTTATTTGTGTTCCCTGGCCTTTGGCCACCATCTTTAGAGACGCGTTTGTCCACAGGTTAATGGTGTTTGTTAGCTTGTAGCCGTCGAGTAGGAGTGTACATGTCATGTTGGCTGTTTTGCTTGTGAGTACTGATGCATCGACTTCGGGGATGTATGCTATCTTTATTTCGATTTGTTTTTTGACTGGAACCGTTAGGTTTATCCCGCTAGCCATCAGGATGATGGTGTGATTTCTCTCTGAGAAAACAGCTGGGAGCACCAGTCGGGTGCCATTAATTCCCAGAATAAGGGAGATGTTTTCCACTTTGACGCCCTGCGGAGAAGAGAGGAGGACTGTGACGTTTTGGAGGCTCATCGGTTCAGTAGCTGTGCTCTCGAAGGTGAAGCTGAAGCTTGACATGTTTGCCTGGGTTTGTCTAAGCTTTAGCCACTGGGGGTAAACCGTGATGTTTAGTGCCTCAAGCCTTGGGATCTGTGACTCGGGCTTCTTGGCTTCTGAGAGACCTGCAAGGATTGTTAGGGATATAACAAGGATTGTAGCGATAGCTATCTTGACTGGCTTCTTCATTTGGCTCTCTGGGCTTGGTATAGGGGCTGTTATTAAAACTTAACATATCCAGTTGAGTCCAACTGCTCCAAGCAAGAATCTATAATTTTAGACAGCTCAGGAACACGCTTGTGGGGACTGCAAGTGGCTCGTCTGAGAATTCTTCTTTTGTGAGGTAGACTATGTTTTTGATTTTTCCTATGCTCTTAGGGTATAATTTTGTTTTTTCGGCCCATTTAATCTCGAATCCCAGTGAAAGGTCGGGGAGGACCACATCGATCTCTGTTCTGTTTCTCCAGTAGCCTACCCTGAACCTTCTGGCCAGATGTGTTGCTACCACGCTTTCCACTATTTTTGACTCGTCGGGCTTTTGAACGTGACACCACTCCGAGAAGACCTCGTAGAGGAATGAGTCCGTGAGATGTACTTTTCTCTCCTTGTAGAATACCTCAACAGCCTTGTCGGGGTCCACGAAGTAGAGGTTCTTGGCGATGAATAGTTTCTCGAAGAGGTCTAAGTATTGGAAAACTGTTTTGTGTGACCTTATTTCGAACTCTTTTGCTATGCTGTTGAGACTCACCGGAGAGGGTAGCTTCTCGATTATGGCTTTTATGACTCTTTTGGCTATTGCCTCGTTTCTCCTTAGTTTTGCCAGGTCGTAGAGAAATGCTGAAAGATAAGTCTCTTTCACCTCTCTGCTTATGCTTCTATTCTCTAGGTAGGTCTTCACTGCCAGTGGGAAGCCTCCAGTTACCAGGTATGTTTCAAACAGTTTGTTTAGTTCTTCCCTCCAAGGGATGAGCTTTAAGCACTTCTCGCGTATTTCTTTCGGGCTAAAGTCTCTGATTTCCTCGAGTTTTCCGTATAGGTCTGGCCTTGAAACCTTTATGTATTCCCTGAAGCTTAACGGGTATAAAACGTAGTCCCTGCCTCGACCCCTCCTACCTGGGAATGTTTCTACTTCTCTTTTCGCGTACATGCTTAGAGAGCCCGTGAGAACCACTATATCGTTTTGAAGATAGCCCCTGTCAACCATGTATTTGATTGCTCTATACAACTCCCTCGGGAAGGTAACCTCGTCTAGAAAAATAAACGAGACCCGGAGACCCTCGTTCCTTTTTATTTTCAAGTATTCCATGAGCACACTATTGAGTTCCTTGTAGTCGGCGAGCAAGTCACACCTGTAGTAGAAAATTGCCCTGGGATTATCAACTACTTGAAGAAGTTTTCCAATAAGAAGCTTCAAAAGTGTTGTCTTGCCGACTTGTCGTGGGCCATAGAGGAAATGAAGAGCAGGAGTCTCTAGCTTAATTTCTTCTAGTAGCTGGGGCACCCATCTTACACTGCTTTGTCTCCACTTCTTGTAGTCCTCGTCTTCTTCGAAAGCCTCTTTGCCCTTCCACCATGGATTCTGTGATTCCATCTTGGTATTGAGAATACCAAGAAATATTTAAAGTCTTGGTATTAAAAATCCCAACTTTCCTTCTTACTTCTTCCCTAACGTAGCAAGGTTCGTAACTATTAACCGAGCACAATAGCTTTTCAGGAAGTTCCCATTAGCTGTAGGGCATTTTTAAATAGTATTTTTTCTTTTTCCTCTTGGCTTAGGGGGAGTCTATTGATAAGCTCGATCTGTTTTTTAGGCCCTAAATCTTCAGGGGTTAGGCTTGGAACCAAGTCGCTTCCAAACAGGATCTTCTCTGCTCCAAGCAACTTGATGTAATGAGCTAGCCTTTCGAGCGCGCGCTATTGATATAGAGAACTCAAGGTCTCCGCTTTAGGGAAGATACTATGTCGAGGTAAAGCTTTAGATGCTCAGCAGGGAGCAGTCTATAGACTTTCTGAGAAAAGGTTTTGCCCAGCTAAACCTAAGGGTAAGCGAGGAAGTCCTCGAAGCGGCCTATGAACAATTCGACGGAATACCAGGCTGGCTAACATTCTTCGGCAACGCCTACGCGAGGGGCGAAGCTGACATCGAAAAGATAAAGTCCATTGCCGTAAGGACTGCGCTAGAAGAGCTGAGAAACATGACCCGGGACAACCCTAGAAGATATGGGCTAGTCCTCAGGGCAATAGCAGAGGGCAGAAAAACATGGAGCCAGGTTAAAGAATACCTAGAAGAAAAAGAGGGCGCAACGATTTCAAGTAGCGTTTTAAGCAACATATTGAGAAGCCTCGAAGACATGAGCATAATAAAGAACTACGAGTTCCTGGACCCAATCTACCGTGAAGCATCAAAGCTTCTTCCTTAAAAGGTTGGACTAGAACAAAGCCAGATTGATTTCAGGTGCCTCAGAGAGTTATGTCTTGGTTTCCTGGAATTTTTGCTTTCTTAGCCAAGTTTTTACGTGTCGATTCTTATGGCCTCTTGTTTTAGCTGGTTTATCCACGTGTTTTCGTTTGATTTCCATTCTTCAGTGTCGTAGATCCTGAGGTCAATGGAAGGTTCAAGTATATCTGTGAAGAGCTGAAGCCTTTCGAGAAAATTGAGCTTCCTTACACCTTTAACGACAAGAATTATGTCTATGTCGCTGTCTCTGAGGTAGTCTCCTCTAGCCCTGCTACCGACAAGGTAAGCCCCTAAAAGGGTCAACCCCAGGTAGGAAGCTCTGGCCCTTGCTTTTTCGACAAAGCTTTTTGCTTTTTCTAGGGCTTCGTGCTGGGAGGCTAATGCAGATTTTGCTTTACCCACTCTACCACCTTTTTTGCCCTCTCAACTAGGTCTCTTGCTTTTTCCTCGTCATATAGCTCATATGGCAGGGCATTCGCAGCGTCCGGATATCTTGCTACCGTATAGTGTATAGTCAGCTCTCTGAGATCTTTATCTATAAGAGACGTGTCTATACCAAGCTCGCTTCTAATTATACGCGCTATTTCGAGGAGCTCGTGTCCCCGGTGAGCTATGCCCGAGTTCATCAGCAATGCCTTGAGAGCCTTCTCGGCAGACTGCTGGGACAAAAAGCCGCAGAATCCCAGTCCTGTGTTTTTAAATCATTTATGGCTTTTCTCGGGTCTCTTTCGGCCTGTCTAAGCCAGGCTTCAGCCTCTCTTCTAACCACATATAATCCACTAAAAAGAGTGACTGAAATTGTTTTCTACAAAGAAATGCAATTAAAAAATTTCCTATTTGGCTCTTTCAAGTATGTATATCTTCGAACCTATCAGCATGTTGTTCGGTATAAGGGCAAGGCTGTTGTCTTCCTTCCTGATAACAGTGAATAGGGTGGAGATGTCCTCTACGATGCCTGCCTCCCCAGCGACGTTAACCTTGTCGCCTATCCTTATTGGCCTCACGAGTAGAACGAAGAGACCGGCTATGGCCTGGCCGAGCACTTGTTGTGTAGCGAATCCAATGACCATTCCTATGAAGCCTCCTAGTGCTACGCCAGCCGCTCCGCCAGCTGTGCCTCCAGCTATGCCGGCGGCGAGTGCGCCTATGCCCAATATGGTGAAGAGGCTCCTGACGGCTGCGGCTGTTGAGTGTGGGTGCTTGACGCGGAGCATCCAGTAGACGAGATCCGAGAAGGCCTTAATTATCATGTAGCCGAAGAACAATGAGAGACCGATAGAGATGTAGGTCGCATAGGCGTCTATTACAGGCTTGACTTGGGGTATAAGTGACGGGATGGTTGTCAATATGAGGGCAGTTATAACGAGGTAAAGGAGTATCCATAGTACTAGTCTTTGTATTGTTTTCCTAATGTTTAGGGGTATGTTTTCGCTGCTCATAGTAAAATGTTCGTTTAAAGACATTTTTAAATTTTTTAGTTCAATTAAGCCTGTGTATCAACTATTTGCGAAAACCTGAAGGTGACCGTGTTTTATTGTAGTTTTGAGCGCTGCGCCCTTCGATCTATACTCCAAGTTCTGGGAGCAAAAGGCTCGTATCAATTAGCACCTTCAACATACGTAGCCTGCTCCTCAATGCTTGTAGCTTCAAGATCCTCTAATGTAACCTTTGCAACCTTTTTCCCATAGGGCGAGAGCCAAACAGCGTCCCGGATAGGCTGTAACACCAATTTATCTTCCACGACCGTGATTTTTATTTTGTCCCCTTCCTTTATGCCAAGTTTTTCTGCTACATTCTTGGGTATAACCAGAGTCCGCCTTTTACCGATCCGAACCTCAGTACTTACACTAACTATATTATCTGAGTAGATTATTTATAAAAATCTGAAATAAATAAACATTCTGATAGACGAAAACTGTTAACGCTACTAAACTTGAGAGCGTAAAGCGTGCCGAACCCACATTAACGATTGAAAAAATTTCTCTAATAGGGTAGGGAGTAAGATTATTCTTTATATCATATCGTAGAAGAAAAATCTTTTTATTTCTTTTTTCTTTATTCATCATGCATTAGTGGCTTATTCATTAAGTCAAGATTATTCTGATCAAGTTCGTTCCTTTTTCCTAGTTCACCTTGTGCACATGCTGTCGTAGAATTTTTAATCCCAGATGTTAAATGATGTTCATGATGAGATATAAAGAATTGTATGTATCGATCTCTATATTACTCATTCTCCTGCCAATTGTTAGTGCATCGTGTGTAACCCTGGAGGATCTCGTGGCTATAGAGGTCGTCTTCAACAAGCCGGGCGCCGTCCTGGACTATTCGAGGCTCGTAGAGGCTGGATACGCGGTGAGGCTTTCCAGTCAGGAGGTTGCATATAGGAGTGGCTACGACGCGAGGATCGTTGTTATCCTTGGTGATACGTATCTGGGGGGCAAGTATGGCTACATGAGGATTCAGGTGCCCTTTGTAAATGGAAAAGCTCTATACAACGTCTCGGACGCAGAGGCTAGACGTGTTCTACAGAAAGAGGCTGAGAGGCTCGTCGAAATGGGTGTTCTGCGTGGCGTTAGCCGTGAAGACATTGATGCTATTGTCTCGTGTGCCCAGCTTGGATACGCGGGCTGGGACACGCGTCTCGTCTACGAGGACGGGTACTGGAAGCCGTTCAACCAGACCAGGCTCTATAGGCCGCTTTCGGCGTGCACTGTGCCGCTCACATTTAACCTTGAGGATGTCCCAGTGTTTCCGGCAGAGGGAGAGTCTTTTCCCAGCACGGTCTTAGTGGTTGCTGTGGCATTGGCGTGCTTGCTTCTGGCTGGTTTTCTTCTCTATAGGCAGAGACGCGCCTCAAAGACAGCCTAAACATTATTTAATAGACTTGTTTGGGCATAGGACGCTGAAGGGGCAGTACTTGCATTCCCACGGGTAGCGCGGCGAAACTGGCTCTAGGAGCCGTTTCACTATTTCTTCTTGGCTCGCCTTCTCGCATACCTCGTATTGTGTAACCCTGTCGGGCGAGACGTAGACCAGCAAAGTTTTCTCGAGCCCGAACATGTAGTTGTAGAATTTGACCTGGTCTACGTGGTGCTCGAGAGGTGTAGGCATGTCTCCCCTCATCGACTTTATTTCTACCCCTATTTTTGCTCCCTGTGGAGAAGTGAGAATCATGTCTGCCCTACCCTTCAAAACTACTTTGCCAGAAGGTAGCTCCAGCTCCATGCTCGTCTCTGGCTCTATTTCAACCTTGTACTGTTTTGTCTCGAAAATGTTCTTGAGAAGTTCCTCTAGGCCCCTATGGATGAGTGCCCCAACGATAGTAGGCGGGTTGAAGACGTCTGAGGCAACCAAATCTGGATACAGGGACGTGTACTTTGACTTTAGGCTACAGGACACGAGGTCTGTAACCCATACGGTTCCAGGCTCTTTTTGGTGCTTCTCCCTCTCCTCCCTGAGAAAATTATACAGCTCGTAGACGACGTCTACTCCTTCCATGATTAATAGAGACTCACGAACTGTGTAAAAAAGTTTCTAGGTTAGTATCTCTCGAGATTTATGGTGATAATTGCTTCATGTCTACAAAAAAATGTAGTATACTCACGGGAAAATCACTTTTTCGTGCCTTTATTTGCAATGCTCATTGCTATTATTGCTAGGATTATCGATGTTAGGAATAGGATGACGGCATAGGCTGCGGATATTGGGAACTCTCCCGCGGTGATCTTCACGAACATTTGTATTGTTACTGTTTCCCATCCCGGTTTGTAGAGGAACAGGGAGGCTGTGAGCTCGTTGACTATCTCGATGAATGAGAATATTGTCCCGGCGAGGATGCCATAGATTGCGTTTGGCATCACGATTTTTAGAAGTGTTTTTAGCGGTTTTTCTCCTAGGACGTAGGCTGCCTCTTCTTGGGACCTGCGGATAGTGACATATGTGGCGTACGAGTATCTAATTGTGTATGTTATTCTGCGGGTGGCCAGCATTAGTGGCATTATTAGCCAGGTGCTTCCAAGGAGCCCCATTATTGGGATGTCTTTTTTGAATGCAAAGAGGAAGCTTGTACCCACAACTATTCCTGGGACGACAAACATCATGGAGAGTGCAGAGTCTATTATGTCGTTTAATGGGTGTTTTGTCCTCGTAACGACGTATGCGCCGAATGTCCCGATTAGGAAGCATATCAATGTCCCGATTGTCGCATAGAGAGCAGTATTAATGAAGGGGGTTGGCTCATGAAGTATTGTGATAAAGTTGTCGAGTGATATTTTTGTGGGTAGTGGTGTAAGGCTCCACGTCTTGGAGAGGCTTATTATGAAGACAAATAGGTGTGGCAGTAGACCTATAAAAAGCGCGAAGTATATCAAGAAGTTTAAGGCGATTTTCTTTGCTCCCCTTAGCTGTATTTCTTCTACTGGTCTGGGGAGTCGCAGGCTGGCATACTCCTTTATAGAAATGTATCTCTTTGTGGCTAAAAAGAGCGCTATAACTATTATGAGCATGAAGAATACCATGTAGGTTCCAACTCTCACCCTTGACTCGTCAATTGCCTGCTGTATGTTGACGAAGGCCTGTGGGGCTAGGAGCTCGTATTGTCCAAGCACGATAGGTGTTGCGTAATCAGTAAAGGCGAAGGAGAAGACCATGAAGAGCCCTGTCATAAGTCCGGGAGTTATTCCGGGCAGAGTCACTGTGAGAAACCTTCTCAAAGGATTAGCGCCTAGCGATTCGGCGGCCTCTTCCAAGCTTCGGTCTAGCTTGAGAAGGCTATTGTAGACGTTTATAGCTATCCATGGGAACAATGTTATTGTTTGGACAAATATTACGCCATGCATACCGTATATGAAGTTGATTGGCCTATCTATCAGCTTCCAGTCTAATAGCAAGAGGTTTATTGTTCCGAACCGGCCGAAGAGGAAAATTATTGAAAGAGCGCCCACGAATGGGGGAACCATTGTGGGCATGAATGTGGCTGAGAGAACAAAGTTTTTCCCAAAGATCTTGTACCTGTGGAGTATATAGGCGTAGGGGAGACCTATCAAGGTGGCAAAAAACGTTGTCAAGATTGAGACGTATATGCTGTTTCTAAGCGAGGATAAAAAGAGGTCGCTCTTTAGGAATGAGAATACTTCGCCAATACTCTGCGGTGAGACAACATATAGAATGAGGTATGCTAACGGATAAAAGATGAATAGTATTACGTATAGGAAAATTAAGACACGCGTTATCGATGTAAAGCTAATACGCATATCTCTGGCACCTATTTCGTAAGTACATGTATCATTGTTGGAGGAATGTGCAGGTAGACCTTTTCGCCTGGCGCATATATGCCTCTTCTCGCTGGGTTGTGTAGCTCTACCCGAATCTTCTTTTCAGATACAAGAACGTCTAGTCTCAGGAGATTGCCTAGGTATTGGGTTGTGTCAATTGTTCCTTCTAAAACATTTTCTTCATTCACGGGTGGATTGTTTTGCCGGTATAGTTCAACGTTTTCCGGCCTGAATGCTAGATAGACCTCTCCCGAGTATTCCTCGCCGCCTGTATATACTTTCAATGTTCCGACCTCGGTATCAAAGATGACCTCGTTTTCTCCTAGCTTCTTGTTTGTTTTTCCCTTAACAATGTTTATTTGTCCAACGAAGTCGGCTACAAATAGAGTTGCAGGATGATTATAGATTTCGAGTGGTGAGCCTATCTGCTCAATAATTCCTTGATTCATCACGGCTATTTTGTCAGAGATTACTAGTGCTTCTTCCTGGTCGTGTGTGACGTAGATGGAGGTTATTCTAAGCTCTTTTTGTAGCTTCCTAATCTCGGTTCTAACGTTTATCCTGATCTTTGCGTCTAAGTTGCTTAAAGGCTCGTCAAGCAAGAGGACACTGGGGTTAATTACAACTGCTCTCGCCAGGGCAACTCTCTGCTGTTGCCCCCCGCTTAGCTGATGTGGATACCTGTCGAGGAGCTCTTCAATGCGTAACACTGCGGCAATTCTATGTATTCTTTCGTTCATCTCATCTTTTGGTACATTCCTAATCTTGAGACCATAGGCTATGTTATCGTAGACGGTCATGTGAGGCCAGAGAGCATAGTCCTGGAAGACGAGTCCCACATTTCTTTCCCATGGATTCTTATCTGTAACGTCCTCTGAGTCAAAATAGACACGGCCCTTTGTGGGACGGTACAGCCCGCTAACGATTCGTAGTAGAGTGGTTTTTCCACATCCACTCGGGCCAAGCAGGGTTACAAGTTCGCCCTCTTCGACTTGGAGGCTTACTCCTCTAAGAGCGTTCACTTTTCCGAAAACCATCCAGACATCTTCAACCCTTACGGAAACCATTAAGATTCACCAATTTTTAAAAGAAATGAAACAATATAAAAAACATGGTTTAAAAGAAAAATTACTGTTTTTTGGGTTTTCTTCCCCTGAGAACGTAGTAGATTACTGCTACGATTATGATGGCGACGATTACGTAGAGTAGGATGTCAGTCATGCTTGGACCCTTTGGCGCCGTTGCAGCTATATTTTCTGCCTCCAATGCTAGGGACTTTGCTGTTGCATAGTCTCCAGAGTCAAATGCTTTTATTGCTTGCTGTAGCTTTGCCTCGGCCTCTGGAACGCCCTTCACTTTGGGCTGGACAGATAGGATGGTGCTCCAGGCGTCCTTCAACTCAGTATGCTTGGCAACTATCGTGTTGTCGAAAGTCTGGCTGATGTTTGTATAGTATTTTTCTGCAAAGGAAAAGTCATAGAACTTTACATTTGAAAATGTCTTCAGGTAGTCATATATGGTGTCTTTGCCTCCGAGGTATTCGCGGAGAATAGCTGCTGTAGAGTTGGGTGGTCCCTGTATTTTGACTGTTGGTAGGACAGGTATTCCTCCTGCGCTAAGCGCCGCTTGCTGTGCGTCTGGGGTATACCACCAGTCTAGGAAGGCCTTTGCAATGTTTGGATGCGGTGCTCCTTTAAGCAGTGAGACGCCAGATACAATGAATCCAGTTGGATCCATATACATAGAGACCGGGTACCCGTTTGCCCTGTTAATTATAGCACCCTGGCTGTAGGCAAATCCAACTGCGTATTCACCCTTGGAGACAAGGTCTACGACGTCCGCGCTCCTCTGGACAAATGCGCCAACGTTTGCTGCTAATCTTCTCCAGAAGGCCCATCCCTGTTCCCAGCCTCTGTTCTGGATGATTATTCCCACGTTGATATAGGTAGATGAAGACCTGGAAGGTGTACACATTACGATAAGGTCTTTCCACTTGGGGTCGAGCAAGTCGTCCCAGCTCTTTGGCGGCTGGAGACCGAGCTTCTGTAGGACTTGTGTATTGTACATGAATCCGTGTCCCCACCATAGCTTGGGGTGCCACATTTCGTCTGGGTCTTTGAGTGGGAAGCCCATAAATGTTGCCGGCAAGGCGTCGTAGTCGGGCGATTTTGGCTTGTAAGGTTCTAGTAGTCCTTTTTCTTTAAGCTTCCAGTGGTAGATAAGGTCTCCTCCAAAGAAAATGTCTGCATCTGGCTTTCCGTTCCAAGCAATTACCCTGTTCATGCATTCTGGGGACCCTGCCTGTATAAGTTGCACCTTGACATCTACACCGAGTTTTTCTTTGGCATATTTCTGGAAAGCAGTTGTCACGGCTTTTAGCAGGAGAGAGTTGCTGGGAGTAATAAGGACGAGCGTGTTCTCGTACTGCATATTTGTGTTTGTAGCTGGTGGCTCTTGTGCTGCTGGAACAATGGATGCAGCTCCCAAAACGAGAGCTAGCAAAACAGTTGCTAAATATAGTTTTTTGTTGTCCATCGTTATATAATAATTTTTAAACTATAAATATTTTTCTGAAGAAAAAGATTTATTCATTGAAAACAGATTTTCTTTGCTTTGCGGACAAATAGAAGTAAGCAATTAGAACAATAAGTGCAATTATTGCCGCTGAATCTATTAGGGTCGAGTATTGTAGGATTAGGTGCCAGTTTTGGCCTAGAACTATTCCTAGGTATGTGAGGGTCATGTTCCACGGTATGCTTCCTAGAATGGTGTAGACTGTGAATGTTTTGAAGTCCATCTTGGCTATGCCGGCTGGGAGACTTATGACGGTTCTCACTGCTGGGAGCATTCTTCCCGTGAAGACCGCTAGTTTGCCGTTTTTCTGGAAAAATTTCTCGGCCTCTTCTATGTGTTTCTTGGAAATGAAGATGTACTTTCCATATCTGAGGAGCATTGGGGCGCCATATTTCTTGCCTAGGAAATATAGGATAGCCGAGCCTACATAGTTTCCCATGGTGCCTGCTAGAACTGCGTCTAGGAAGTTTATCTCTCCTTTGGATACGAGGAAGCCCGCGAAGACCATGATGGCTTCACTTGGTATTGGTATGAGTGCGGACTCTAGCGTCATTAGGAAGAATATTCCGGGCAGTCCTAGTTTCGAAATTATTGTTATTGCCAGCTCTGCCAAGTATATCGTGAGTGACATATAGGATAATCCCCAACTTACTTCTTGCTTGTTAGCATCGATATAATCCTGTTTTTAAGCTTGCTGAGTGTTCTTTCTTTTATGAGTACCTCGGCGAATGGTGTTGCTTGGAAAAGATCCTTCACGTGTGCTTCGACAATGTAGCCTTTCTGCTCCAAGAAGAGTTTGAGAGAGAGAATTATTGGAGCAAGCTCCGCGATTGAAAGCTTATGTCTCAGTTTTTTCCTGAAGCTTCCGTCTATCGACAATCCGAAGCCTGCAATTTTTGACCACTCTACTAGTTCTTTTTGGAGCTTCGTAGCGGGTCTAGGCAGAACAATGAGGTATTGCCTGTAAGGGTCGAAAGTAAAAAGTATCTTCTGGGTTTTCCTTCGACTGCCACCTAGAAGGGTTTCCTCTATCAAGGCAAAAAATTGGAAAAAGAGATAGGCTACTGCCAAGAAGACAAAGAGTGAGGCTGTGCCTAGTTCTTGAAGCTTCATCCTGTATACGAAAGATTAGCGTTAATAAATAAAGTTTTTGAGGTTTAACTAGTTTAATAGTGTGATGAGCTACAGGAGGGTTCTACAGATAGGTGGAAGCTACTATGTCTCCTTGCCGAAGGAATGGGTAAAAATAAACGGGCTTGAAAACTCTTATGTCAAATTGGACTTCCTCGAAAACGGGGCGCTTATAATTGAGCCCCCTCCGAGAAGCCAGACAGAGATAAGCCACGCAAAAATAATTTGTAGCAATGATAGGGAAGTCTTTAGACAGGTTTTGTCAGCTTATCTTAGGGGCTACGAAGTTATAGAGGTGGAGCTCGACGCTAAATGTGACAGAAAAACTGTACTTGAGAGAATAGAAGATGCTCGAAGAATTCTTCTTGGACTTGAACTAGTAGAAGAAAGCGATAGAAAGCTCTTACTCCAGTGCTTTGTTAAGCCAGACTACAATTTACCATCCATTATTGCGAGAATGGACTCTGTGACCAGGGAAATGCTTTCCATGGCTGTAGACATACTGCTAGGTAAGAGAGGCAATGCAGAAGAATTGTCACAGCTGGACGACAGAGTGGACCGCCTATATTTTCTAAGTGTGAGGCTTATAAGGGGCAAACTCAGGGAGCCAACACTGCCGCCAGAAGACAGACTCTCACTTCTAGACATGAGGCTTGTCGCTAAGAACCTCGAAAACCTGGGCGACACATATGAATCTCTAGGCATGCTCGAGGAGATTATCAAAAATCAAGGACTAAGTGAAATCGCTGAAAAGCTGGGTAGGTTGCAGGCTGGGGCTGTCAGGCTCTTTTTAGAGGGTAAAGCAAATCGAGACGAACTCCTAGATGATTTTGCACACACCCAGAAATACATACAGGAAATGGCCGAGTTGCCTGGATATCTAAGAGAAAAACTATCATTTGCATTGCTCCTCGTTAAGGACATCATTGACCTTTCATGAATTACAGGCATAGCTGAGAAAGAAACCCATAAGCTACACAAGATAGAAATAAACAATTTTATAAAAAAAGACCTTTAGTAGCCTCTTCTCGGTTCTCCTCTCCGTACGAGCTGAAGTGTTAAAGCCGATAGGACTAGGAAAGTAATAGAGTATGGTAAGAGGACAGAGTATCCAGAAAGATCGATGAAGAGACCCGCCACTGGTGGAGCTATTATTGAGGCCAGCTGAGACGCAAAATAGTAGAGACCTGTATATGTGCCCAGTTTTTCTCGTGTTGTCATGTCAACTACTGTTGGCAGGCTGTTAACATTGACTAGTGCCCAAGCCATCCCTATAACGAAGAAGACTGCTTCAAAGGCCAAGATTAGCTGGTTTCCCACTAGCTTAGATGGAAAACTCATAGCCACAAAAAGTAGAGCTACGATTACTAGAAGCCCCAGTGTCATTGTTCTCTTCCTCCCAAGTCTTGCGCCGATAAAGCCTGCTGGGAGTGAGAATATCAGGAAGCCCAGTGCAACGAAGCCAAGTATAAAGGATCCAGTAGCTTCGCCGATTCCGAGGTAGTACTTTGCATAGCTAGTGAAAAAGGTTTCAATAGCGTTGTATCCTACAAACCATAGGAAGATAGAGGTAAGCATAAAGAGGAGGCTTTTCTCCCTAGAAGTAAAGGCCTCGCGGAGGTTGCTTGCTAGCTCGCTGAAGCTTTCCCGGAAAGATTTTCGCAACAGCTCGCTGAAGCTTATTGTCTCTGTTTTGACCTTGAATTGTTCAGGCTCGTCTACGAGCAGAACTACGAGGATGCATGCCGCAAGCATCACTACAGCGCTGGCGATGAACGGATAAGAGGGATCCATCTTGTAGAGAATAGACCCTACAAAGAAAGCCAATAAGGAGCCGATTCCACCCATAAAGTTGATGATCCCGTTCGCCTGGCTACGCTTCTCGCTTGGGGTTATGTCTGGCATGAATGCTATCACTGGGGACCTAAAGAGGGCCATTGAGAAGTTCATGATTATTATTGTTACCATCATTAATGGGAGGTCTCCCCTAAACAAGGGTATAAGTGCAAATGTAAGGGCAGCTGGAGGCACTCCTAGAAGAATATAGGGCTTGCGTCTGCCAATCCTGGTCCTAGTAACGTCGCTCAGGGCCCCAAGGTAGGGGAGGAGAACAACTGCGAAAATGTTATCGATTGTCATTATGAAGCCTACTAGCCACGCGGCGAGCCCGAGGTCCTTTAAGAATATCGGGACGTAAGAGTTGTATATGGACCATATAATACTTATTCCGAAGAAACCGAAGCCCAGGAGGAATACCTTGCCGTAGCTAAATCTTTCTGTTATATTTTCTTGTGCCACAAAAAATATATTTGTTTTATCTTTTTAAATATTGCTTCAAAAACTTCTAAGAAATTTTCTAGATAAAATGGAAAGAATCCCAAAAGTAAACCCCCTTTCTAAGACAATTTAAGCAATCATTACGCTATGCATTAATTTAATGAATCCTACGCAAAAATTAAATATTTTACATGTATTAGTATCACTGTGGAGAAAATTAGGCCTGAATGTTTATACTTTCTAGAAAAGATTGCTTCAGAGTTTTACTTAGCCCTAGCGACCAAAATAAACGATAAAAGGATCGCGAAAAGCCTTGAAATAGTTGGTCGGGAAAGCAAAAATCACGCTGAAATAATTGAGACTTTCTTTGGTAGACCCGAGAACATGGATCAATGTTTAAAAATGTTTGGTAGGGAAGGTTCCCAGATGTTATTACAAATGAAGAAGACCGTTGAGGAAGTTTCTCGCCGCGAATATTTGTCGCTCGAGGAAATAGCTAGGCTCCTGGAAAAGTTTAACTCTCTAGAACTCGTGGCTGGTGAAGAGATTTATAGCAAGATTTACTCCTCTCTTCTCGAAATAGAGGCTAAGGATCTCTTGAAGGTGTTGTTGAAGAGTATTTCTTCCCAGGAGGACTTCCACTACAAGATTGTGTCCGAGGTATTGAGGGAGCTGAAGAAATAAATCAGTGTTTTTTGCTTCTTTTTTTGGGAATGAGGTGTGGTTTGGAGCACTGAGCTGTGATGTGTTTGCTGAGCACTGACCCGTTTCTGGGAGTGCTTGTCGGGAGAATGGAAAGCTTTATTAGTAAGATATTTCTATAGAGCGGACGAGGTATATGAATAAGAAGCTGATGTTCAAGGGCTATTTGAAGCTACTAGTCCTCTCAGTCCTCGAGAAGGGGCCTCAACACGCCTATGGAATAATAAAGGAGCTAGAAAAGAGCTCTGGGTTTAAGCCTAGCCCAGGTGCTCTCTATCCAATACTAAAGAAGCTCCTAAAGGAGGGCCTGATAGAGATTGAGCATCGCGAGGGCGAGCCTTCAAGCACAAGGATATATAAGCTTACTAACAAGGGGAGAGAATTCCTAGAACTGAGGAAGCCAGAACTTGATGAAGCATTGAGGGTCGCTAGGAGCTGGAAGAAGTTCCAGGAGATAAAGGGGTACAGGCTATTCCACGTTGTTGACGAGCTACTTGACTCTATTGAAACCCTCGACGAAGAAAAGCTTTCAGAGCTAAAGAAGCTGATCGCGGAGTTTGAGATCAATGTCTTAAGGATTATTGAGGGGTGATAGATATGGGGGAGGCTATAGTTGTTGAAAACCTTGTTAAGAAGTTTAAGGACGTGACAGCTGTCAATGGCATAAGCTTCACGGTCAAGGAGGGAGAAATATATGGTCTCCTGGGCCCCAACGGGGCAGGCAAGACAACGACTATACATATCTTGACGACTCTTCTCAAGCCGACCTCGGGCAAAGTCCAGGTTGCTGGCTTCGATGCCGTTAGGCAGGCGGCAGAGGTAAGGAAAAGGATAGGTATAGTTTTCCAGGATCCAAGCCTTGACAACCAGCTTACTGCCTGGGACAACATGTACATCCATGGGATGCTGTACGGGCTCAGCGGCTCAGAGCTCAAGAAGAAGATAGACGATCTCCTAGAGTTCGTAGAGCTGAAACAATACGCCAACAAGCTTGTAAGGTACTTTTCGGGCGGCATGAGGCGCCGCCTAGAAATAGCTAGGTCGCTACTTCACGAGCCAGATATTCTTTTCCTGGACGAGCCCACAATTGGCCTCGACCCCCAGACAAGGGTAAAGATCTGGGACTACATTATGGCAATAAAGAAGGAAAAGGGTATGACTATTGTCCTCACAACGCACTACATGGACGAGGCTGAACAGCTATGCGACAGGATAGCGATCATGGATCATGGAAAGATTATAGCTGAGGGTACCGCAGACCAGCTAAAGTCCCTCGTAGGCAACGAGGTTATCTACCTGAAGCTGGACGGCGTGCCCCCGAAGTGTCTCCAGGCCGACTTTATCGAGAACTGTCGTGTAGTGGCAGATAGCACGCTCGAGCTCTCAGTAAGGAATGCTTCTGCCGCTTTGCCAAAGGTTTTCGAGCTTGCCGAGGCTAATGGGCTTAAGATACGGGAGGTCACCTATAGGCGTCCAACCCTCAACGAGGTCTTTATACACTTGACTGGTAGGGAGCTTAGGGACTCGTTAGAGGAGGGCTTTAGGCCCCCTCATAGGAGGTGGTAGGTATGAAGGGTTTAATAACAATGGTATATAGACAGGTAAAGAGGTTCGTCAACGCGAGGTCAAGGCTAGTGATGTCGATTGTCCAGCCAATAATCTGGTTTGTCTTCTTCGGCATGGGCTGGAGCAGGGCCTTCAGCTTCCCCGGCGCGAGGCAGATGTTCGGGGGGCTAGACTACTTGTCGTACCTCGCCTCGGGCATGGTGGCAATGACCATTCTTACAGGTTCCTTCATGAGCGGCTTGTCAGTTATATGGGACAAGCAGTTCGGCTTCCTAAAAGAAACCCTAGTAGCGCCTGCAAGTAGGAAGGAAGTTATCATTGGCAGGGCTCTCGGAGACTCTCTGGTCGTGGTTTTCCAGAGCCTAGTCATATTGACGTTAATGTTTTTCCTGGCGCCGGGCCTAAACCCGTACGGGGTGGTTCCCGCGGTGCTATACGGTCTAATGCTGGCTCTAGGCTTTGCATCCATAGGTATAGCGCTTTCAACAAAGCTTTCAAGCATGGAGGGCTTCCAGATGATAGTCAACCTGATAACAATGCCCCTACTGTTCCTAAGCGGAATCTTCTACCCGATAAACACTATGCCTGACTGGATGAAGGTACTCGCCTACCTTGACCCAGCCACATACGCGGTGGACGGGATGAGGTACTGGCTTACGGGAGTCTCATCCATAGACCCAGCACTAGACATCGGGCTCTTAACAGTCCTAACAGTGATATTCCTGGTTTTCGCAGCCAAAGTATTCGAAGAGGCAACAATCGAGGACTGAGCAACGTCCCGCTCGGTACAAAGGAAAAATCATTCCACTAGTAGATTTTTCTCCTATGAAAAGGCTCTAAACAGCGGGGCGGAGAGCGCTTCACTGTGAAAACCTCTCCTCACATACCTTACCCCTTCTATCCCATTTTTTTCCTAACTTCCTTGAGCATCGAGAGAGCCTTCTCCATGAATTCTAGTTCCGCATATATCACCTTTCCATCTTCAAGGATCTCCATTAAGAAAAGGCTACCCGATGATTGTTGAAAGCAGGTGGGCTCCACTCTTGGGCGCGCGCAAAGTTTCTTCTTATGTGCCTGTGTCCCGCTTCTCCCATATTTCTCCGCATAGCTTCGTCATCCGTCAAGAGCTTAATCTTCTTAACGATTTCTTCTTGGACGTGTGCACTTCTTGTGAATACATCACCTAGTTAGAGGTTAATTATTCCGGGCAGAAGCTCATAGGAGCAAAGAATATGTAGTTGAAGACCTAGACTTGACTCGTGAAAATACTGCTTTCAGGCTTCGGCCCCTTTGGGGAGGAAGACACTAATCCGTCTGAAATCGTAGCTACGCGGGTGGCCGAAAAGCTACGTGAGGCTGGGCACGAGGCGCGGCACGTTGTTTTGCCTGTTGCCTATAGGCGGGCAAAAGCCATACTTGAGCAAGTGGTAGGCGAGCTTAGACCAGACATAGCCATCGCGCTCGGCCTATACGGTGGGATTACACATGTCAGGGTGGAGAGGGTCGCATTGAACATGATGGACTTTTCTATCCCAGACGTTGACGGCGAAAAACCGCAGGATTTGCCAATAGACCCCGAGGGCCCCACAGCATATCTAGCCTCCATACCTACACGCCGGGTCGTCGAGAGGCTGAAGGAGGAAGGTATACCTGCAAGCCTGTCGTATAGTGCAGGTACTTATCTCTGTAACTATGTTATGTATACGCTGCTTAGGCTTTCAGACAGGACTGGGTATCCTAGGAGGGCTGGATTTATCCACATCCCATATACGATAGATATTGCATCGAGAAAGAAGGGGTTGCCTGCAAGCCTTCCCCTCGATGTCCTAGTAAAAGGGGTACTAATAGCGGTAGAGGAGACGATAAAAGAAATAGAAAAAGAGAAATAAATTTCTTTATTGTTTTTCTTTTAGCTCCCTTATCCTCTTGTCTAGTTCTCTTATCTGCTCGTCGAGCCTCGCTCTAGCATCCTCTAGCCAATTCTTGTAGGCCTCCAAATCTGATGCAGTCAAGCCAGGATACGTATAGTAGGATACCCCAGGCGGAGGCGGTGGAACCCTCGCGCCATAAAGCCACCAGCATGCTCCTGGGCCGTAGACCCAGCCGGGCCTCTCCCATGGAGGCAGGTATGAAAATGGCCCGTTTCCTGGCCATGGTCCTCTTGCCCATCTACCTTTTCCCCACCATCCCCATGCCATGTTTTTCATCAAAAGTGAAATAGGTTTCATATATTTAAGCTTTACTCTGTCTTTTCCATGGATGCTTTCTCTGAGAAAACTATCTTTATAGGTCTCAGTTGCAGGATAGCTGTAACCATCTTTTTTCTGCCCGAGTCGAGCATCCTCCAGAAGGTCGCCTTGGACAAGCCTAGCCTCGCCGCTGCTTCGTCGACCTCTAGGTCTTCTGCATAGACAAGCTTTAGCGCCAATAGCTCCTCGGGGTATAGCTCGACAACTTCCTCTGGTCTAAATATGCTTGCCGGCGCACTAGTCGGTATAAAGAATATTTCCTCCAAGTTTCCAGAACTAGTGGTGGCTTCTTTTCTCCACACCGAGCGTCTCCACCGTCGCCGCCTGGGACAGCTCTCCATAGATACCTTGCCGATAAAAACATAAGCTCATAGATAAGTAATTCGATTAGGGTAACTAGTTTTCAATTAAAATATTAAGTGCAAGAGACATTTGAAAAATTTCCTTGCTAGCCAGACCAAGACATGAGGCACACAAAAGTGAATAGATTTTTCCCTAAAGTCCCCGAAAGCATTACTATTTAGCTTATTTTAAATAAGGTGAGATGGAATGCAAATTGAAACTGCTCTTGAGGGCAAGTTGCCTCACGCTTTACTACTGTTAGTTTACTCTCTGGGAATTAGTGTTGAAAACTAGAAGAGGAAAATTCTAGGAAACATCAAATTTTTTGGAATTTCAGTCTCAGAAAATTTGATATATTTACTATAACAACTATAGTAGATATGACAACAACAATATCTGTAACGGAAGATGTCAAAGAAGCTTTGTTAAGAATAGCTTCTGAGCTGCAGCTTAAGCTGGGAAGGAGGGTTGATTTGAACGAGGCTATTAGGTATTTGTTGATAAAGAAAAGAAGGCCTGAGCTTCTCGAAGAGGCTTGTAAACCTGTTGCTGGCTTTGAGGAGGCTTACCGAGAACTATTAGAGGAGAGGAAAAAAGATGAAGATATTTCTTGAGGACTTTATTTAGAGCAAATAATCTTACCTTGCGACTGTTAATTTTTCGAGGATTCGAGGAAATGATGGTCTTAAAAATTCCGCCCTAGAGATTCCTCAGCTTGTTCTTTAGTTCGTGTCTGGTGGCGTACTGGATTTTGTCTGTGAAATTTATCTTTGCCGGGTCAGCGATGGGGGTAATGTATTCTCGGATCAGCTTCCTTACTTGCTCAGCTTCGGCCCTGCCCTCAACGATGACTACAGGGGCTTCGAATTTCTGGGGGTCCGGCTTGCCTGCAACAAGTGCCCTCTTTACGCCGGGCAATGTTTCTATGGCTTTCTCGATCGCCCCGGGGCTTATCCTGTAGCCGTTTATCTTCATGACTGTGTCTCTCCTGCCGAGCACCTGAATGTAGCCGTCGATCGTGTAGGTGGCTAGGTCGCCTGTGTCGTAAAAGCCTTCTGACCATTTTTCATAGTATTCTTGAGGCGCCTCGACTGGCATGGCTGGCCACGGGTTCTTGACGACTAACCTGCCGTCGCTGAGTATGTCCAGGTGGAAGCCGGGTATCGGCGGACCATTAGTTCCTGGAACTATGTGTGGGAACGTGTAGCTTGGGAGGTTGCCTGTCGCAAAGGTTGCTATCTCGCTCTGTATGTATAGGTTTACGACTGGTATTGCTCCTGAGAGGACAGTGGGATCCGAGTCTATTATTGGGCTTCGAAGTGTTCCCAGATTCCTGTAGGCCCAGCTCCACGTATCTGTGTCCAGCGGCTCGGCTGTGACGAGTATGGCTTTCAGGGTGTCGTAGTCATGCTTCCTGTAGGTCTCTGGGCTCTGCTTTGAGAGAGCCCTAAGCGCGCCAGAAGTCGTCAGGAATATTGTAACAGCGTATCTTTCGAGTATCGTGAACCACCTGTCCCAGCTTCTCCAGTCTGGGGCCCCGTCGTAAAGGACAATTGTCGTGCCCGTCATTAGGGGTCCGAATAAGAGGTAGGTTACCCCCGTGATCCAGCCGGGCCAGACAGTGTTAAATAGTACTTCTAGTGGCTTGAGACCGAGCCAGTAGGAGGTGGCATATGCCTGTGTCAAGTATCCGCCAGCTGGGAAGCTTACGGGCTTGAAGTCGTCTTCGTAGCCTGGGTGAAGACCGAAAATAGGGTCGCTGGAGTCGACTACCCTGCTATCTGCTGTGTGGTTCTTGCGGAGAGCGTCGTCTAGTGGATATGTCTCATGGAGTCGTGGAAGCCTCAACCCCAGCCTGTTGGATACGAGGATCTTCGTCTCTACGCCAGAGGCCTCTATAGCTTTTTCTGTGGTCTCGACTAGGCTTATTTCTTTTCCTCTACGCTTGTAGCCGTCCACGACGAAGACCACCTTTGGGGACCTGTTCCTCAAACGTTTTGCGAGCTCGTACCAGCCGAATCCAGTGAATATGGGCTCGAAGGGTGCCCCTAGGCGTAAAGATGCAAGCATAAACGCTATGGCTTCTGGTGTTGGTGGAGCATATAGCAGGGTCCAGTCTCCCTTCGAAACGCCCTGTGACTCTAGCCAGCCCGCTATTCTGCCAGCCATGTCGTCTAGCCGCCTGTACGTCAATATTTCTACGTCGCCTTCTTCCGACTCGTAGATCGTCGCGGCCCTGCTCCATACAGGCGTGTCCCTGTGCTTTCCCATTACGTTCTGGTAGGGGTTTAGTCTCCCGCCTTCAAACCATCTTGACCTGGGGGGCTCACCTGTAATGGCGCTGGTCCAGGGCTTTTCCCACAAGAGTTTCTTGGATTGCCTTGCCCAGAAGTCTACTGGGTCCCTTATGCTCTCTTGGTAGACCTTCTTGTACTCTGCTAGTGTCATCACCTTGAAACGTGCGGCAGGTGGAACTATGCGCTGGGAACTCATGCTATCCACCTATATAGACAAGACGACCTGTGTATATGGAGATGCTAAGTCTCTAAATTTATGCCCATCCTCGGGTACATGACATAGAGGTATCGCTAGCGCTGGTTTAAGTGTTTTCACGAGCTCGGATGCCTCCTCTGGGGACATGTTTTCGGGACCAATTTTTAGGATAAGGATGTCGATCTTCTCGTCCTGGAGACCCTCAAGGTTGCAGGGCATGTGTCTGCACCCGTGAAAATAAATTGAAAAGCCTTGGCTTTTTACGAGGTAACTCTGGGTCGCCTCCCCGCCTGTCTCATCATTCCCAATGCATGGCTTACATGGGAAAGCCCTAACACGGGTACCCCGTGTCTCAGCTCTCTCCTCTGGAGATAGCTGCATAACTTGACTTGTGTTCTCGATCGGTCTAGTGTAAATGTGTTGTTTGCACTCCGTGGATTTGAAAACATCTATGCAGATTTCTGAGTTGATGTTTACGCCTTCTTCCTCGATTGTGAGAACTATGTCTCCATACCTCAATTTCATAGGAAAAAGATTTCGCCCCAAATTAAAATCTTTACCCCGGTGTCTGGCGGAGGATAGATGAAGTATACTCCATGAGATATAACATCATAGTCCTTGCCGAATCACTAGCTTCTATTTGCCTTCATCTAGTCTTGGAATTTTTTGGGATGAGACCCCGATCTAACACTGAGTGTGTTAGAGAGGTTTGTCAGAGAATTAATTTATATTGCTGTAAGGATCTTGAGGACATCATACGCTTAAGGAACATTATTACGCATAGGTACTGGATGGTTAAGGACGACCAGATATATCGAGACATAAAAATGATTTTGAATGTATTATTGAGTTTATAAGGAAAGTGGAAGAGTTGTCCTCGGTATGAGTATAAACTACTACGAAGTTGAATTGGAAAAAGTAAAGGGGGCTGTCAAAGAAGTCCTAGAAAAATATGACTACATATTGATAGCCGTCATATTTGGCTCTGTGCTCCGGAGAAGGATCGTTCGAGACGTAGACATTGGAATAATCACGTCTAGACCCCTCGCCTTCAGAGAGTTGACCGAAATAGCTTCACAGCTAGAGAAAAAACTCTCAGTCGAAATAGACATTGTCCCACTAGAGGAGTCGCCCCCACTCCTCAGATACAAGGCTCTAAGCGAAGGACTAATCGTGATAAACCGGGACCCCAAAAAGTACCACTACCTGTTATCAGAGGCCTTCATGGAGCTAAACGACTTCGAAATCGCTCTAAAAATGGCCAGCAAGAAGCCCAGTCTGCAGTAAAAGGCAAGGCACACACAAGTACAACTATAGAGGCACACAACGCCCTCAATTCTTTCTAGGTTGCATAAAAATATGGAAGAAATATTAGACGCATTCAGGAAAATAAACATCTAACTATTCTTTCTGCGCGCGCATGTAGGGGCTTGGAGAGAATTTTATGTTCTAGCAGATGCGTGGGACTATTACTCCTCTTGGTGGCTCGAGTATCCTGTGTCCGCCTATGTCTGTTTTTAGGAGGACATAGCCCTTGTACTTGGGGTGCTCGCGTATTTCTCCGATGATTGTGGCGTTTGGGAAGCCGTTGCTCCTTAGGTCTTCTACGAATTGTTCTGCGGCGTCCTGGGAGACAGATAGCACTGCGACGCCTTCGCTGGCGAGGTATAGGGGGTCTACTCCGAGCATTTCTGCGAACCTTTTCACGGATGGCCTGACTGGGACTTTGCTGTCTTCTATGACCGCAAGCAACCCGTTCTCCTTTGTCCACTCGTTTAGGATGGCTGAGAGCCCTCCACGTGTGGGATCCCGTGCCGCGTTTATTTTTCCGGGATATTTCTCGAGTACCTTTAGGAGGGGTGTCAATGGCTTTGTGTCGCTTTTTAGTTGGCCAGAGGCTATTTCCTCGGCGTTCTCCATTCCCATCTGGGTTAGGAGGATGACTGCGCCGTGGTCGCCCACGAAGTCTGTGACCACTATTTTGTCTCCGGGCCTAGGCTTGTCGACTATGGGGGTCCTAGTGATCCCCAGGCCGACTGTTGTTATTGTTATCTTGTCTAGCTGTCCCTTCGGCATGACCTTGAAGTCTCCACCAATAAGGGGTATTCCCTCGGCTCTGAGCACAGAGAGGAAAGAGTCGACTATTTCTTCGAGGCTTTTTAGGGGGAAGCCCTCCTCTACCACTATTGTGTCGAGCATCGCTATTGGCTTTCCACCCATCATCACTACGTCGTTTATTGAGCCGTGTGCCGCGAGGCTCCCAATGTTTCCACCTGGAAAGAATGGTGGGTTAACTGTGTAGGCGTCCGCTGTGGCGACGAGGTATGAACCGTCGGGAAGCGGTATTAGGGCGCCGTCGTCTGGGAAATCTATGCCGACGCCCCCCTCGACCTTCTTGAGTTTTTCTTCCACACGCTTGAAGAAGAGCTTTTCGAGGAGCCTCATTGTCTCGACTCCGCCCTGTCCGTCGGCCAGCTCTATGACCTTAGAGGTGTCCTCCTGCATACTCCTCAGCTACCAACTGGTTATGATAGGATATTATTAATGTTTCACGTTTTGGATGTTGCCCTACACCTAGGTGGCGAGAATAGGAGGTTAAGCGTTTCCGCTCTTTATTTTTTCGGCCAGTTCTATAACGTTTTGTCTGAGCTGGGCAAGCAGGTTCTCGCTTTCCCCAGCTTCTTGGAGTATGCCATTTATGAATTCTATTTCCTCGCGGAGGCCTTCCGGCGTCAGCTTGGAAATTATTACTCCTGCGTGTACCATTACGATGTCTCCTCTTGATAGTTTCTCCTCTGTTATCCCTACAAAGACTTCTCTGACGACCCCGTCGCCATAGTCAACCTTGGCTGTGGAGCCGTCTTGGCTTAGCTCGAGAACAACTGCTGGCGTCCCCCAACACATAAGGTAGAATGGTTCGAGGCTTCTATTTATGTGTTTATGTATTTGGTTAGATTTGCTCTAGCTCTGCGGCTATTTCTTGTGCCAGGCCTCCCCCGCCGAACCTAGCCCAGACGGCGCAGGTTCCTTCTATTGAGACCATGCAGGGGCCGTAGGGCTTCTCGGGGGTGCACTTTTTCATGAACATTGGGCAGTCTGTGGGCTTTGCCTTTCCCAGGGTGACTTCTGCACACCTGCATCCTGGGGGTGTGTCTTTTTTCCATTCTGCGGGTGTTAGTTCCCTTATTCCATATGCTTCGCGTGCATCGTTCTTGGAGTATTTTTCCCTTATTCTGAGTCCACTTAGGGGTATAAAGCCTATCCCTCTCCATGCATCGTCGGCTACCTCGAAGGCTCTATGTATCATTGCCTGGGTTTTTAGGTCTCCCTGCCATGTCACTGCCCTCGTGTACTCTATTTTTACGCTTGCCTCCCGGTTTACGAGTTGCCTCATGATTTCAGCAATAGACGACAAGACATCTATCGGCTCGAACCCTGAAACAACTACTGGTATACCGAAGTGCTCCGCCACCGGGACCCAGGCCTTGGCACCCGTAACTGTTGAGACGTGACCCGGGGCAATCACCCCCATTACGGGCGCGTCAGTTGGCTTGTCTCGCAGTATGTCCAGGGAATAGAACATCGCGGGGGGCGTCAGCTTGACCAGGCTTAGGAGCTTGAGGTTTGGGGGCAACATGTCTGCTACCAATGCTCTGGCATAGCCAGGAGCAACTGTCTCGAAGCCTATTCCCAGGAAGAGGGAATCTTTACCTGTAGCTTTTGCGTCTCTTATGGCATCCATAAGGGAGAGAGCAAGCTTTACCCGGCCTCCCCTGGCCCTGGCTTCTTCCAGTGAACTGACCCCGTCTACCGGATTAATTGCTGGCAACTTGAACGTGTCTCCATACGTGTAGATTGTTATGCCTTCCAGGGAGAGTCTAATGGCTTGCTCAATGTAATAGGAGGGAGTCACACAGACTGGGCAACCGGGCCCCGCGACCAGCTCTATTCCCTTTGGCATGAGGCTCCTCAAGCCGAAATGTACAATGGTCCATTCATGTGTCCCGCAGAAATCCATAATTTTGAGGCTGAAGTCGCTTCCCTCACGCTTCCTGAGCTCCTCTAGTTTTCTCGATATATAGTTCCTCAGTGTATTAGCGAGCTGAAGGTTTGCCCTGAAAACTTTTTCTAAAGAGTCCAGCCTTTGAAGCAACGTGTAAGTTAAGATTTCACCCATGCCTGCTTTTTACCCATTGCATCTTAAAAAGGTAACCCTTGGGGCTATAATCCTTTAAGCGATAGAAAGAGTTGTACGAGGATTGGGAGACGTGTGACGTCGGCTAGGAATCCTGCCTTGAACATGTTCTTTATGTTTACTTTTCCAGAGCCGTAGATTATCGCCATTGGCGGTGTCGTGGAGGGGATGGCCGAGGAAATAGAACATGCTAGGGCAGTCGTGATTACTGGAGCGACTGGGTTGACTCCTGCGGCTTTTGCGATCTTTGCAATTAGTGGAGCAGCTACTATTGCTGATGCAGTGTTTGATGCTGGGAAAGTAATTAGGAATCCTAGAACTCCGCCGATAATACTAAGTGTGTAGGTGTTGAGCTGTATACTGCTATTTGTTACGATGAGACCTATCCAGCTGGAAAAACCGCTAGAGTCTAGTGCTTTCCCCATGGCCAGGCCGCCTCCAAATAGGAAGACGACGTTCCAGTCTATTCCTTCCGATATCTCTTTGAATGTTAGGAGCGGTCTCCCTTGCACTTTTATTAGCCCGAGGAGGAGAATCGCTAGGACGGCTGGTACAGCTTCAGGGAGCAGGCTCGAGGCAGTCTTGGCTAGTGTTTGCAGGTTTGGGTCTAGGTTTGCGGCTATGTTGAGGAGCCCGGGTATAAGCCACAAGAAGAGAGCAAAGAGGAAGACTCCTAGAACTATTTTTTCGCGGATAGACATTGGGGGCAACTTTGCCCTTTCTTGGACTACTATTTCCTGCAGTTTTTCGAGCGAGTGTTCCTTTTTAACTCCTAGAACCGCGAAGACTATTATCCATACGATGAGTAGACCGATTACTGCCTGGACTGTCCCCACGATGAACCAGTCGAAAAAGGTGAGGGTTAGCCCTGGGACATTTGACTCGATCACTTGTTTCGCTATTAGGTTTGGCGGTGTGCTTATCAGGAAGAGCATGGCCCCAGCTGTGGCCGCTTCTCCTAAGAGAAGCAGAGTGGCTTCTGAGTACCTGTCGGAGGCTCTTGTAAGCGCCAGGAAAGAGAGGACTATTGGATATACTACGGAAGTTGAAGCAGTAATTGAGCCAGTCATTGTTAGAAAGAATACGGGCAAGCCTGCGACAAAGAGCGCGGCAATCATTGGGTTTTGGCCCTTGTAAAGGTTTGCGATCCATAGTGCTATTCTCCTGTCTAGCCCTGAGACCTGGAAAGCCTTGGCCAGGACAAAGCCACCCATAAAGACCCATATAATAGGGTCAGTGAAGCTCTTTAGGGAGTCCCCCCACGAGACAAAGCCCAGAAAGCTGAAGAGTGCTGCCGCGAGGAGACCCGTCAAGCCGAGAGGTGCAACCTCGAATATCCACCACGTTGCCACCCAGATTAGTCCCCCGAGGGCGACTTGTGGAGCATTTGTAAATGGTGCTTTGACTTGCTGGGAGGCTTGTGTAACAAATGGTAGAGGCGGCAAAACAGCTAGGAGGAAAAACAAGATAGGCCCAATTATAGCTTGCACTATTTTTTTATTCATTAATAGGAGAACAATAAAACAAAGATTAATTTGTTTCGCATTACTAGAACAATCTCTTCAACCATGTGCCTAACGATTTATCTTTCGTTTCTTCGCACAATCCCTTTGAGAATTTGTTTTTAATTCAGATTAGTAATGTTTTAATAACTCATAGGTCTATTTTTAGCGGACATTATGAAGCTTTGGGACGCCGAGAGGAGGCTCTTTGACTTATTATCGGCCTCTGTCCAGCGATTTATTCCCCTACAGATCTGGAGGCTGAACGGTAGAGAGGTTTTCTTGCCGATACACATACAGGCAGAACCGGACAGAATCTACCTCTTAGAGACGAGGGCAAGGGTTCCTCCAACCGATTACAAGTGGTTTTTCAAAGTTGTCCTGGGTGGGAATGCAACCCTAGAGGTAGATGACAAGCTTTATGGAGGCATAGATGACGCCCACACCTATTTTCCCATGGAGCCTGGAACGAGGAACATTAGGATGAGGGTCTCGATTCGGAGGATGTTCGGCTACCATGACTGGAGCCTCTGCCTTAGGAGAGCCTTTCTGGTAGAGGTTTATCCAAGGGCGTTCTACCTCTCCTTGAACCTATTATCACTTTTGGATTATGTAAGGAGTTTGCCTTCTGGAGACCAGCTACGCATGAAGCTAGAGGAGACCTTATTCAATGCCTTAAGGGACATATCTGTCACGCCCAGCATCCAACAGTTGACTGCTGCTCTAAGCCTTCTCTATGAGACGGTGGAGGGGGTTCCTAGGGGGGATATACCACGTAAATATGGTGACTATTCGTGGCTTTCTGGAGTATATGGCGCCGGCGTCTTGGCTGGAAAACTCAGGGACATTAGCGCAGTAGATATAAACGAGCTACGAGAGGCCATTGACAGGATAGAGGAAAGAATACTGCCGGTGCTTGACTCTCTATCCAAGGAGAACACTCTCAGCGGAGAGATTCTAGCCCTCGGACACAGCCATATAGATGCGGCGTGGCTCTGGCCATTTAGGGAGACCCGTGAAAAAGTCGCGAGGACTTTTTCAAACATGATTCAGCTTTTGAAAAACTACAATGAGGCAGTCTATGCACAGAGCTCTGCGCTTTACTATGAGTGGATAGAGGAAGACTACCCAGACGTATTTGAAGAGATAAAGAGGCTTGTCAAGGAGGGCAAATGGATACCTGTGGGTGGCATGTGGATAGAGAGCGACACGCAACTTGTGGGAGGTGAAAGCCTTGCGAGACAGTTTCTCTATGGGCAGAGACATTTCTATTCTAGGTTTGGCAGGACTTGCAGTATAGGATGGATACCTGACAGCTTTGGCTTTGCTTTTTCTCTTCCCCAGCTCCTGTTGAAAAGCGGCTTAAAGGTCTTCGTTACGCATAAGCCTCTCTGGAACGATACGAATACTTTTCCCTACCACTCCTTCCTCTGGAAAGGTGTAGACGGGTCAACTATTCCTGTACAGATACTTCTAAACAGCTATAACGAGATGCTTACACCTAACAGCATAAGGGACTACTGGACAAAGTACAAGGAGAAGGACTCGGCACCATTCATACCCTATGCTTACGGCTACGGTGACGGCGGGGGAGGCCCTACCATCGAGATGCTTGAACGGTTCCCATTCTTGTCAAAGGTCCCAGGACTTCCAAGGATAAAGCCCTTCTCTGAGAAGGATTACCTTGAGAAGATCGAGAAAGTGCGAGACGGGTTGCCCGTGTGGAACAATGAGCTCTATGTAGAGTATCACAGGGGCACGTATACAACGAATCTCCCGGTAAAGGAGCTGATGTGGAGAGCCGAAAAGAACCTATACATTGCAGAATTGGTCGCAACTGCTTCGTATCTCAAGACCCGTGAAGACTATGCTAGAAGGCTTGAAAGAATCTGGAAAACTGTGCTCCTCAACCAGTTCCACGACGTCTTGCCAGGGTCATCCATAATGGAGGTATACGACGAAGCAACCAGGGAGCTTACGAGGGCGATCCAAGAACTGGCCGATATCACGAAGGAGGGGCTACAATCCTTAACTAATGGTGGCTCCGGCAATGTGGGCTTCTTTAACCCTCTGCCATGGGGGCGGAAAGCAATCGTTTCCGTGCCGAGGCACCTGCAACCCAAAGGTGCTCGTTGCCAGGACAACGGAAAGGAGTTGCTGGTAGAGGTCGAGTTGCCTCCTGCCGGGTATAGGAGCATGGAGATAGGCGAGTCTAAGTGTGAACCGAGGGGCTCAATCATCGTTGAAGAAAAAGATGACGGGGTACTTGTCAACAACGGGGTCCTCGAGCTTTTTGTTGCTAGCAACGGAGAAATCAAGTATCTAAAGCTCGTGCCAAGCGGCAGGGAAATATTATCCTATCCTTCGAACTCCCTCAGGATACACGTGGACAAGCCTGGGGTGTTTGATGCGTGGGAACTTACAGATGACTTTCTGACGCAGTGGGAAGACACAGTCACAGTCTCAAAGCCAAGAATCGTCTCGAATGGACCCCTACAGGCATGTATCGAGTATGAGAAGAGCTATAAGAAGTCGAGGATCAAGCAAACAATATGCGTCTACGATTCGAGCCCAGTAGTCGAGGTCAAGACGAGGCTGGAGTGGTACGACAAGGGCTACCTGCTCAAGGCCTGGTTCAAGCCGTCATTTAAGCCTTTAAGGGCAGTCTTCGAGACGCCATACGGCGTAGTGGAGAGAAGCCCCTCGTGGAAGACGAGCTGGGACAAGGCTAAATTCGAGTCTCCGGCTCTCCGATGGGTCGACATATCCAATGGAGAAGTTGGATTTGCAGTTATCTCTCCGAGCAGGCACGGCTACTCTGTAAGCGAGGAAGCTGTCAGCCTTAGCCTCATAAAGTCGCCTCTCTTCCCCAACCCGTGGAGTGACTTGGGCGAGTTCGAGTTCACCTACTATATCTACCCCCATCTAGGCGGCTACGAGGAGGCAAGGGTTCCCTTCGTGTCCAGCGAGGTTCTCTACGACCCAGTAATATTTGATACCGGGTCCCCTGCAGGCATGGCTGAAAGCTTCATCGAGATTGAGCCCCCAGAGGTCCTATTGGGAGCATTCAAGAAGTCAGAAGACGGAGACGGTGTTGTCATTAGGCTTTATAACCCTCAAAGCAGGAATGTGAAGACAAGGGTAAAGCTCAACGCTGTCTTTAGGGAAGCCGTAGAGGTAGACATTCCGGAGCTTAACTCGCTGGGCAAAATTGAGACAAGGGATGGCGAGATTCTTGTGGAGATGGCTCCATACGAGGTAAAAACAATAAAGCTTTTGAAGTGAAAAGGATTCTTTTTATACCAGTCTTCTCCCGAAACCCTTGGGGCTTGCACTGTTGTCGTAGACCTCTTCTACGTGTATAATGTATACTGGTCTATCGCTTCTAGCCTGGGGAGGCGTATAGTGGAAAGAGTCGTGGACAAGGGTGACAAATTCGTGTAGCTGGTCGTCTAGGTGTATAGAGGCGTGGCCCTTGATTTCATAGCTAAGTGCTGGGGGTTGATAGTAGACAAGGCTTACGCGGGGGTTCTTCTGGATCAGGCTCCAGGTATGCTTAGAAGAGTGGGGGCTTTGCTTTGCCAGCTCGATTGTAGCAAGAACTTCGAAGTCGATTTCTCGGTCGGCTCTCTCTTTTTCGAGGTATATATGCTCCAGGAGGAGCTTAACCCCTCTTAGGAGGTGTTCTTCTTCTATTTTGTCGTAGCCGACTCCACTGTTATATTTCTCGTCTGACTCCTTGATGTGTTCCCTGAAGACCTTTATTTTTTCACTAAGGTAGTCCTTGCTTGCAACGTAGCCTGAGCCCACCACCTTCCCATTTACCTCGATTCGGCCGTCGACCTCTGCCGCCGTTACGAGGACAGGTGTATGCCTCATGAATTCTAAAGCCATTTCGCGGGTCATGCCTCCCGACAAGAGCTTTTCGAGAAGCCTCTTACGGCCATAGTAGTTCCACTCTAGGAACTGTTCTGGAAGCCTAGCCATACAGAAAAGGAATTCGCCATGTATTTATTGTTTAGCTAGCAGATAGAAAGCCACGCCTGTTAAACCAATACCCGCTAGAAAAACTATGACAGCTATCCTCCAGTCCAAAGAGTCGAGGAAAAGGATGCCTGCGGCAGAAACGGAAAGCATTAGACCGCCGTACAGGGAGCGAACAGCGCTAGCAGGATACCTTGTCACGCCGCGTTTTCTCCTTGTAAGGAAAGCTGTCAAGACGAGCCACGACCCAGTAACAAGCAGGAATACAAAGATGGAGTAAGAAGCGGGGTAAAAGAATGTTGAGGCAATAGCTATGATGAGCGCCGCGACCACTACGAGAAAGTTTACTATGGGGCTGGTTATCTCCATTTGCCTCGAAACTGTATTGTTGAATCTGCCTAATATCTTCTTCGCTGTCCAACGGTTTAGCCAGTGGAATTAGGCTTCCTCAAATATACCATTACAGAATTGAAGACCGGGCCGCCTCCTATCTTCTGGGTTGTCGTCGGGACAAGAGTGTTCTGGGGCCTACCGTTCAAGTCTATAAGCTGCCTAGGAGACCACAGGACACCTCTGGGGACTTTGTCGACTACTTGTGCTTTGACTCTTACCTCCCCGTTTTCGTTGTAGAGCACAACTTCTTCTCCGTCCCTTATCCCAAGTTCCATGGCGTCCTCTGGATTTATCTGGACAATTGCTGGTATGGGCCCGTAGACATCGCGGAACTGTGTATGGGTATATTTCGGGGTAGCAGAGTTGAGGAGAACGAAACCCTTGCCTGTCAGGTATTCCATCTCTGGCAAGGGGCTATAGCCTAGTTTAATGGCAGTTGTTGAGTATAGCTCTATCTTCCCGCTGGGCGTCTGGTACGCGTCTAGTGGACGCGTCTTGAGCCTCAGAACTTTCCCGCTCAATAGGTCTTCGAATGTGCCTTCTATGGCCCCCTCTAGTGCCTCCCTTAATACCTGGATTGGATCCATGCAGACCCATTCTGGGGCTCCAAGCCTCTTCGCTAGCTCGCATGTGAGCCACGTCTCGTCTCTGCTTTCGCCCTGCGGCTCAATGGCCCTTTGCGAGAAAGCGACATAGTTGTGTCCATAGGGCAGGACTACGTCTGACTTCTCGAGGTAGGTTGTGGCAGGCAGAGCGATGTCTGCATACATGGAAGTCTCGTTCCAATGCGTGTCGAACTGGACGACAAACACGTCTCCCCTCGCTAATCCTCTGCGGAGCTTCTCTTGTCCTGGAAGGGTCAAGGCAGGGTTCATGTTGTAGACAAAGATGAACTTGAACTCGCCCCTCTCGATGTGCTCGGCCAGAGCCACCTGGCTAACGATTCGCTTTGGCTTCGAGATTTCTTCCCCTGTGACCTTTGCAATGTTGGCTAGCCATCTCCTGCTGTTTGTATAGTAGAAGCCCCTATGGATGCCTAGCAGAGCAGGTATGAGAGAGATAGCCCTAACGGCCTGCGCCCCGTTTAGGCTCTTCTGGATACCGAGACCAATAAAGGTGACGCTTGGCTTTTTCTCGGAGTATAGCTCTGCAAGCCTCCTAATGGAAGAAACATCGACGCCTGTGACTTCGGAGACCCGGCTAGGTGGCCACTTTGACACCTCATTTTTTAGCTCCTTGAAGCCAATGGTGTACTTTTCTACAAAGTCTTTATCGTAGAGCTCCTCAGAAATCAGGATATTCATTACTCCGTAGGCTAGGGCCACGTCTGTGCCGGGCCTGGGATTAATGGAGAAATCGCTCCGTTCCACTGTCTCAGATTTTCTTGGGTCTATTGCTATTATCAGTGCGCCCTTGTTTCTTTCCCTCAGGGCCAGGGCCCAGAAATGCGGAGAGCTTACGGCGGCGTTGAATCCCCAGAATACGAATAGCTTTGAGCCCTTCATCTCTTCGGGCAACCTGCCGTAGCTTAAGCCGTAGTGGAGCGAAAGCGCGGCGTGCCCGCTCTTGCTACATATACTATAATCCGTCATCGTTGCCTGTAGCCAGTTCCACAGCCTCTGGGGATAGTACCAGGCCAGGAGACCCATGTTACCCGCATACTCCACGTGGAGCAATGCTTCGGGGCCATAGTCCCTTATAGTCTCCGTGATTTTCTCGGCCACGATATTAAGGGCCTCGCTCCAGCCTATCCTTTTGAACCCTAGACTGGGTTTTCCCTTGTTCCTCAAGTGTGGGTAAAGGATCCTCTCTTTGGAAAAAGCCCTTTTAAGGTCAGCAACGCCTCTTGCACAGAGAAAACCACTGGTGAACTCGTTTGACGGATCCGGCAAAACCTGAGTCAAGCCAGCCTTCTCTACAACTTGCAGGTGACAGGTGTCGTAGCAGTCCCTTGGGCAAACAGTTCTAACAAGTGGCACAGGAAAATAAAATCGAAAAACAAATATTTTTTATACTAGTGGCTCGTATTTTTCTTTTCTGTATTCTAGCTGGCAGTATGGGTCTCCCCTGGCTATGCATTTTGTTTCTGCTGGCTTTATGTGGTATACGTCTGTCTTCCAGTAGCCAGAGAGGACTCCCGCTATTAGGCCTCTGAGCATAGAATTTTCTGCGCCCTCTATCCCCTTGAGGCTCATGCACTCTATGTTGTCGTATACCCTGAAGACTGCCTTGTCTTCTGTTAGCTCTACGACTTTTAGCACACCCCAGCCAAGTAGCCTCGCCCTGGCCTCTAGTAGCTTTATGAAGTCTTCGCGGGTCCTGACTAGCTTTGCGTACAGCTCGTCGTACATCTTCCGGCCGGCCTCGAAAAAGGCCCTATACATGAGGCCGGCGAAGCCTGGGCCGATGCCGCCCCAGCCGAAAACCATAATCTCTCTCATATAGATCTCTGAGAGTACTAGCGCCCTGTCGCCGTGCAGCATCTGTGGGTGGCTCCAGGCGTCTACGCCTACACCCGGGATTATTGGCTTTGCGTATTCTACCCTTGAAACATAGCGGATGCGTCTAAGCTTTTGGGCTATTCTTTCTGCCTGCTTCTCGTCCCTCAGGTCTGCAGAGACAATTATCCTAACTTCGCCCTCGACGCCACTAGGCGGAACACTAGCCTTAAACAAGAGTATCGACGCGTTCTCCTCTCGGAAAACCCTCGCAACCTCCTCTATTATGCCTACAGCCCTAACAGCCTCCCGCGACAAAACAACATCAAAGAAAAAAGGATTACCACCCTCAATAACTACGAGGCGACCCATATAATATGGTTCAAAATTCTCAGTGCCCATACAACACATAGTGTGAAGAACAATATTATATTTTTATCGCTCCCCGGTATTGGTTGTAAAACGTAAAGTTGAAAACTGAAACTGGTTATAGGATTTTTGTGCGAGAAGAAAAAATATTTTAGCTTTAGGTGAACTTTGGCTTGATGAAGGCTGCGGTATTTATTGATGTTGACTGGACTCTGACGGACTTTAACCGCAAGATTGGTAGCAGGGTTGTTGGTGTGCTAGAGAGGCTGGTCGAGAAGGGTTTTCTCGTATCATTTGCAAGCGCTACTGCCTTTCCAATAGTCTACGGCTTGGCTAGGTATCTTCCAAGCTCAGGTGTAGTCGTTGCCGAGAACGGTGGAGTAGTAGGCTTCGAAAATGCCTTGCATGTTTTGGGCAATATTGACAAGGAGAGGGTTATCCGCGTGGCAATGGAGGAGCTTGGGTGTTGCCTGGAGGACAGCTGGCAGAACATGTATCGGCATGTCGACGTAGCCTTTGTTGTAAAGAGGGGCGTAGACCCGAGTGTTGCTGTGTCGAGGGCAAGAAGTGTTTTCGGGGGGCTGGGTTACGAGGTGATGTATAGTGGGGTTGCTTTGCATGTGCATCCACCAGGTATAAACAAGGGGTTCGGCGTTAGAAAGGTTTTGGAACTCCTGGGCAAATCCCCCGAGAGGATAATAGCTATAGGGGACAGCGAGGTAGACCTAGGAATGTTTGAAGTGGCCGACTTTTCTGCTTGCCCCTCCCATGCACCAGAAGAGGTAAAGAAGAGAGCCGACTACGTGGCAAGCAAGCCTTATAGCGAAGGCTTCATAGAGATAGCCGAGAAATTCCTGTTATCCTAGCTTTTCGAGTAAAGGTGGCATGCCACAATATGATCCCTTCCTAAAGTTATAATTTCAGGTTCTTTTTCCCTGCAAGCAGGCATGGCGAAGGGACACCTTGGATGAAGCCTGCAACCACCAGGCGGGTTTACTGGGCTCGGAATCTCTCCCCTTAGTTTTGTCTTCCTAGCCAGGGGGAAGCCATTCAGTGAGGGGGCGGCCGAGATTAAGGCTTGAGTATACGGGTGTAGAGGATTACTGAAAATCTCTGAGGTAGGCGCCATTTCCACGATTTTGCCAAGGTACATTACTGCTACCTGGTCTGAGATGGCCCATGCAGAGGAGAGGTCGTGTGTAATATATAGAATAGACAGGTGAAGCCTGTCTCTTAGCTGTTGTAACAAGTTTAGGATCTGGGCTCTAGCGGAGACGTCTATGTTTGAGATTGGCTCGTCTGCTATTAGGAGCTCTGGTTCTAGGACTAGTGCCCTTGCAATGGCTACTCTCTGCTTCTGTCCACCGCTCAACTGGTGTGGATACCTGTTGTAGAAGTCTTCTGGCGGGGATAAACCTACATCCTTTAGGACTTTCATTGTCTTTTCTACTCTCTCCTCTTTTGTTCCTATTTTGTTAACGTCTAGGGGATATTTGACTTGATCCCCTATCTTTATTCTCGGGTTTAGGCTTACGGCTGGATCCTGGAAAATCATCTGTACTTTTCTTCTGTATACCTTGAATTCCTCCCTCTTCAGGCTAAAGATATCTCGGCCCCTGAAATAGACGTGGCCATCTGTGGGTTCGACGAGGCCGACGACGGTTCTGGCTATAGTTGTTTTTCCCGACCCGCTTTCGCCTACAAGGGCCATTATTGCTCCTTCAGGCATATTGAAAGACACATTGTCAACTGCCTTGAGGAATCTCTGTCTCCTTGCCACTATGTCTTCGATTGTTCTTTTCAGCGGGAAATATACCTTTAGGTTATCTACCCTAAGGATTTCATGCATAGTGGCATGCGACATATCTGTCACCTATGTTTCTGAGAACTGGGATTTCCCTCACGCATAGGTCTGTAGCGAGGGGGCATCTTGGGTGAAAACGGCATCCAGAGGGTGGCTTCCTCATGTCGGGAGGCTCCCCCGGTATAGGCTGAAGAGCTTTGGAGCCGCCTATTCTCGGCACAGCCGAGAGCAGTGCTTTTGTGTAGGGATGCAGTGGTTTCTCTATGACCTCTCTTGCCTTACCAACTTCAACTAGTTTCCCTGCATACATTATAGCTATGCGGTCTGCCAGCTGGGCAACGAGGCCCATGTTATGTGTGATAAACATTATGGAAGTCTTGTATTCCTTCTTTATTTCTTTGAGGAGCTCTACTATCTGTGCCTCTACGAGTGCGTCAAGCGCAGTTGTTATCTCGTCAGCTATAAGGAGCTTTGGATTTAGGGCTAGACCAAGAGCAATCGCTACTCTTTGTCTTTGTCCCCCACTTAGCTGGTGGGGATAGTCGTGTAATTTCTCTGGTGGCACCCCCATTTTTTCTAGAAGCTGGGACGCCATTTTCTCTATTTCCTCTTTTTCGTAGGTGTAGCCATGCTCTGCAAATAATTCAATGAAGTGATCCACTATTTTTCTTACAGGGTTGAGGGAAGAGTACGGATCCTGGAAAACAATGGATACCTCTTTTCCACGCATCTCTCTCAGTGCTTCATCATCAAGCTTTAGGATATCTCTGCCGTCGAAGAATATTTTCCCCTGTTCTATCTGTGAGTATCGGGGCAGGAGTCTCATGATTGCCAGCCCCAGTGTACTCTTTCCCGAGCCGCTTTCGCCAACGACTCCCAAGACTTCTCCTTGCTCGACATCGAGCGAAACGCCGCTGAGTGCTTCAACTTTCCCTCGCCTCGTGTTGTAGCTAACTTTTAAGTTTCTAATCTCTAGCAGGGTCACGCCTCCCACCTCTTAGGATTCAGAACCTCGTTTAGCCCCTCGCCTAGTAGGAGGAATCCCAGCACAGTGATGACTATTGCTAGTCCCGGGAAGATTCCTATCCACCAGTACCCAGCCAAGAAAAATTGTCTGCCCTTGTTTAGGTCGAAGCCCCAGTCTGGTGTAGGTGGCTCTATGCCTAGCCCGAGGAAGGACAGGCCTGCCTCTGTTATAATTGCGTCTGCAAAAGTTATGGGGAGAAGAGAAGCTATTGACGGGAAGGTATTTGGCAGTATCTGGCGAAGAGCTATGCTAAGCGGGCTGGCCCCAGCAATCTTGGATGCCTCTATAAATGGCATTCCTTTTAGAGAGAACACGTTGCCCCTCACCATGCGGAAATACGAGGGTATATAGGCTACGGCAATTGCGAGGGACATGTTGACTAGCCCAGTCCCCAGGAAGGCTGCAAGTGCTATTGCAACAATCAGGCCGGGTAGAGAGTAGAGGCTGTCCATTACTAGGGAAAGTGTCCTGTCGAAAAGACCGCCGATATATCCAGATATTAAACCAAGAAAGACTCCTATGACTGTTGATACGATCGTGCTTAGAAAGGCCACTGCCAACACAAATCTGGCACCAGCCAATAATCTGCTGAAGACGTCTCTCCCAAGCTGGTCGGTTCCCAAAATGAATGTTACAGTTCTCCCGTCTATATGAAGTCTTGAGAGAGGAGGCAGTAGCGGCGGAACCTCTACAGATCTGCCATCAATAATTATGTAACTCGAGATTGTGTTTCCTGGAGCAATTAGGTCTCCAATTAGAGCCAACATTAGAACGATCAATGTTAGAATCCCACCAGCCAATAAGCACCATTCGCCAAAAGTCTTCGGCTTCCGCATTAGTAACGCACCCTTGGATCTACAAAAGCATAGAGTACATCGACTAGGAGGCTAACAATAGCGACGAGGACGGCATATATCGTGACTGCTCCTTGGACAATCGCGTAGTCACGTTTTAAGATACCCTCGTATACAAGTAGACCTATGCCATCCCAGTTGAAAGTCGTTTCTGTAAGGACAGCTCCACCAAGTAGGGCCGCGACTTGGAGCCCGGCCATTGTGAGGATGGGTATTAAAGCGTTTCTTAGCCCATAGTTCTTGACGATTGTCCATTCCCTTATGCCTCTCCCCCTAGCTGCTTGTGTATAGTCTTGTGACATGGCGTCTTCCACCGACAGATAAGTTACGCGTGAAAACACTCCTGAAAGGTATATTCCAAGGGTCAAAGATGGAAGACTCAAATGGAGAAGATAGTCGAAAAGTATATCGGGTCTACCTGAAAACAAGGCATCAATAAAGACGAAGCCTGTTTTCACAGGAAGATTATCCGCAAGAACCATGTTTACTGGGCTAAGCCTTCCAGTAGTGGGCAGGCCTAGAGGCCTCGCGAAGTATGCTTGTAGCATTAGCCCTATGTAGAATACTGGGATAGAGTATACAATAGAGGAATATATCCTCGCGAAATAGGGAACTTTTCCGTATTGGTACCTTGCCGATAGGAGCCCTATAACTATTCCAATGGCTCCAGCAATTATCGTAGAGGATATTGCAAGTTCGATTGTTGCCGGGAGCCGTGTCATGATTAAATAGGAGACAGGTATCCTTTCGAGAGCAGTATAACCGAGGTCAAGCTTTACAAATATGGAATAAAGATAATTGAGGTATTGAACATAGAGTGGCTTGTCTAGGCCTAGTTCAGCTCTTCTCCTCGCGAGGACATCTTCGGGGATATTCTTGCCCTCAAGCATAGTGATGGGGTCTCCAGGGAGGACTCGAAGAAGTATAAACACAAAGGTTAGCAGTATGAATAACATCAGGGGGGTGAGGATCAACCTTGAAATAACGTATTCTTTTAGGCCCATCTAAAAACACCAGAAAAAGAGAAATATTTTATCCGGTTTCCGCGTATATAAGATAGTATCTGAATATCTGAGAGTAGTCTAGGACTATGCCTTTGACATTGGGCTGGGCAACCGCGAACTGTCCCTCCTGCCAGAGTGGAATAATCGGCGCGTCGTCTGCGACTATGTCTTGTATCTGTGCAAGCGTCTGGATTCTCTGGTCAGTCGGCTGTAAGACCTGTTTGTCTATGAGGTCGTCTACCGTCGGGTTCTTGTAGTTGACGTGTAGCCATCCATTAGCTCCAGAGTGGTAGAATGGCCTCACGTAGTTGTCTGGGTCTAGGAAGTCTGGGAACCAGCCGAGGAGCCACATGGCGATCTTTTCTTGCTTGAAGAGTGACCTATATGTTGCCCAGTCTGCACTCTTTAGATCCACCTTTATCATACCGCTCGCCTCGAGGTTTTGCTTAATGATGGCTGCTATGTCTGGCTCTGCTGGCGTATACCTGACTGGCGTGTACCATAGCTCTATCTTGAGCGGGTTTGACTCGCTGTATCCTGCCTGCTTCAAGAGTTGTTTAGCCGCCTCTACGTTTGGTCTTTCTCCATATTTTTCCTTGAAGCTGTCCTTGTGTCCAAGGAATCCTATTGGTACCATGCTGTAGAGGGGCTGGGCAAACTTGCCCATATAAACGGTGTTAACGATCTGGTTTCTGTCGATTAGGTAAGCGATGGCTTGCCGAACAATTTTGTTGTTGAATGGTTCCTTGTTTACGTTGAACACGAGGTACCTGATTGGCGCGATTCCGGGACCGCTTACGACTTGTAGTGTTCCCTTGGACATTATGTCTTTTATGTCTGCTGGTGACAGTGTTCTAAATGCAACATCTACTTCTCCGTTTTCTACTGCCAACCTGAGGGACTGTGCGTCCTTGTAGAACCGTATAATTATCCTTTGTGTCTTGGGCTTTTCGCCATAATAGTTGGGGTTCGCAACAAGCTCGATGTACTCGCCGGGCTTCCAGCTTGCAAGCTTGTAGGGCCCAATCATGTCTACTGTGTTTGGAGGCTTGACTACATCCATTGGAGTCGTCTTCGGGTTAACAGGGAAAGCTACCCAGGTTGCAAGGAGGGATTTTACATATGTTTCCTCGAAGGGCTGCTTCAAGTAGACCCTAACAGTATCGTCTGAAACGGCTTCCGCTTTCTCGATAAGGTCCCCAATCAAGAAGGCGGGGTCCTGGTTTAACTTGATAGTCCTCTCCCATGACCAGACAACTGCCTGAGCTGTCAGTGGCGTCCCGTCTTGGAACTTTGCGTCTGTCCTTATCTTGATGTCCCAAACCTTCCTGTCAGCACTAATGGTGTAGCTTACCGCCAACTTGTTAACTATCTTTGCGGTGCCTGGCTCGTAGCCGAAAAGCCCTTCACCCATGTTCTGAATAATGTTCACGCCTAGATAGTCGTAGGCTTCGCATGGGTCAAGAGTTGTTTGGACACTGTCAGTAGTGCCAATGACAATGGTGTCCTTATATTTCGGCTGTTTTGGACCGAGCAGGAAAAATGCGGCTACGGCTAGGACGATGAGTGCAGCTGCTACGCCGGCTAGCATAATTGTTCGATTAGACTTGGGTTTCGACATGTCCTGTGGTTGTTACTCTTTACTTATATAAGATCTCTTGGAAAAAATATGTAAAAAATTCATTGATACTAAGTTAAACATTGAACAAGGTAATGTTGGAAAAAGAAAAATTGATAAGCATTTCTAGTAAAAAATATAAATGATTTACTTAAACTTGATACTTTTTTTTTCTACCGAGAAAAATTCTTTATGATACAAGAACTAATTCGTCAGCTCGTCGCGAGGTAGTCATCTTTCCTTTGCTACTGGGACGGCGTCATCATTCAGATAATCAAAAAGGATAGTAGTATTTATTTTTGGTGCTATACTTATTCTGCCGGCTCCACGTGAATCGTGATGTCTATGTTTTCTCCTAGTTTCTCCTTTGCCTTTTTCTCGATTTCGTCACATATTTTGTGTGCTTCTTCTACTGAGAGTTCTTTGGGAACGACGAGGTGGAGGTCTGCATATATCTTTCTCCCGGATTTACGGGAACGTAAGGCGTGGTACTGGATCTCTTGTCGGCTGTTCTTTATGGCTTCTTCTATTATTTGTGACAGCTCTATGTCTGGGGAAGTGTCTACTATTTGTTCCCTTAGGTCTTTCAGTGTCTCTAAAACAAAGTAAGTAACTATTACTAGGATCACTATTGCTGCAAAGAGGTCGTAGAGGCTTGAAAGATACGAGCCTAGGGTTACACCAGCGAGGGTTGTAGCTCCTTCTGCCACGTCTAGGGATATGTGTCTGGACTCAGTTGAGGCTAGGAGGCTTTCGCTTGAGAATCTTTTAAGTAGGGTGGAGACTGTCAGGTTGAGCACGAGCGAGAACAAGGCAAACACTATGCTTACTGGGTCTATTTTTTCCGGCATACCTTCGAGTAGCCGATGTATAGCCAGGAACCCGATCGCCGAGAAGGTTAGCACCATGAGTAGTAGTATGAGGAGAGAGCCGAAAACCTCGAACTTTTCGTGGCCATATGGGTGCCTCTGGTCTGGTGGTTTTTGGGATTTCTTGTAGAAATAGTAGGCTATGCTACTGCTAAATACGTTTAGTGAAGAGTCTGCGCCGTCTGCTAGAAGCGCAAGGCTACCGGAGAGGATTCCACCCAGCATCTTTGCAATAAATACTGCTAGGTTTCCAAGTATGGATAGTAAGAGCACCCTGGTAGGGGATGTTTCACTCTGCATGAATAGTCAATGTCTAGGAGGCTTTCGCTGGTTTAAAGGTTGTGTACTAGAAATTCATATAATTTGGTTCTGCTGGACAGCGCGCGCTATGAAGATAAGCCTCTTTCTCACAGTTTCCAAGCTGGCCCCTTCCCTCAAATATTTCCTCGATATTTCTGCTAGGACCAATGGAAGGCTTATACCCTCCTTTATCCAATAGCTTTTTTACTTGTGCTCCTCTACTTGTGCCTATAAAGTATTCTATCCAGATACTACTATAAGCGATCCTCCATTCTATCCCCAGGTGTGTAGGGCTTTATCTTTCCCTTGTCTACGCCAAACATCTCGGGCTCCACTCCAAGTTCCTTGAGAACTAGATCACGAACTACTTCGTCAAATGTCTTTGCCTTTTTTATTTCCTTTATCATCTGCAACATTCTGTAAGTTTCTTTTTTTAATTGTATAGTTTTCACACCAAATTTTATAAGTAACAGAAATTAAAGTTTAGCACGACATTCTTTGTTCTTTGAAAATTTCACTTCAAAAATCTGTGCGTACACGGATACTGTGCTTGATCGTGAGAAAAAGTTTCATGCTGTAGAGAGTATAAATGAGGTGACCTATAAGAGCAATAAACGGGAAGACCAGCTATGTATCCAAAAACATGATTATTCAATGCTTGTCTCATATAGTTGTTTGATTTGTTCGGTGTTTTGAGGCGTTTTTAGCCTTGTTATCGAGAAGACAGCTGCTGAAAGATTAATGATGCCCAGGACCTTAAATGCATAGCCTATGGACTCAGCTAAGAGTCCTCTGCTTACCTCTGCGTCTCCAGTCATTGTTTCGGCGCCGATTAGTAGCTGTGTTACCAAGCTGTAGGGTATTTTCGAGGCTATGAGGAGGACAGAGATATTGAGGCTTATCGTCATTCCCACGTTGAAGATTACGCTACGTATCGCTGATGCTATTCCCCTCCTATTTGGCGGCACAGAAGCCATTATTGAGCTTGTGTTTGGCGACATGAAGAGACCGTTTCCCATTGCCAGAATCATGGAGTAGAATAACACCACGTTTAATGGTGTTTCTTTTGTTATGCCTGCCAGAAGGAACTGTGCGAAGCTTCCTACAATAAGCCCAGCTAGGGCGAATCTAGTGTAGCCGTATTTGTCTGAGAGCCTTCCACTAATAAGACCGAAGACGAGGAATGACAGCTCGAATGGTAAAAGGTGTATCCCGGCTGTGAGGGGGTCCATGCCCAAAACGATTTCCAGGTAGAGAGTTAGTAGCAACATTACTGCTCCGAAAGCAACAGCGTTGAGTAGTTGTGCGATTATACCGCCTGTAAAGCTCCAAATCTTGAAGAGTGACAAGTCTAGGAGGGGATACCTTGACTTAAGCTCCACGACTACAAAGCCTAGGAATGAAAGCAGAGATATAACTGCTAGAAGCTCTGTTAGACTCTTATAGGCGAGTCCATAAGCATAGATCGTCAAGGCAAGAAGGAGGGACAGCAAGGAAAGGGTTATTAGAGAGAAACCAAGCCAGTCTATTATCGGCTTCTCGCTTGGCTTATATACTTCTTTTAGCCTCTTGAGCGTTAAATAGAAGCCAACCAAGCCTACGGGGACATTTACGTAGAAGATGCTTCTCCACCCGAAGAAGTAAATAAGAAGCCCGCTGGCCGTTAGGCCTAGAATTGAGCCTATCCGGAAAGCTAATGCGTTTATGCTTAAGGCGAAGGCTAGAGGCCCACCTGCAGCAACGTCTGTTATTATGGCGGCGCTGAGGGTTGTCAGGATCCCTGAGCCTATGCCCTGGAAAAACCTTGAAAGAATTAGATGTGTGGGGGTGAGGGATAGCCCCGAGAGGGCTGAGCCAATCGTGAATAATACGAACCCATAGGCGTATAGTTTTACCCTCCCATATAGGTCTGCGAGTTTCCCCGCTAGCAATAGCATTAATGTGCTTCCAAGCATGTATGCCTGTGTGAACCATAGACCCTGCTCTAGGTCGGCCTTTAGAGATGATATTATTACGTCGAGTCCGACAACTACTATTCTGGCGTCTAGGCCAGCCATGAAGGCGCCTAGAGTTGTTATCGATAGAGCACTCCATAGATATTTCTTGTATTGAGGATCCACGAAGACTTTGGGAGAACATAAAAGCTAATAAAGTTTACCTAATAATCAAAATTATCGAGGTGCTTGCTAATGGTTACAGACCTGGCTAATTTTTTCATAAAAGGGTTTCTTGTCTCGATACAGCTCTATGCCGTTCTTAACCCCTTAAGTGTTATACCTACCTTTGCAAGTCTCACAGAGGCCTGGAGCCAAGACCAGAAGAGACACGCTGTGAGGAAGGCTTCGCTAATCGTCTTATTGCTGATGACTATTTTCTGTTTCCTGGGAGATCCACTGCTTAAACTGCTAAATGTTAGCATAGCTTCCCTCAGGTTTGGTGGAGGAATCCTGCTCATGGTTATAGCAGTTGATATGCTCTCGGGAATGAGCAGGACAAAGAGCCTAGAAAGCATGGACGAGGCACTCATTGTCCCGATAGCTACACCCCTCCTCGTCGGTCCAGGAACAATTACCACCCTGATAGTCCTCAGCGTATCGGAGGGCTTTGCAACGACGATGCTGGGAGTAGTAATCGCCACTGTGCTAGTTTTCGTGACGCTTAGCTCGGGAGAGTTGCTCCTAGAAAAGGCCGGGAAAAACTTTGTTAGAAGCTTGGGTAGATTCATGGCTATAATTATAGCTGGGATAAGCGGCGAAATGATACATAAGGCTCTTTTAGAGTGGGGTATAGCGTCCAAATGAGCCAAGTAGCGGCTAGCACGTCATAAATATGAGATAGATTTTTATTTGGGAAGGTTAATTATTTTAATAGTAGCAAATGTGAATAAGGGTATTTCACCAATTATAGCTACCTTGCTATTAATTTTTATTGCCACAGTAGCTGTCGTGCTAATCTGGTTCTGGCTCCCAAGTCTGCGTACAGAAAGTAGAGGTAGTGTAAGTGTACTCTTAAAGATAGAGGCAGTATCAGTTTCATCTAACAGATTGACACTATATATAAGGAATATCGGCAACGAGGAGATAAAGATAGACAAAGTATCTCTAGATGACCCTGCAACGGGATTATCCAAATATATAGTTGACGTGGGTCCTTTGACCCTGAAGCCAGGCCAGCTAGAGACGGTAAATGTGTCCCTGCCCACAGGGATCCAGGCTGGGAAATACGCTTTACGCGTCTTATCCACTAGCGGCATATCCATAGCAACTTATGTATTAGACATATCCTCGGTATCTCAGCAACCGCTACAGTTTCCTCTTTTTTCAATCGTTTCATACAATTCTACCATTCTCGGTGCTCCTTCCTCTAGCGAGAGGCTTGTTGTTGGCCTTGTTAATGATGGTGGTGCTAGTGGTGTGGCTGTTGTAAGGGTCTTGGATTCTAGTGGTAATGTTGCTAGTTCGGCGTCGGTTAGTCTTTCTCCTGGGCAGAGGACAGATGTATCTCTGAGTGTTGTTTTGCCACCTGCTTCTGGCAACTACCAGTGGAGAATAGTAGCTATAAACAGTGCCACTGGGAACCAAGACGACGAGAAAACGGTTCAGGTTAGTGTCGTCACGTATCTACCGGTTTTCAGTATCGTGTCTTATAATAGTAGTATTGCTGGACCAGTGGGGTCTAAGCAGAGGCTTGTTGTAACAGTGCAGAATACTGGGAATGCCCGCGGGAGCGCCGTCCTAACAGTGATCGACCAATACGGCAACACTGTGAACAGCAGGACCCTATCAATACCAGCCGGCCAGACAGCCACAGCAACACTCACAGTAACTCTGCCTGCAAGCACTGGTACCTACACGTGGAAGATACAGGCACTAAACCTGAATACTACGCGGGTGGACGACGAGAAAACGTTCATGGTCTCAGTTTATGGTGAGCTTATCAAGAATGGGGACTTCTCCCAGGGCAGTGCATACTGGACTCTTCAAAGCCCGTGGAGGATAGACACAAGCCTACAGCTAGCCCGCATAAACCTCACTAACCCACGGGATATAAGTGCAAGCATCAGCCAAACCTTCACCGTGTCCAGCACGACAACACTCACCCAGCTACAACTCTACTACTACATGGATGCACACCCACCGGGACAAGCTAACTCACTGCAACTCGTCGTATCCATTGAGAGCGGCTCCACAATTCTCTGGAGCCAAACTATAAGCTGGCAGAAACGTAACGAGCCAAGTGAAGACACCTTCACCGCCCAGCTATCTATAAGACTAGCTCCAGGAACGTACACACTAAGAATTAAGGCTCTACTCAATGCAGGGGGTAATCTGAACCAGGTAGACATCAGGGTTGACAATGTCAGCTTACTGTATGCGCCGTAGCTCCCAGCCCCAGCCACAGAGCGCGCCTATCCAAATGAATAAATTGCTTGGAATGAATAGAAAGATTTATAAAGCTACTTGCTAAGGATGTTTTGAACGGTGGGTTTGATAGAATGACTTGACTACAAAGCTCCATAAGTAAAGACATTGAAGAGAGTGGTTCTTCTATATTGATTCGTTCGGCCACTCTCCGTGACCTGGAAGACATATTTAGGATACACTTGCTCAGCTTGGAGGGGCTCGACGAGGAGGACTATGATTGGTTCAAGGCGCTTTTGTCTGTGCGGTCGAAGCGTAGGTTTGTTCTTGTAGCTGAGCAAGGCGACAGGATTGTGGGGTTTGTTATTGCATACAAGTACCGGGAAAATGTGTACGTTGACAGCCTGGCTGTCCATCCAGAGTATAGGAGTCTAGGTATTGGTGGAAGGCTCCTCACGGCATTAGAGGAAATTATGGCGAACAAGGGGGTTGAAAGGATTTTGTTGAGTGTGAAGGACAACAATTTGAGGGCGTTAGACTTCTACCTGAGGAAGGGATACAATATCCGTGGCTTGATACTCTTCATGTCTGTTAAAATTAGTTCTCTACCTGAGAAGGCTCCAGAGGGGTACAGGGTTGTCTGGAGGAAGACGCCGCTTAGGAGCAACCCACACAAGTATAAGCCTACGACTATGTGGAGCGAGCTGACAGAGCCTGTCGACAGAATGATTTACAAGAAGTACCGAATGGGCGAACACACCCTTACTGTATACAAGTCTGGCCGCGTGAGGGGCGTCTCAGAGTTCTCCGTCGAGGACAAGAGACTTTTTGCAGAGTATGTGGCACTCTCATCATACAACTCTCTCGAGGCTTTGAAGGCCTTGCTTAAGGGCTTCAGAGACGTTGGATTGGAGCTAGGAGCCGAGGAGCTTGAGGTGCCTATTGATTCTTCAAAGCAGGTGATAATAGAGGAGCTTGCTTCAGCAGGCTTCAAGACCCAGAAGACAGAGTTTTTACTCGAGAAGGAGCTGGACACTTCTCAGTAAATTTTAGACTTTCTTTTTGCCTTTTTCTGATCTCTTTACTAGCCACATCGTGAAGAAGTATAGGACAATAAAGGGTAGACCCAGCACAATGTCGCTGATAAGGGTGGGGTCAGGAGTTATCATTGCAAGTACTGCAAAAATCGCGAAAATTACGTATCTCCAGTTATTGTGTAGCGTCTCATAGCTTATGATTCCGGCCTTATTCAAGGCCAAAATTCCTAGGGGAAACATGAAGAATACGCCTGTAGCTAGTGACCCTATGAGAATATTCTGGTAGAAGTCTTGTATGGAGAAGAATAGGCTGGCGCCACCAAGAGTGGCAAGCCAAACGGCAACGACGAACACTATTGGCATTACTACTGTGTAGCCATATATGACGCCAGAGACGAACAGGGCGAGTGCAAAAACCATATAGCGCTTGACTATCCTCTTCTCGTGGCTATACAGGCCGGGCTCAACAAACCTATAAACCTCCCAAGCAATCACAGGGCTAAGAACAGTAACCGCCAAAAGAACAGCAAGCAAAATAGCAGCAGTAAGAGAATCAAACCACCCATGACTAATAAGAACAACCCTAGAACCATTAACACCAAACATTGTGGCGAAATTCCTACTGAAAATGTTCTCGTTAAAGTTCAACATGTAGTGGTTGGTTAGGTTCATGCAGTAGAAGAGAAATGGGTAATATGTTTTTGGAAGGAGCCATGGTGTAGGCAGGAAGAGAAGGAGGATTAGGAAGGAAACTATGTAGATTAGTATTCTCCGTAACATTTCTAGGAAATCCATCACGTGGTCAAGCAATGGCTTCTCTGGCAACTCCTCAGACATAAGTGTTAGACACCTTGACTAGCAGATATTGGTAAGAAAATGTTTTTATAATCTTCCATGATATTCTTGTTTGCAAGGATGAGGAGGTTGGCTACCTCCCGATAGGTGAGGCCTCCCGGTCTTGCCGACAGCGGGCTTTACTTAGTTGCTCTTATGGTTCTTGAGAATTCTCTCTATTTCTTCCTTTGAGTAGCTTCTAAGCCAATATATTGCCTGCTCGTAGAGCTTTTCAAGTATCTCCACGTCTCTTTGGGAGTATCCCTGAGCCTTTAATGTAACTTTTCTCGTGGCCTCGAGGAAGCTTATTGCTTCTTCGCGTGAAATATTCCCTAGAACATAGTGGCTAAGAACGTCTTCAAGCAACCGGACAGCCTTCATGGGGTCTAGGTATAGCTTTCTGCCCTTAAGGCTCCCTGGAAACTCGTTGAACCTAAGCTTTATTTCCAAAGGGAGTCCTGAGGGGTTCTCGAAGACAGGGGGAGCTGTTACTGTTTCTGCTACTAGTTGTTGCTTTATGGATCTTTTCAAGTAGCCTCCTATTCTTTTCACAGCTTCCTCAGCTAAGGTGTCAGCTTCTCCCTCTACAAATATGCGCCAGTCGCGGTTGTGTACCGGGTTGTCTGGGTTGGTCCACTCCGGCCTGAACGAATCTAGGTCTCCTGGCTTCAGTGCTATGCATGCAACGTCTAGGCTCCTGTGCAGGCTTAGCGGTGCAGTAAAGACTCTCTGTGGATCCATGAGATTCTCTACCTTTATCTTGGAGCCATACATGGTGTTGATCTGTGCGACTTTTTCTTTAATGTTTTCTAGGACGAATTGGGCGAGAGACCAAGTTACATCCATGACTCCATGTTTTTCAAGAATGCTTTGCGAGACGGCATTTTCATGTATATGTACATGCATACCCCTCCCGCTCCACTTTAGCCAGACACTCTTCGAGACACCCCATTTTTCCAGGAAGTCTACAATTGTCCTTGCTGCTTCGACTGTGGCTCTCCAGTGTTCCGGCGTAGAGTCAATGTCCCATGTAACCGTCCTCTTTGTCACGTTTTCCTCGTAGTTGAGCGCGTCCTCCCTTGTTTCAAGCCTGGAGTATATATTGGCTGTCCCGTAGAAGGCTCTGGGCTGTAGAGGCCTCAGCCTGTCAATTAGTGCTAATAGTTCTGCTGGGCTAGATGCCTTGAGCGGTACCGTTTTCCAGTACCTGACGAGCAATGGTCTTCCGTCCTTCATTTTTCTCTTGCAATGTACGGCAATCCATCTACCAGCCAGAAAACTAGACATTTCTCTTAAGACTTCTTGCCTCGTTAGATATGAAAACTCGTTTATCATTGTGGATCCACAGCCTTATTGAACTGTCGACTCATAGAATTTCCTAGGTTTAGTGTTTTTGTTTCTTCTCCGACCTTTTTACTAGCCACATTGAGAGAAAGTATAGTCCGACAAAGGGTATGCCTAAAGCAAGATCGCTGAATGGTGTTGGGTCGGGAGTTACTAGGGCCAGAAAAACATAGCCAATAAAGACAATGTACCTCCAATTCTTGTTGAGCGTCTCATAGCTTACTATACCCATTTTGTTGAGGATTAATATTACCAATGGAAACATGAAGAAGACCCCAGTAGATAGGGAGCCTAGAAGTATGTTTTCGTAAAATTCCTGGATAGAGAAGAACAGGCTTGCACCACCTAGGGTAGCGAGCCATACAGCTACACTGAAAATTATTGGCATTACTACTGTGTAGCCATATATGACGCCAGAGACGAACAGGGCGAGTGCAAAAACCATATAGCGCTTGACTATCCTCTTCTCGTGGCTATACAGGCCGGGCTCAACAAACCTATAAACCTCCCAAGCAATCACAGGGCTAAGAACAGTAACCGCCAAAAGAACAGCAAGCAAAATAGCAGCAGTAAGAGAATCAAACCACCCATGACTAATAAGAACAACCCTAGAACCATTAACACCAAACAGGATTGCGAATGGCCTGCTAAAGATATTGTGCTGAAAGTCGAGCATATAGTGGTTAGTAATATTCATGAATGCAAAAATTAATGGATCATAGGAGTTCGGCAACATCCAGGGGGCGGGCAGAAAAACCAGCAAAATAAGAAACGCCACTATGTAGATTAGTATTCTCCTAACCATTTCTAGGAAATCCATCACGTGGTCAAGCAATGGCTTCTCTGGCAACTCCTCAGACATAGTTTTATCCATATGTTTGGCCTGTATTTATGTGTTCTTTGAGCATAGATATGAAAGGGTGAAGTGGCTACACCAGAACAGGCAATGAATTCTCGTTGTATATTCTTTCAAAGTTTTCCCTTAGCTCCTTCATCGCTCTCGGCAGGAAATTCATAATTGAAACAGCAGTTAAGCCGTCCATTCCGATGCTTTCGGCAGCTAGATCACCTGCTAAGCCGTGGACGAAGACGCCCATTCTTACTGCTTCCTCGAAGCCGTAGCCGATACCGTACATGCCGGCTATTGCGCCTACGAGGACGTCGCCGCTTCCAGCGGTGGCCATTCCGGGGTTTCCTGTTAGATTAATGTATGCCTTGCCCTCAGGCGTGGCAATGACTGTGTGTGCGCCTTTAAGGACAACGTAGGAGCCGAGTTTCTGGGCTACCTCTAGTGCTGTTTTTAGCCTAGACTTTTTGATTTCCTCTATTGGTTTTCCCGTTAGCCGAGACATTTCTCCAGGATGCGGAGTAATAACGGTGGGGTATTTACGTGTGGAGAGGATTGTTGTGTCTCTGGCTAGGATTGTCAAGCCGTCTCCGTCAATGATTAGGGGCTTATTGATCCTCGGAATGAGTTCGAGGACGAGCCTGGCTGTTTCATCGTCTAGCCCTATGCCTGGGCCTATCGCAACTATGTCTGAGGCTTCTGTGAGCTTTAGGATTTTTTCCAGATTCCTGTAAGATATTGTCCCCGAACTGGTCTCTTCAAGCTCTTCGTAGACTACTTCTGGGGCTCTGATTGCCAGGAAAGGAACTATGCTACTTACTGTTGCTAGTCTAGAGTAGCCGCCGCCAGCCTTGAGGAATGATCTGGACGCCAGCATTGGGGCGCCGTAGTACCTTTTGGAGCCGGCGATGAAAAGTGCCTTGCCATAGTCTCCCTTATGAGTGTCTGGCTGTCTAGGTGGGGGGTACAGTGGGTCGTTTGTCTCTACCTTTATTCTGTCGTCTTCGATTAGGCTCCTTGGATAAGAAATGTGTGAAACTAGGATTTCGCCTGCATATTCTGCGCCCGGGTAGAGCAGGAGACCTATCTTTGGAAGACCAAAGGTGACAGTAAAGTCTGCTTTTACCGCTGTCCCCATTACTTCCCCTGTATCCGAATTTATACCTGAAGGGATATCCACGCTAACAACTAGCGAGCCAGAATCGTTTATCGCTTCTACTGCCTCCTTGTAGACTCCTTCAAGTGGCCGTGTAAGGCCTGTACCAAAAAGGGCGTCGACTATAACGTCGTAGAATGGGAGAACATCTTGTAGTTCTTCCACGTTTTTCTCCGTAACTTTTTCTACTGGGATATTAGCCAGGGCTACCCGATCCAAGTTTTTCTTGACTAGCTCTGAGAGCCTTTCAGGGTCTGCAACTAGATAGACATGTACGTCCATCCCATGGCTTGCCAGGTGCCTTGCACATACCAGCCCGTCTCCTCCGTTGTTTCCGGGGCCAGCAATGACCGCGACTGTGTCTTCTTCTGAGGCTGTGTGTAGTATGAGGCGGGCCACTGCGGCCCCAGCGTTTTCCATAAGGATTTCGTGGGATATGCCGTATTTTTCGACTGCCTCTTTGTCTAGAAGCCTTATTTCATTAGATGATGCGACCTTCACGTGTGTTTTAAGTGTGCTCGAGCTATTATTTTTTATTATTTATCTATTCCTACAAAATGATTACCAGACGTGATTACAAATACTATTTGTATGTCTCAAGATGTAAATAAAATTGAAATAGTATGGGTTATGGGTATATAGGGAAAAAGGTTAGGCTTCAACGAATATTGAGGGATGGCAAAGCCGTTATATTTGCTTTTGACCACGGCGTGGAGCACGGTCCCGCAGACTTTCCTGGAGAAACCATCGACCCTAGGAAGATCCTCTCGAAAGTAGTTGACGTTGTTGACGCAATTATGCTTTTGCCGGGCATGGCTAACCTGACCCACGAAGTTTGGGCAGGTAAGGTCCCGCTAATCGTTAAGGTAACAAGCAAGACCAGTCTTAGACCCGAACAGGAAAAGCTTCTCCAAAGCCCGTTCGGCTTCGTGGAGGACGTTGTGGCTTTAGGAGCCGAAGCTGTCGCCGCCACTGTGTATTGGGGAAGCAATTTTGAGGACCAGATGCTGAAGATGTGGTTTGAGGTTAAGAGGGAGGCAGAGAGATACGGTTTGCCGGCTCTCCAGTTGTCTTATCCGCGTGGTCCAGCGATAAAGAACATGTATGACGTCGAGGTTGTCAGGTATGGCGTCAGGGCAGCCATTGAGAGTGGGGCCGACCTAATCAAGACCTATTATACTGGAAGCACAGAGTCCTTCAGGCGCGTAGTGGAGGTTGCGGCAGGCGTTCCAGTGCTGATGAGTGGAGGGGCAAAGGCAAAAACTCTCCTAGACTTTCTCTATGTCGTCAAAAGCGTGATGGATGCCGGTGCACAGGGAGTGGTCGTGGGGCGCAACATATTCCAGCACGAGAACCCGAGGGGCGCTGCAAAAGCAATTATGGCAGTTGTCCACGAGGGTTATTCACCTGAAGAAGCACTAAAGATGGCTGAGCAATAATGCAGGCAGAAAAATCTAGATTCGACGTAGTGACGCTTGGACACATTCTGCTTGACCTCAGGTTCTGTGTAGACGCGTTTGCTACTCCGGACAAGGAGGGCGCAATCAAGAGCCAGAGCCACGGAGTCGGCGGTAGCGCGGCTAATGTGGCTATAGGTATCAGGAGGCTTGGTGGAAAAAGCGCAGTTATAGGCAAGGTTGGCTTCGACGACTTTGGGAAAAACGCTTTGGAAGACCTCGTCCGGGAGGGCGTAGACATTTCCAATGTAAGGATAGACGCACTAAACGGGAAGACAGGATTTACCCTGGTAATCATAGACTCAAGCGGACAAATAATCATGTATGGCGACAAGGGCGTTGCAGAAACCTTGACTCCTGAAGAAGTGAATACAAAGGTTCTACGAGAGACCGAGCATCTCCACATCGCTAGTCTACGTGTCGATACGGCTTCCTCTATAGCAAAGATAGCGAAGGAGCTTGGCGTAAGGATTTCCTGGGACCCCGGCAGGAGGCAGGCCCGTCTAGGGCTAGAAGCCCTAAGACCAGTTATCAGGTATGCAGACATCGTTCTCCCCAACGAGATAGAGGCAAAAGCCATGACGGGGACAGAGTCTATCGAGGAAGCAGCAGAGACCCTCTTGAAAGAAGGAGTAGGAATGGTAATTATCAAGAGAGGCGCCAGAGGCGTATATGTGGCAACAAAGAGAGAAGTGTTCGAGGTCCCAGGCTACAGGCCTGAGACAGTTGTTGACACGACTGGAGCAGGCGACGCATTCGCCGCAGGCCTAATAATGGGCCTCAAGAAGTTTGAGCTCAGGGAGGCCGTGAGGTTTGCAACCATTGTTGCGGGACTCAAAGTTACGAGACTGGGCTCACATGAGATTCCAACCTGGAACGAGGCAATAGCTGTTTTCGAGAAGCAGAGAAAAGGTTAAAGCTTCCAAGTTTTATTATTAATTTTAAGACCTATATGCCGGACTTTCGTGCTTATGCTCGTGACGAACTCTTTGATTCTCTTCTTTATGGCGAGCTTTCCAAGCATGAAAAGAATCAAAGAAACAGAGAGATTCTCGAGGAGCTCTCGAAACAGGAATACATGCACTACGAGTTTTGGTCTAAGTTTGCCGGAAGAATTGAGCTCACTGGCTATGAAAAGGCAAGGCTCCGAATCTACCTCTTTATGTCGAGGCTCCTGGGAAAAACATTCATCATTAAGTTTCTGGAGAGACACGAATCTGACGTAGTTGAGGAGTACAAGAAGATTCTAAAGGAGCCCTCACTTTCTGACAACGACAAGAAGATTCTGGAAAAAATTATAGAGGAAGAAAAGTACCATGAGGGCGCCCTCGCAAGCCAGATAGACGAATTCGCTGTTAGACACCTGGGCTCGATAGCCCTGGGAATGAGCGACGCAATTATCGAGCTGTCAGGCGTTCATGCAGGCTTCCTGGGATATACAGCTTCGCCCATCTATACGGGCATCTCTGGACTCATCGTGGGCATAAGCGCCTCGATGTCTATGGCTGCAGCGGCTTATCTCCAGGCTAAACAGGAGAGGGGAAAGAGCCCCGGTAAATCTGCTACGGTTACCGGCTTGATGTACATGGCTACCGTTGTGCTCCTTACCTCTCCCTTCTTCATGGGCCTCTCTGTGCCAACGGCCCTCGCCCTCTCGATTCTCTTTGCTCTCCTAGTCTTGGCTGGATTCACCTTCTTCAGTACAACTATTCTAGGAGGATCCTTCAAGAAGGACTTTCTCGAAAACACTGGAATAATATTTCTCGTAGTAATAGTAGGCTACCTCTTCGGGACAGCCGTGGAACAGCTACTCGGATTTAGACCCTGAAAACCATGGAAACATGTCTATGACTATAGAGAAGCCAGAACTCAGAGTCGATTGCAAGATAAATGGGAAGCTTTGTGGAGCATGTTGCTATAAAGCAGTTGTTCCTCTCACACGGGAAGACATTAAGAAGATAGAGAACCTAGGGTTCAAAGCTCAAGAATTCATAGAGTTTCGGCTAGGTGTCCCCATACTTCGAAACATAGATGGACACTGCATGTTTCTCGACACAGCTACGAACACATGTAAAATTTATGAGATGAGGCCAGAGGCCTGCAGGCTGTATCCTCTCATCTATAGCCCCAAGCTATGGGTGCATGTAGACCCACGGTGTCCAAAGGCAAAAGACGTTCCACAGGAAGAAGTAGTCAAGCTTGCTTCGCACGTGTTGAGGTTTTATGAAAAAATTAAAGCAGACTGGCTCTCGGAAAATGCTCGTGACTATTCTCAAGACGCCTAGAAGCTGTCAATTTTGACTATCTCGCTTAGCTGTTTTCTTGGACGCGGCGGCGGGGATTCTGCTGGAAAGCCTACGGGGAAAATAGCTACTGGCATGAGGTGTTCTGGGGCATTGACGATATTTCTAATTTGTTCTGCCTGTTCCAATGTGTATATCCAAACAGTGGAGAGGCCAACACAGTGTAGGGCGAGCCATAGATACGTTGCTACAATAGAGCCGTCGACAAGGTGGGACCTAGGAGAAATCTTTGAGTCCGAGAAAACAATTATCGCTACCTGCGAGCCTAGGATAGGTTTCGACCACCTGTGTATCTCGGCTAGTTTTCGGAGTTTTTCCTTATCCTTGACGACTACGAAAACCCAGGGCTGATTATTGTGTGCACTTGGCGCAAAACGGGCGATGTCCAAAGCCTTCTCTATGAGTTCGTCTGGAACAGGATCCTCCCTGAAACGCCTTATACTTCTCCTCGAAAGCAAGAACTCTCTACAGCGGGACTCTTGTGTACACATACATTTGGTTAGTCTAAACATGGATATATTAAAGTATCGCCTAGCCAAGTATTATCGTCTCTTGTGAAGAAACATGTCAGTTCATGAATGGTCTATCATATCTCAATACTCGGCAAATTCATCATTCGCTATCATTATGTGGATGGTCTTTATATTTATTTTCGAGGAGAATACAATGAAGAAGAACTGATTAAGGGGCATCTGCGTTTTTGCTGGAAGCTTCATCTCGAACAAATTAACATCTTTTTATGTTTGTTGGAAAGATTTATTTACTATTTCAAGTAGTATTTAGTGTATGCTGGGGTTTGTATGGGACTTCGACGGAGTCATCGTCGAAACACCACATGAAAAAGCATGGAGAATAGCATGTGAAAGACTAGGCATAACTGGTTTTACCAGCAACTTCTACCATGAATATGTATCTGGCAAGCCTCGTCTCGAGGGTGCATGGAATATTTTGAGCAAACTAGCAAATAGATCACCAAGTCAAACTGAAGTGGAGACCCTTGCTTCACTTAAAACTAACATATACTTGGAACTAATAGAGAGAGGCGAGTATCAATTAAGAACAGACGTTATAAGGTTTATACAGCGAGCAAGGCAAGAAGGAATAATACAGGTTCTAGCTTCGGCATCGAGAAATGTCCATCGGCTTATAGAGGTAGAGCGCAAAAAAAGTGGTCTTGAGTTGGCGGTGCTCTTCGATATCGATGTGAGTGGTTCTGGAGCGACAAAGAAAGAAGTATTTAAAAATGCAATTGAAAAACTGAAAGAAATATTTCATGAAGATATGGAGTGTATTTTGTTCTTTGATGATGCTCCCTCAGGAATTTTAGCAGCTAAATCACTCAATCAAAAGGCTATAGGTTGTTTTCACCGGGAACTTTTAAACTATGGAGCTGATGCCGTTATTGAGGATTTCTCCAATATACCTCTTCAAGAGTTTCTTAATAAGGTGGGGTGCAAGATATGATAACATACGAGTTTTCTAGTAAAGAAAGAAGCTTAAAAGAAATAGCTACACTTGCCACCCTTTCAAATGGTTTTATCAGTGTACGTGGAGACCCAGAAGTATCAAAGTCAGAATTTGGAACCTTTGTTTCAGGGGTTTATTGCTATACACCTATCTTTTATAGGGAGCTAGTGAACCTTCCAAGAATAACTCCCATATATTTAACCATTGATGGTGAGCCCTTCAGACCTATAAGTGGTGAGACGATTATAAAACTAGATACATTGAACGGTATCGTCTATTACGAATCAATTCTAGAGTCTAGCATTGGAAAACTAAAATATGAAAGTTCAAGAATTGTGCATAAAACTTTCAAGGGAATCTTTGCTGAAGAGTTCCGTTTTAGACCAATTAACTTTGCTGGAAGGGTATGCATAAGACTCCCTATCGAGCTCTCGGTAAGCAATAAGTCGGTTCCCCCCCAAGTGCATGTTAAGCTGTTTAAAATTGTAGAGAGCGACAGTTTTAATGATTCATACCTTCATGTGCGTACAGAGGACGAAATATATGATGTTTACTTCAAAATGTTTGCTGAATCTAATGATTTACAGCTACGGCCATATAGCGACGAGAATGAAATAGGTTTCCTGGGATGCATAGATGTGGATCCTAACCAGGCGATTAAAGTTGCCAAAAAGGTAATTGTAGCAAAAGAAAAAAGTACCCTGAATAAATATTCTGAGATCGCGAAGAAAAAAACGTACCAAGAACTACTAGAAACCCATACCACTGCTTGGCAAAAAGAATGGAAACAAATAGGCTTAGTCATCGAGGGAGACATAGACTTTGCACGTTACCTCTATTTTAACACATTTCATCTTTTACAGATGTATGACGATGAATCAGATGTTTTTCTTTTGCCTGCCAGAGGCCTGCATGGATATGGTTATAGGGGGCATGTATTTTGGGACGCAGACATTTATTCCCTTCCTTTTTACCTCTTCTTTAAGCCCTCGGCTGCAAAAGCCATGCTAAAATACAGATGTAAGTGTCTTCAGGCAGCAAAAGAGTATGCTACTAAGAGCAATTTTAAAGGTGCGAGATTTCCATGGGAGAGTGCAGATGACGGCTATGAGGCTACACCCCGCATTGTTCCCTTAGATCTTACTGGTTCAAAGACTGTGCTGATAGAGACTGGCGAATTAGAACAACACATAACAGCGGATGTGGCTTATGCTGTAGATTTGTATTATACGTTTACAGGGGACGAGCAATTCATGGAGGAATGTGGACTTAAGATTATTTTTGAAACTGCTAGGTTTTGGAGCTCTCGAGTCAAATATGACCAAGAAAAAAATGCCTATGTAATAGAGGATGTCATTGGTCCAGATGAATACCATGTGCATGTCAACAATAATTTCTATACTAATTTGCTGGCTAAGCACAACCTAGAACTTGGAGTAAAATATTTTGAATTGTCGAGGCAGAAAAATAACTGGAGAAAAATTGCTGAGGGTCTTACTAGCGAAGAAGAAGTTCAAAATTGGCGTAGAATTTCTCAAAAAATCTACCTGCCATGTCTGACAAATGGCATATGTGAAGAGTTCGAGGGTTATCTTCAGCTACCCGATTTTAAGGTCCCCGAAGGTTGTATTGGAGAGAAATGTCTTCCAGAGAAAATAAGAGAAAACATTCCAAAAACTAGACTCATAAAACAGGCCGATGTTCTGGCTGGCATGTTCCTTCTCAAAGAGAAATTCAATAAGGAAATTATTGCACAGAATTTTGATTATTATTTTCCCCGAACAACCCACGCATCTTCCCTTTCACTTCCAATGTATGCTGCTGTCCTTGCATATCTCGGGAGAACAGAAGAGTCATTTAAGCTATTAAAATTAGCTGCATCTGCGGATCTAGGAAATCTTTACGGAAATGTGGAAGATGGTTTCCATGTAGGATCTGCTGCAGGAGTCTGGACAGCCATACTTTTTGGTCTAGCGGGAATACACATTAAAAACGAAAGGCCAACCTTGGATCCTAAAAAAATCTCAAATGTAAAAATGGCCTTCAACGTAACCATAAAGGGACAAAACGTTAGGGTTGAATTATAGTTCTAAGCATCCAAACACTTTTATATTACGTTAATTAAAAATTAATTTGCTATGTTGGCAAAAAACCCTATCGAGATTCCTTCTGGAAAGAAGCTATCTCGCGAAGAGCTGGTTCAAGCAGTAAGGCTATCGATTATTGCTGAGCTAGATGCTATAAACCTCTATCTCCAGCTTTCAAGCGCGACGGATGACCCCCTCGCTAAAAAGGTTTTTGAGGACATAGCTCGGGAGGAAAAAACACATGTTGGAGAATTCTTGACTCTCCTCGAGAAACTAGATCCTGAACAAGTAAAAGAACTAGAGAAGGGAAAGAAAGAAGTCAAAGAGCTCGAAGAATAATTTTAGAAACAATGATTAATTATTTAAATAGAGAAAGCTTTGTTTTTCTGAGATAAAGGTGGCTATAGAGGAACTTGTAAGACTAGCTGAAAAAATTGGTTTAACAAACTACGAGGCACGCGCCTATATAGCTTTGCTTATTCATGGCTCCCTCACTGCAACAGAATTAGCAAAGAAAGGTGAAATCCCACAGCCTAGAATTTATGATGTTACCAAATCACTGGAAGCTAAGGGACTGATAGTTACTAGCGAGGGTAGACCTAGAAGATTTACAATTGTTGATCCAGGAATAGCTCTCAGAAAATTAGTTGAAAAGAGATACCAAGAAGAACTTCTTTCTATTCAGGAAATTGTCGAACAAAGTTCCATGATAGGACGCACTTCTGAGGAACCTGGTGTTTGGACGGCTACTGGACCAGATGCCGTAGAAAACTTAGTTATATCAAGTTTGAAGAGTGCAAGAAACGAGATTCTGGTTTCTGGTTTTTCGGAGTTTGTAAAAAGATACGTTTCTGAGGCAAAGTTAGAGAATATAGCTTCTTGCCTCGTCCTATACGACGAGAACTACAATGGGCTCGTTGAGTTGTTTGACGAAGTAAGAGTTAGACCCACACGTGCTCCACAATTTGTGATAACAGATTTCTCGATGGTTACGGCCGTTGTTAATTGGGGAACTCAGGATCCTGTCGCATATAGGGTAACTGATATGAATTTAATGAAGATTTTTGCTGTTTACTATTTAAGTTATTTAAGAGCTGGGGCAAAAATTGTTTCCAGCAAATTTGATAAAGTGAGAAAGAGAACGTATCATCATTTGACTCGAGCCCTTGATCATCTTAAATTGCTTGAAGAGATGAATAGAAAAGCAATTGTTACAGTTAAGGGTAGGTGGATAAAGAGTGGAGAAAGTGCATATATAAGAGGAGTTCCACAGCAGGTTTATGAGAATAGTTTTAAAGGCATTGGAACACTTATTATCGTTACTGAGGATGGAAAAAAGGTTACCGTTGGAGGAATAGATGCGTATCTAGAGGATATTGAAGGATTTGAAATAACAATTGAAACTACATAAGTGTGTACTCTTTAATAACAGTTATGAGTTGTTCGGTAGCTTTGTCGAATAGATATATTGGTCCTACTGGTTTGACGAAAGCTTTTGACTCTGAGTGTAAAAGCTCTGGTAGGTATTTTCCCATGTGAACTGTTATTTCGCCATCAGGGAATACTCCGTGAACAATGTATTCTGCGCCCAGCTTCTCTACACCAACAATTTTAACTTCTATGCCTCTATCCCTGTTTATTTCTAGATCCTGTGGTCTGATACCGATTATTACCTCTTGGGATTTTATATCGGGAAGATTGACTCTAATCTTTAGGTTTCCTATTTCCAATGTTTGCTCTCTTATTTTTCCCGAAAGTAAATTCATTGGAGGTGTCCCTATGAAGCCTGCTACAAAAGTATTTGCTGGGTATTCGTAGAGCCGACTAGGAGAGTCTACTTGAAGGATTTCTCCTTTATTTATTACTGCAATCCTGTCTGCCATCGTCATTGCTTCCGTTTGATCATGAGTAACGTAAATGGTTGTTGTTTGAAGCTGGTCATGCAGAAGCTTTCTGAGCTCAAATCTTAGCCTAACTCTTAGCTTTGCGTCAAGATTGCTCAATGGCTCATCTAGTAAAAATACCTTTGGACGGCGTACAATGGCACGTGCTAGAGCAACCCTCTGCTGTTCTCCGCCAGACATTTGATAGGGATATTTTGATAGTAGGTGTGTAATTCCAAGCATATTTGCGACCTCTAGGACTGACGCATGAATTTGTTCTTTTGGTACTTTACGCATTCTTAGTGGAAAAGCTATATTATCGTATGCTGTCATATGAGGATAGAGGGCATAATTTTGGAATACAAAGGCTATGTCTCTTTGACTTGGATCTAATTCGTTCACACGGATGCCGTCAATTAGCACTTCTCCCTCGTCAGGATCGTCAAGTCCAGCGATAATCCGCAGGAGTGTAGACTTGCCTGATCCAGAAGGGCCAAGGAATACAAAAAACTCGCCCCTATTTATCTTCAAATTGGCATTCTTCACAGCTACTACATCTCCAAATTTTTTAGTGATATTTCTTAGTTCTACACTCATATTATCACCCCTTCTTAGCTGAGACAACAACCCCACGGATCATATACTTGTTAAGAGCAACATAAAGAATAATTGTTGGCAAACTCGCTATCAGGCTTCCAGCTATAATTGGAGTATATTCTGTCCACACGTTACGGCTAAAGGCAAAATTTAGTCCGACGGGCAATGTATAGTTCTCAGGGCTTCTTAGAAAGACAAGCGGTCCGAGGAAAGAATTCCAGGCACCCAAGAACTGGTAAATTGCGAGGGCGCCTAACGCTGGCTTTGAAAGAGGCAATGCTACATAGATGAATGCCTTTATAGGCCCCGCACCATCTATCCTAGCAGCCTCGAAAAGTTCTTTTCCTAGAGATAAGTAATACTGCCGCATTAAATATATTCCTGAAACACTTGCCGAACCAAGTAAAACAAGTCCCAGGAGATTATCAATGAGACCAAGCTTTACTACTAATATATAGTTAGGTATGAGTGTGATGAATGGTGGTACCATTAACAATGTGAGTAAGGCGCTAAATAGTAGGTTCTTTTTAGGAAACTTCAGGCATGCGAAAGCATATCCAGCTGTAGCCGAGGTAATAATATTAGCGGCAACAATTAGACCGCTTACAAGCGCTGTGTTAATTATCCATCGGGGGAAAAGAGTTAGCCTGAACAGTTTAAGGTAGTTTTCAAGTGTGAATGGATTTGGTATCCATTCAGGCGGGAATGCTGAGGCTTGCTTCCACGTCATAAAAGAGGCAAATATGGATCGTATGAATGGCATCAAGTAGATTAATGCTAGTAAAGTCATGACCGTATAAATTAGACCTGTAAGGAGCAATCTTTTAATTTCACTCCTCAGCATCCCTAACTCACCCTATAGTATTTCAATTTCTCTTGGACAAAATAATTTAGGGTAAAAACAATTAAGAAGAGAATCACAGCCTTTGCAGCAGCATAACCATAGCGTAGCTGTATAAATGCTGTATTGTAGATGTCTAGCGCGACAGTGTAGCCAGCTCCTCCGGCTCCACCACTTTGGCCAGCCATAACCCATGCAAGGTCAAACATTTGAAGGGCACCTATTGTTCCCAAAACTACAACGTATGTTACCAGGGGTTTTAATAGAGGAATAGTTATATGGATGAAACGGTTAAACCAGTTTGCACCGTCAATCCTGGCAGCTTCATAAACTTCCTTCGGGAGGGCTTGTAGTCCAGCGAGAAAAGTCACTGAAAAGTGTGCACTTGTACCCCATATAGCTACAATAGCTATTGCTGGCAAAAGATATGCGGGGTCGTTAAGCCAGTCAGGCCTATAGCCACCTGTCAATGCCGATACAAAGTAATTGATAAAGCCGTCCCTCATAAATAGCCAGATAAATATTAGAGACACAATAACTGGGCAAGTAGTTGCTGGCAAAAAGTATGCCACCCTGTAGAAGTGTGATCCCCGGAGTTTTTGGTTGGCTAAGACTGCAAGGACTAATGCTAGAACAGTCTGTGTAGGGACTACCAGTAAGGTGTAGAGTAGTATATTTTTGAGGCCGTTTGTGAATGGGGCCTGAAGATATAAAAGGTTGGTATTTGTAAGGAGAAGATTAATACCTTTATAAACCTCTTGGGCTAGCTTATAGTAGTTGAATACACCTACGAAACGCATAGGTGTCAGAATATCCCATTCAAAGAAGCTTAAAGCAAAAGCAAAGATCATGGAAAAGTAGCCGAAAACAAAGTTTAAGGTTAAGGGGTAGAGGGTTAGTAAGAGAAATGCGAGGTATTCCAATGAAGACTTATTTTTAACAAAAAAATTCATTTATTTTTGCACCCATTAAGGGTTTTTGGACTTCCTAGGATTTAAATGATTCTGCTACTTTTGTCTTCATGAGGTTTATAGCGTCGTTGATTGATATTTCTCCTTTGACCGCCGCCAGTATTAGCTGGTTTATGTCGCCTTCGTTTTGCCCAGTCTTCGGACCATAGAAGAATAAAGCTACACGTGTATACTGGTTAACCATTTTAAGTTCTTTTGCGTGAGAAGGCCACAAGTCTGGGTCATTTGCTAGTGTCTTAATGGAGGGAAGCGTTTGTCCCATTTTAACTACCAAGAGTTTTTGTCCTACAGGTCCTTCAACATATTGAATGAATTTAAGGGCGGCATCCAGGTTCTCCGTTTTAGCGTTTACTCCTAATGCAACAGTATAGGCCATACTTGCTCTTCCTGCAGAACCCTTAGGTAGAAGTGATATGTCCCAGTCAGTTCCATATTTGAAGTCCGGGAACTGGTCAGCTATATAAGGAATAGTCCAGCTTCCCTCAATAGTCATAGCTGCTAGTTGCTTGCCAAATGCTTCACCGTTCCAGCCAGCGTTCACGTCAGATGGCAAAACTATGTATCCTTCCTTTCTGCCCTGTTGGATCTTTTGGATAAGGGTTGTCAAAGCGTTTCTTACTTCTGGTTTGTCAAAGTAAGCTGCGTCTGTTGCAGAATTAAAGCTGGGTGGAGGTGCTCCATTTGAGACAAGATAGGGAACCCACCTGTTAAGCTCTGCCTGAATTACTAGTCCCGGCTTGCCTGTTTTCTGGTATATTGTTTTCGCGGCGTTGAATAAGTCATCCCACGTCCAGGAGTCTGTAGGTTCTGGAACGCCTGCTTGTGCAAATAGCTTCTTGTTGTAAAATAGAGAAAGTACAGACCAGTCTTTGGGTAGACCATAGATCTTTCCATCGGGTCCTTTAAATGGTTCTAGTAAGAATGGATAAAATTGGTCTATAAAGTCTTTGGGAAGTTTGTCTCCTATAGGATAAAGTGCTCCCTTACTTATAAAAGTAGGTGCCCACGCTGAGTCAACGTAGAAGATGTCTGGCGCTGCGCCTGCCGCATAGCTTGCTAGGATATTCTCTGAAAACATCTGGGTGATTACTTCATATTTTACGACGATATTTGGATTGGCTGCTTGGAAGTCTTGAATGATTTTTTGGTAGTTCTTCATTTCTGTTTCTCCAGCACTCCAGCCGGCAAACCTGATAACAGCTACTTGGGCTTGTTGTTGTGGTTGTTTGGGAATCAATATGTAGAGCCCAGCACCGATGAGAAGGATGAGGACAAGGGCTATTGCTATTATTGTGTTTCTAGTTTTGCCCTTTTGGGGGGTTGTCATGTTCGGTCAAGTATTTACTATTCTTAGTAGTATTTAAATTTTTCTCAAAAAGATTTATCACAAACAATATAAATGATGAAGTGTGCATCTGAAAAAGCTTACATGGAAAGATAAAGCTACAGAGATATTGCTTGAAAAGATAAGAGAAAGTATTAAGGCTCGTTGCGAAAGGATTGGCAAGGAAAAAGAAGTTTTTGAGAGGATCGTCTACATTTTTCCAACTAACATTGTTGTGAGAAATTATCCACGAAAACCTCTTGCCGTTTTCAATCCGGGAGCTGTTTTAAAAGGAAATATTATTGAAGTTTTTCCAAGAATGGTTTTTGATTACTATTGGTATTCGTCATCTATTGGGAAATTTAGTTTAAAGATTGAAGACCTTATCCAAGGAACTGTTCCTAAGGAAATTGAGACAGATATAATTATCTATCCCACAGAGCCTTGGGATCTGAGAGGTTGTGAAGACCCTAGACTTTATACTTTGCCAAGCGGTAAAGACCTGGTCCTTTATACAGGTGTTTCACCTTCTCAGGAGGGGGTAATGGCACGACAAGCACTTGCGTTACTAAATGAGGGAAACTTTCGTAAATTAGGATATTTAACTCTTAAACTTGAAGACGAGAGATATGAGACTTTCTGGAAGGACAGCGCAGTTGTAGACTGGGGATACCGAGACGCGTCTCTTCTGACAAGGCCTCTTGTTCCTATGCAAAACTCTGGGCTGGAGGTAGGGTGGTTTGGCTTTGTCGACAAATCGGATTTAAGCATGGACGTCAAAGAGATGAAACCTATATTGTTTCCAATGTCTTATGAGCAAAAGGTGGGTTGGTCTACCAACGCGTTAAAGCTCTCGAGCAACGAATATCTTGTCGGTTGGCATGGGGTTGGTCAAGACATGATTTATAGAAATGGGCTAGCACTGGTTAGTAGCGATGGAGAATTGTTAGGAATTACGGAGTATATTCTTTCACCTAGAAGAGATTTGTTCGAATTCTATGGTGACCGTCCTGGTGTGGTATTTGGTGATGGGCTAATTAAATATGCTGAGAAGCTTATCTGGATAGGTGGCATATCTGATTTTGCTGTAGGGGTATTCGCAGTAGACTATGAAATAGCTCTAGAACATATGAAAAACTGCAAGTAATACTCTCCAGTTGAACAAATATAATCTTTTCTTAAAGTATAGGTACAGAAGAAAATTTTTCTCTGCTACAGTATTTGGAAAATAAATTCGACCTATTCAAGGGTTATCACGTTGATTAATGGTAGTCTTCGGCTTTCTAGTATTCTTTTGACTGAATAGACGACGTCTGGCATTTCTATTGCTTTTTGTATTGGGACCCATTGGGCCTCGGCCACGTCTCCTCCTGGCTTTGGGTCGCCATGTATCGTTTCTTCTTTGAAGGCGAATGTGAGAATCACGTAGTGGTAACTGGCATGGTTGTTTGTCTTTGTTATTACTTCTGTGACGGCTATTATTCCCGTCGGCTCGGCTTCTACTCCGGTTTCCTCGTATAGTTCTCTTTTTACTGCCTCAACAAGCCTCTCTCCTTTTCTGACCCTGCCGCCTGGGAATGCCCATAGGTTTTTTCCTGGTTCTTTTCCCCTTTTTACTAGTAGAACGCTGTTTTCTTTCTTTACGAAGGCGCTGACAGCTACAATAGCGTATTCGTATGTTTCTTCCACGCTGAGAAACAGTGTGGAAAACCTTTTAAGGTTTAAGGTTATAAGATTTCTTTACAGGAAGAAATGCCTACCGTTTTATTGTCTCCTAAGCTGAGACTTGCAAGACTAAATTTAGCTGAAAAGCTCCTCGATCTAAGTGAAGAGTTTAGAGGCGTCTATCTACCTTATCCAAAAGAACTCGAGAAGAGCCTAAATGCATATGCCAGGGGAATTATTGACTGGCGCAGCATTGTTGAAGAGGTTAAGACCCTTATGCCTGGGTTTGCCAGGGGCTGGCTGTGGGTCGAGGAACCATTAATTAGGTCTCTGAGGCTTCTAGGCAAGGATGTGAGGTGTTACGGTGATTCATCTCTCGACTTGGTTTCGAGGAGCGGCAAGTATCTGTCTTTGCTTTTTCGTGCCCGTGTGTCCAAGCGGATAGACCTTGAGGAGTGGAGGCAACTTTTCAGGGGGGAGAAAGTGCCTCTCGACGAGAACTATGTTACTGTTGCAAGTAGAAGCGTAGAGGGTGCCAGAAATATTGACACGTGGGGTCTACCCTATCCGCCAACCGAGGATATGGACCAACCTACAATAGAGAAAATTTCTGCACTAATAGAATACGTGTTCAACTATATCTTGCCAAGCAAGAACCTAGACGACGCATATTTGAGGTGGCTCGAGGAGAAGAAGGGGGTTCGTAAGACCGAGCTACGGCGCTTGCTAGAGTTAGTTGAAAAAGAGGATTTATAAGCTAGGTTCTAAGCTTTCTGCTTGGATATTATGGGTTTACCTCTTCCGGGAAATTTAGAGGAGCTACAGAGAGCAAAGGCACCTGTCACATTTTCCCTCGTAATTATCAACACGCTTGTATATCTTGCTACAAGCTACGAGAACATGTTCCTAGAGGTTTCCGATAAATGGGTTGGAATGTTTGCATTTGTCCCAGCATACTTTGCGAAGCCCGAGCACCTCTACCGATTGTTCACATCGATGTTTCTCCATGCCAACCTTGCACACATTTTCTTCAACATGTTGTTCCTCTACACGTTTGGCAAGGGAGTCGAAGCAGTGCTGGGTAGCCGAAGATACCTAGTGCTATACCTGCTAAGTGGCATTTTGGCGAGCTTCTTTCATACTGCTTTTCTGCCGCTTGAGGGCGCCTCGTCCGCTTTTGTCCCAGCCTTGGGAGCCAGTGGTGCTATAAGCGGAGTGCTTGGAGCCTACTTGTTGCTCTTTCCGGGCACGAGGCTTTCAATGTGCTTTTTCTTTTTCATTATCCCTATATGCTTCACGACTCGCGCCTCCGCGTATCTTATCTTCTGGTTTGCCACCCAGATCCTGCAGGGACTACTGCCGGGGGCAAGCCTTGGCGTAGCTGTTTTTGCCCATGCGGGCGGATTCATTGGAGGCATAGCGTTATTGCCTCTGCTGGTTTCTAGCGAAAGACTTGGACTGCTGAGGTTTTACTCGTCCATGTATTCGTTTTTCAGGAATATCTTTTTCCCCGAGAGGGGGATCTCTAGAACGGGAAAATATATTGTGGCTTTCCTTATAGGCCTAGTCGCTGTTATAGCTGTCTATTCTGCAATTGCCGCTGAAACAATGGGGGGCATCAGCAAGGTTTTGACCTTTAACGTGACCCACGACAATACCAGTGAGAGCGAGAGCATAATTATGCAACTATCCCCTAGCGGAAAGCTGGATGTTACCCCTATAGCTAGTTCAGGGGTAAGGGTTGTTGTCAACAGGCTGAAGGCATTAAATGTTCTCTACAGATTAGAAGAAGCGGGAAAAACCGTGTCTATTCAAAAGAATGCAAGGAGGCCAGTTAACGGGGTACCAGTAGATATTAGTCTAAGGGCTAGTTTCTCCTATGACCAGTATGGCCTGCTCGACTCTGGAACGGGTTTTCTAACTACAGATGTCCTGGCATGCGACCCTTACGGCTACTGCAGTATCTCGGGCACAAACTCGTATCAATTCTCCGTATCAACAGAGGAGACAATAGTTGGCTTCAAAGGTATACCAATAGTCGAGCTTTCCATTGTCTCATTTGTTGCCAGCGTTTTTGCTGTTCAAAATGTGCTTAGGGCTGAGAGATACGCCATCATTGAGTGAAAAGTTTTTGCGAGTAAAATCGAAAATGTTTTAAGTTTCTCCAGTTACTCATTGTGAGGTGCTGTCCTTGGATCCAGAGACCATAATATCTGCCGCTTTGAGGGAGCCAACAGAGGAGCTTCTTACGCCAGACAACCTGAGAAAGCTTATCGAGACAGGTGTCCCACTAAATCACTACATTGGGTTCGAGATTTCTGGCTTTGTCCACCTGGGGACAGGCCTCATCTCGATGCAGAAGGTTGCAGACCTGCAGAGCGTGGGCGTCAAGACTAGAATTTTCCTGGCGGATTACCACAGCTGGATAAACAAAAAGCTGGGTGGTGACCTAAGCGTTATTAGGCGTGTTGCGGGGGGATACTTCAAGGAAGCTCTTAGGGTGTCTTTGAAGATTGCAGGCGGAGACCCCGACAAGACTGAGTTTATTTTGGGCTCGGAGCTTTATGAGAAGCTTGGCGTAGACTACTTTACTAACGTGTTGAGGGTTTCAATGGAGACTACACTTTCGAGGATAAGGAGGTCTGTAACTATTCTCGGCAGGAGCGAGTCCGAGGCACTCAGCTTCGCCCAGCTACTCTACGTGCCTATGCAGGTTGCAGACATATTCAGCATGAACGTTAATATTCCTCAGGGAGGCATGGACCAAAGAAAAGCCCACGTAATCGCGATAGAGGTTGGAGAGAAAGTCTTCGGCTACAAGCCCGTAGCGCTCCACCACAAGCTTTTACCGGGTCTCCAGATGACAAAGGAGGACTGGGAGAAGCTTTCAGCGGCAAAGTCCAACGCAGAGGAATTTAGAGACTTGCTTGCCAATATCAAGATGTCGAAGTCTAAGCCCGAGACAGCCATATTTATTCACGATTCCGAGGAGGAGATAAAGAGAAAAATTAGGAGCGCTTTCTGCCCACCTGGAGAGACAGAGTTTAACCCTGTCTTAGAACTGGCCCGGCTAATTATATTCCGGGATAGACGCGAGCCCCTAGAAATAGTGAACAAGAAGACCGGGGAGAAAAAGACTTTTGAGAACTATTCACAGCTAGAAGAAGCCTACAAGCGAAAAGAAGTACATCCTCTCGACCTAAAGGAGACAGTCGCAGAAGAACTTGCCAAACTCCTGAAGCCTGCACGTAAAACTTTCCTTGAGGGCCCAGGCCGTTCATTTCTAGAAGAGCTACGGGAACTAAAAATCACAAGGTAACGGCAACATATAGGGAATGTAAAAAATTCTATGTTGCTGGAGAAAATGTTTAAATCCTTAGGGGAGACCGGAGAAGAAAAGATGGTTGCAATGCTTGGCGTCGAGGACTTAAAAAAGTATCTGGATTCAATTGGGATAAGATACATGATTGTAGAGGTTCCCGAGGCCGCTACCTCTGGCCAGGCCTCTAGAAGCCTGGGTATAGGACTTGAGAGGATTGCAAAGACCGTGGTCTTTAAGAGTGATTCGGGCGAAACATTGCTGGTAGTGGTACGGGCTGACAAGAAGGTTGACCAGGGCAGGCTTGCCAAGATGCTGGGTTACAAGAAGCTCAGGCTGGCAACCTTTGAAGAGGTCGTCGAGGATACTGGGTATCCTCCGGGAGGAGTTCCTCCCGTTGGGCATAAGAAAAAGCTGACTGTGTATGTTGATTCAAAGCTTCTTGGGGGAGATTTTTATTTTGTTGGAGGCGGAGACGATAAACACCTTCTCGAAGTTTCCCTGAGAGAAATTGCTGAAAGAGGTTTTGCCTTGCCTTTAGATGTACCAGTTAAAAGCGAAAACAATGCTTGATGTTCGCTAATAGAGAGTACCTCTTTAAAAAGCAGAACGAATATCCGGCTAACTTGTTTCTTCTACGTCCATTTCTGCAATTATGTCTGCACCTGTCCCAACTACGTTCCTTAGGATAACGTCTCCCCTTCGAACAGGTGCCTTGACTGTTAGGCCTTTAAGCTGATTTATTACTTCCTTTATCTTTTCTTTGGGAACCGGCTCTGATGTCCTAACTGGCAACCTTGGATACCTGCCCCCAATTATCCTTACAGTGGAACATACTGTCCGCTTAGGGTTGGTTATTTCTTCTTTTGCATATTCTAATCCTAGGCGGCAACCATAGCCTTCAATGCTTTTAATTGTATCTTCCTCAATGAGGACACTTATCACACAGCTTCTTGGGCACCGTACACAAATGACCTTATTCAACATCTAGAACCACCTCACCATCTTTTTCTCCAATTCTATCCCTTGGTAGTACAATTCTTTCTAAAAGTGATGGGCGAACATATGGGCGTCTAGTATAGTAGACCTCCAGGTCTCCTAGCTTTAATGAGATTTTAGCGTTGGCCTCTTCTACAGATGGTCGGAAAAATAAAGTCAAGTCTCGTCCTTGGAGCCACTCTATGCGGTGTGGGATGTATAGCCTTACTTTTCGGCCTGGACGTATAGGGAGGGGTTTTTCCCTTTTAGGCTCATTGTTTAGAAACTTTGAGACACCTTCTGCTGCGATGAATGCTGTCTCAACAGCGTCATCTACATAATCAAAGGGTGTTAATAGGTTGCCTACTGCGAAGACTCCTTTTAACGTTGTCTCGAAATACTCGTTCACCACGGGTCCTCTAGTTCTTGGATCTATATCGGCTCCAAGCTCCTCCAGCTTTGAGGCGTTCGGTACAAGGCCTACCGAAAAGACTACCGAGTCGCATGGATAGAACTCTTCTGTACCTTTTATCGGTCGCCAGTTTTCGTCTACCTTTACAAGTATCGCGCCTTTTACTTTTTCTTTGCCTACTATCTCTTTCACTATGGTTCTCGGTCTAAATTGTATGCCAAAGTCCAAGATGCATTGTTGTACGTTTCTGGGAAGCCCTACAAACCATGGCTCGGGAAAGACGACTAGAAGATCCTCGACTCCTTCCAGGTAGAGGTGGCGGGCTACAATCATTCCTACATCTCCTCCTCCGACTATAAGGACTCTTTTTCCAGGCAATACACCATAGAGATTGACAAGCCGCTGAACCATTCCGGCTGTATATACGCCTGCAGGCCTTGTCCCGCCTAAAAGTATCTCGAAGGGGGTTCGCTCTCTGCATCCAGTGGCATAAACAATTGCCTTGCTGATGAATTTGATTACTTCCTTTGGGCTTACCGCTTCTAGGATCCAGTGCCCATCTCTTCTCTCTACACTTGTGACGTGTGTCTGGAGGAAGGTGTCTGTGCCTAGTCCTCTAACCTTCTCGATGAAGTTGCCGGCAAATTCTGGGCCTGAGAGTGCTTTTCCAAAGAGTTTTGTGCCGAACCCGTCATGGATGCACTGGATAAGGATGCCGCCGAGCTCGTCTCCGGACTCTACTAGAGCTACATCGTAGCCGAGTTCTGCAAGTTTAGCTGTTGCCGCTAGACCAGACGGCCCTCCACCTACGACTACGACGTCTTTTCTAATCTCCTTCATTCACTCTCACCTCTAACGTAGCCATTAAACAGCGGGGCCTCCTCCTTTAGAACCTGTGAAAGCGGGACGCCAAGCTCGCGAGAAATTATCATTGCTATCTTAATTGTACATCTCCCGCCCTGGCATTCTCCCATCCCTGCACGTGTCCTTCTCTTGACTGCGTCTAGTGTCCGTGCACCTCTCTTGACCGCTTCAACAATTTCTGCCTCTGTAACTAGCTCACATTCGCATACAACATGCCCCCATCTTGGATCCTTCTTTATCAATTCCTCTATGTCGCTAGGCTTCATGTCCCTCAATGAGGGTATCGGCTCCCTGTACGGGTCAAATTCGGGCTTTTCCTGTAGTTCTAGACCCATCTCTGCGAGCTTCTCTATAGCATATTCGGCTATTGCCGGCGCGGAGGCTAGTCCTGGGGACTGTATACCAGCTACATGAAGAAGATTGGGAACCCACTTGGCTGGTCTAATGACAAAGTCTTCGGTGAAGGTTGCGGCTCTTACTCCCGCGAAATACCTAATCAACTTTTGTTTGGGAAACTCGCTCAGAATGGTTGAGTACTTGGTGAGTATCAGTTGTACTTCTTCCGGGTCCACGGAGACGTCTTCCTTGTCTGGAACCTCGACAGCCGTTGGTCCCCATATAACGTTCCCATTCGGGGTGGGGTTGATGCCTCCTCCCTTTGTTCTCGGGTGCTGTGGCAAAACTATCTCTGCGAGGCAGTGCCTTACGTAGGAGCCTGTAGTCTTGTGGAATAGTACTATTACTCCTCTTCTCGGGTGAATAGTGTACTCAGGGCTCCCGGCCATTTCGGCTATTTCGTCTGCGTATAGACCAGCAGCATTCACAATGTATCGACACAAAAATGTTCCACGGTTTGTAACTACGCCTGTTACCCTCTCTCCATCTTTTAGGAAGCCCACAACCTCAGTATTCGTGAAGATTTCTACACCATTCTTTGCGGCGTTCTCTGCTAGGGCTACGGCAACCTCATACGGCTCAACTATGCCTGTCCATGGAACATATACAGCCGCCAATGTGTCGCGAGCCGCGTACGGTTCAAGCTCGAATATTTTTGAGCCTCTGACAACCTTGACTCCTGGAACCCCATTTAGCCATGCCTTTAGGACTACAACGTATGGGAGGACGTATTTCAGTATAAGTGTATAGAGTAGGCCAGGAAAATACTTCCTGTATTTTTCTAGGGTTCTCGGGGTTATAAGCCAGACGCTACCAACCATTTTGTACTTGAAGTTTAGTTCTCGTGCCCATTGTTCATACATTCTACAGCCTTTGACATTCAGCCTCCTCTTCAAAGTGTTGCGGGGAGCCTCTATGCCTGAATGAATCATCCCGTTGTTTGCCTTTGTTGTTCCCGTGGCGATGTCTGTAGATTTTTCTAGGATAGCCACTTTAAGCTTGTACCTAGAAAGCTCGCGGGCAATTGCCGTCCCAGTCACGCCGCCACCTATAATCAATACATCATAGCTTCCCACAGTCTTGTCCTTGTTTTCTTCAAAGATCTTTCTCCGCCTCTCCTCTTTTTCCCTTATCTTCTCTTCTGGAAAACCTTTCCAGACAACCTTGTTTACTACCCCCTCTACTCCCTTTATCTTCCCCACTTCAAGCCCTATCTCTACCCACTCATCATATGTATCCACTTGTCCATAGAGAAAAACTACTCCATCCTTTATGGTGAATGAAAGATCTCTGCCACGATACTTCTCTAGCACTTTTTTGACCTTGCCCTCCAGACCCATAACAACCACCTTTCAGTGTGTACTCATAGAACTCAGAAGTAAATCATAGACAACCTTTCCTCCTCTATTTTTAGCCTCTGGACACAAGTAGAGGACATCTTTCTTCATAGAGAGCTTTACACATTCCTCATTGATTGATGTGAGCGCTACCCCAAGTTTCTCGAGGGCATCTAACAATTCGTCTTTGTACTTCCTTAAGAGACAGGGTATATGGACGGGCCCCGCGTAGCTGACTTTGACTCCTAGAGCTGGGAGTTTAAGGATTAATGGATTTATGTTCAAAGTGTGCGCAGTCTCTGGAGATACTGCCAGAGCTAGTTCTGCTTTTGCGAGTCTCTTTTTTATCTTTTTTACGCTTTTTTCATCTATTGGGCCCCCATGGGTATAACGGTTCTTAATTCCTCTTATGACTAGTAGACCTGTGCCAAGTTTATCCGAAAGAATACTCGCTAGCTCTGCGTCTATATCTTGGTCCGCTACAAGGATTATTCCTCCAGGCTTATAGCTTACCTCTTCGAGTACAACGGGCTCTTTGTTGAATGTGTCTGGAAGTGGGAATTCGACGGGACACTCGTATACACAGAGCCAGCACTTGAGGCATTTTTCTCGGGCGAGGTTCGGGAATCTTGCATAGCCGAGGGGGCTGAGAACCATGTTTCCCGTATTGACAAATGTTGGGCAGGACGCTAGGCATATTCCGGGACAATAAATGCAGGGGTTTTTCACCTTGTGTATGGGGAGCACTAGGAAACGTGCAACGAGGCCCGGAGTGAGTTTAATAGCCTTTAGGGTGGTAAGGCTTACCAAAAAACTTCACCCAAGCCACTTGCCTGGGTTGCAGAGCTTTTTCGGGTCCCAGGCCTCCTTTATTTTCTTGAGATATGTCAGGCTTTCGCCGATTTCTTCACCCACCCACTTTGACCTAAGCAGGCCCACGCCGTGGTGGTGGCTAATTGTTGCTCCGTTTTCCAGGAGGACTTGTACTGCTCTTTCCCACATTTTCCAGTATACTTCTTCTCTTGCATCGTAGGTGAGTGTAAAGTATATGCATGCACCAGTAGTGTAGAAGTGTGATGCATGGGCTAGAACAGCGTAGACACCTGGAACGGCTTTTACTTCTTTCTTAAACTTCTCGTAGACTCTTGGTAAATTGCTCCAGAGGGCAGATGTCTCTATCGTCTCAAACCACAGGTCTAGTGGAACAACTAGTTTCTTTAGCTCTGATATCACGTCAAACCTATTTTTCAGCCATTTTTCGACGTATTCTTCTCCGACATCTATCCCTCCATGTCTTTCGACAACCTTTTGTGCAACTGTAACCTTGGCTTTCAATAGTTCGTCTACATTCTCCTCAAAAATTAAGTGAAGAATATCTCTGGCATCATGGAACCTTGCTGCAGAGTCGTCCCGATCATATATACGTGCAACAGCGGGAACCACTCCTTTAAGCATAAGTTCACGCATGGCTTCGAGGGCATGGAGAAACGAGGGAAAAGCGTAAGCCCTCTTCCACTGATACTCTGGTAGAGGATAAACCTTCAATGCAACCTTTGTAATTATTCCTAGTTGCCCCTCGCTGCCTATAAAGAGCCTCTTTAAGTCGGGTCCCGTCGCGGCTCTCGGGACGAAGTTCCTCCGGAACGGGATTATTTTGCCTTCAGGCGTCACTGCTTCTAGATCTAGAACCATTTCCTCTATGCCGCCGTACTTCGTGCTAAACTGTCCTGTACTCATAGTGGCAACTAGTCCCCCTATAGCGGCTTCTGGATAGCTTTGGGGAACATGCCTTAACGTATATTTCCGCTCGTTCAGGTATTCTTCGAGCCTTCTAAGCAACACGCCGGACTCGACTGTGACAACCGCGTCTTTCTCAGAGAATGAGAGAATCTTGTTCATTCTCTTGACGTCTATCACTACACAGCCTTCACAGATGGTTCCACCAATTACGCCTGAACCACCGGCATATGGAACAAATGGGACCCCATACTCATTAAGCAACCTTACTATCTCTGTAACTTCCTCTGTCGACTCGGGCCAGACTACAGCTAGGGGTCTAGGTAGCTCTTCTCCCTTCGTCTCCTTTAACAAGGCAAGTGGCCAGTAGTCCCTACTGTAAAGCATCAATACTTCTTCATTGGTTGCCACTTTTTCTCCAAGCTTTTCTTTCAACTTCTCTAAAACTTCCCTCCTAACAGTGGATTTTTCTCCCATTTTACCAACACCTCTAAAACCTCTCTAAAGCTTTCAAATATTCTTTCTCGAGAAACATCATCTATTTCAGGTTTAAAAACTCGAGAGGGAGATGGGCTATTTTTGAGCTCTTTAAGAGAAATTTTCCCATCAGAATACAGGAGAAGTTTCAGGGCACCCATAATCGTGGCCTCTATGCTAACAGGCCTTGCAACCTCCATTCCCGTTGCATTAGCTAGGGTCTGTAAAAACACGTTAGACTGGGAATAACCACCACTCGCCCATAATGGCTGAACAGGCTTTCCACAAGTCTCCATGATCGTCCTCAGGAGATAGGCAATATATAGCGATACGCCCCATGCCAGTCCAAGCAATACGTCCGCCCTCGACACGCTCGGGTCAAGCCCTAACATGACTCCCCTTAGCTCAGGCGCCTCCGGCACACGTAGCCCGCCAAAGAATGGTAAGAGAATGGATTTCAGCTTACCATTAGAGGCAAGTTGCTCCATTTCTTCGTATGTAGAATAGAAGCCTGCGTTTCTCAGCCAGTCAACAGCGATTCCACTCGTCCTCAAAAATCCCTCAACACCGTAGTACCTTTTGCCCTCTATCCCGGCAATTATCACTGGAACTAATCCTTGCTTCGGCATAGTAAAGCCACTTGCAGACTGCTCTACAAAGCTCCCAGTGCCATGTACACTCCCCACTCTTCCAGGATCTAAAAGTCCATGGAAGACAGATGCCGACTGCTGATCAGCTATTGAGACTTTTATCTCCAAGCCTTCAAATGCTCCGAAATCCTCAACAGAATCTACTATTTCTGGATATGACTTTGGGAGCCCGAGGATGGAGGAAACAATGTCTACCGCCTCGAGGTTTTTCGGGTGAACGAGCCCCGTAAGTGTCGAGTTAGTAACATCGGAGACGTATCTGCCGGTCAGAGAGTATAACAGAAAGGAATCTAGGGTCCAGACATATGCTTCCCGAGAAAGAACTTTTTCCCTGACGCCCTCAACATTGTCATAGAGCCAACGCATTAGGATGGCAGGTGTATCAGGCCTAATTATTCGGCTCATAGAAGAACTTAGAGCGGAAAATGCCTTTAGCCATGAGGGGAGCCTGTCAATTACTTCTTTTCCTCGCCCATCTATCCACGTCAAAATATTTGAAATGGGAGACCCGTTTCTATTCCAAGCGACCACTGAAGCCCTATACGTTGTTAGGGCAAGTTTCCTTGCGCCTAGAGATTTTGCTTTTCTTGCATAGCCTTTAACAACTTCCGCCATTAACTGGCTGTCTTGTTCTATTCTCCCAGTCTGTAGGGTCTTGTATCCAATGCTTGTTTTTTCGAAATGTATCTTGTTTAAGCTTGCGTCGAAGACCGCTAGCTTTACACCAGTTGTTCCCACATCTATAACACTATACATCTAAGGCGCCTCTTATACAAAACAATAGGCATTGTTTGCATGAGGTAGATAACTAGGGTTAGGGTAGGAGGAGCCGAGAACATTAGCCTTCATAGCCTTTAAACTGCGGGAGATCAACATACCTGTCAACTAAATGATATATAAAGAATACTTATATTTTATGCTCAATCTTTTTAGTAAGCAATTGATGGTACACAATCCCTAGACCAGTACGGAGGTATCCAATGCAAAACATACTGCAAGTTTGGGATAAACCTACATGTAAACCACAAGAGTAATATACTTCCCATGCAAAATATTACCGTGGTACTAGGTGCGTAGAATTAGCCTTACTCTTCCCGATGAGGTTTATAATGCATTGGAGGAGCTGGCCGAAAAGATGAGAATAGATAACAGGTCGCGTCTCATAGCAGACATAATAATGGCCCATTCGGTGTCCGTGTTAGAGGAGGAGAAAAAATATGCGGGCTCTATCGTAATTCTCTACGACCATTCTAGGGGTGAGACTGTCTACGCGGTTACGGATCTCCAACATGATTTTCCCGAAGTTCATGCTTCTCTTCATATGCATCTAGGTGAAGACCTCTGCGTTGAGATTTTAGCTGTAAAGGGAGAGGGTAAAAGGTTAAGGAGTCTCCTTGCTAAACTGAGAGAGGTAAGTGGCGTCATCACAGTACAGTATACAGTTGTGCCGATCCAATAACGCTGTCTCGAGGAAAACATCATGAAAAGAAAAGTGGGCTTCTAGATTAGGCAGTGGGCTAGCCCAGCACTATAGATGCATTCGTTGCATCCAACCTCGTTTCCGTAGCAGTCGTACTCGTTTACGCGGATGTACCAGCAGTCTCTCGTAGCGAATTGGCAATCCCCACACCAGGGAACGTTTTTTGAAAGGTTCTTCCTTGTCTCACGAAACCACTTGAAACTTGATGAGCTCCACACATCGCTCAGAGACTGTTTTTCCACGTTGCCAAAAACGAGCTTCTTGATGGTTTTAGGGTGGAGGTTTGTGTATAGTGGATGTGTATAGGCTAGATCCATGCATGGAACCACGTCTCCGTTCCAGAGTATCATTGCATAGTTTAGGTCTATGTAGGGGCATGACCTTTTGTTTGCATCTGCATAGACGTTTGGAAGCTTTACCTCTAGTCCATACTCTTTTGCTATGCTTGCGGCTTTCTCAATATACATCTCCACCTCGCTGAGTAACTCTTTTCTTTGAACCGCGTCCCTTGAAATATCTACGTTGAGAGAGTAGCCAGAACTCCCAAGCTTGTCGACGAGCTGGAGGTATAGCTGTTTTTTCCCACTCGAAGTAAGGGTATAGTGTTGGAGCATAACGTCGTAAATCGCTTCCTTTGCAAGCTCTTCAAGGTCGCCAGCGTGTTTCTCATAGAACTCGACTGCCTGCCTGCTTGCAGTCGTATAAACGGTTTCCTTCATCATTGCCTCGGTGTAGGGGACAAGATGGGAGACGGCGAGGAAGTCTAGGCCAAGCTCTCCAGCCTTCCTGGCGATGTCTGGAAGCAACTTATAGTTCCACTTCATCAGTACAACTGTTATGCCCAGCCTTACATCATAGTCATCCTTTATTTTAGCCGCACTTGTAAGGTTTCCGAGAACGTCGTAGGTAGCTGTTCCTACACGTATCTTGGAAAGTAGTCCCAGCTCTGGGGCGTCGATAGAGAAGGCGATCTCATCTATCCCGGCACCGAAGACTTTTTCTGTCATTTCGCGGGTCATGAGGGTTCCGTTCGTAACTGTAAGTATGTAGGTGGAGTCTGAAGCTTCTCTGGCGTAGCGAACCATGTCTGGGAATCTTGGATGTGTTAGTGGCTCGCCGAAGCCGTAGAGTGCTAGGCGCCTTAGGCTACCCTGTGTCTCATCTATTATTTTTTGGTAGAGGCCAAAATCCATTTGTCCGAATTTTTCTCCTCTCCAGGTATTCCTGACACACATTACACACGCAAGGTTGCACTTGTTGGTCGGCTCGATTTGGAGCCCTTCGGGAAGACTCATAAAGGTCTAAGGGCTTAAGCGGATGCAATATTTATTTTTTGCCACCGGAATATAATAGGAAAAAGCTATAGAAATATTAATTTAGGGAGACATGGTTGTGGGATTTAATGCTCCTCAAGGATGTGCTCAAGGATCTCGTAACTAAACTTGGAGAAGAAGAATCCTTAGACAAAGTACTTGTGGTTGCTACTGGTTCCCCTGAAGTGATACACTTCTTATTGGAAACCCTTCCCGAAGAAACATATGTTATCATTACGAGAGGACAAGGTTTCTCGATGCTCGGATATTCCTGGAGGGCTGAAAGGCTAATATATGGTTACCTTTTTCCCTTCCGTAACGAGGCATTCAGTGTCATTATCTGTTTTGCTTGGGATACAAGCATCTCTGGAGACAGTTTTCCATTCAGCGATGTATGCAAGTTGGCTAGAAGAAATGGCTACATAATCTGTGGAACCTGGACTCCGGGCTCATTTATAGGTTCAAAGAACAGTGAACTATATGCTAAGCAATTAGAGGATATTAGGAAAAATTTGCCCGAGAGGTTCTCATGCGTAGATGTGAGGATTACACGTGAGTATATCCTCGTAACCTGTAAATGTATCCCTCCTTAATATTTATGTGTTTAAAGTTAAGAGAGTGCATGCATTAAGCAGGTCTACATTCTAGAGGAAAAAACTACGTTCAGTAACTTTGTTGTCAGGCATATAACGGCCTAAGTTAAAGCAAATAGAAAAGGAAAATCAGAGACATTCAATAGATAGCCTCTATCCGGTAGGTATATAATGATGTAATTCAATAACAACATGGTGATGTAGTTGAGCAGATATGCATCAATTTCCGTGCTGAGGGAGGTAAAAGAGTTACTCGAGAGGGAAAAAGGCAACAAGGATTGGAGCAACTTCCTACTGGAGTTGTATATGGAGGCTAAATCAAGCAAGTCGCGGTCGGCTTTTGAGAAGCTACGACGATTACTCACTGAGGAGGATCTCAACAACATAGAGAAGTCTAGCAAGGAGTTTAGAGAGGGGTTTGAGCTGAGATGAAAAGGCTGATCGACACCAGTGTGCTCGTGGACAACTTGAAGACAGGAGTATTCGAGGAGGGAGTGCTCTCAGTTATCACGCTTATCGAGGTTCTACGCGGGGTTCCTGAGGAGAAGAGGGAAAGCGTGAAGTCGCTACTTGAAGAGAGCTACGGAATGTTGAACCTCGACAACCGCACGATTCTAGCCTACTGCAAGCTATACTCCAAGCTGAGGAGGAAGGGCGAACTTGTGCCTGATGCTGACCTGCTACTAGCGGCTACAGCTATAGCCCATGATCTCGTGCTCGTAACGAAGGATCGCCACTTTGAACGTTTAGAGAAGTATGGTTTACGCGTGGAACTACGAGAATGAAACTTACACAGTAAAAACTGCATGCCTTGTCTCCATACTGAATTATCTTACCTCCCGTCTCAAATACTCCTCAGCGTCTAATAGCTGTTGCTCCTAGATTAAAACAACACTATTGCATATAACACGCCCCTTTTCTCATATCAAGATATACCTTCTAGATTTACGTGTGTGAATACCATTATTATAGTAAGGAGAGAGCATGTTCTAACGCTCACTGTTATCAAGTGTGCTAGTCGGCATCCAGCTCTAGCTCAGCGTCGTCGGGGCTATAGATGCCTTTAGCACTATTGAATAGTTTCTCCCAGAAGCTCTCCTTGCTCAGAATAATCTTATCCTCCTCCAGGCTCACTCTAAGAATATCGTCTTCCTCTATACCCAATGCTTCTCTAATATTCTTAGGTATTACAATAACCCCTCTTTTTCTAACGATGACTATCTCCGGCTTATTTTTCATTGGTGTTAGCTTAGCCATTGAATATTTATGATTTCAGTCGAACCGCTTCACTATTAGGAGCCCTAGATGTGTCGGGACAACGTGGTAGCTAAGTTGTTCCTGTTGTTCTAGAAATTTTCTCGTGTCGCTGTCGAGTCCTGGTATTAGCGCGTTGTGGAATATTCCTATGCCTATTTTGCTTAGCTTTCTAGGTAGGAAACTGAGAACCTGTTTGTATTGGTTTTTCTCGATGTCTACAAAGACCAGGTCGAGGGAGGGCTCGATCTTATCTAGGAATTCTACAGCATCTCCGTTTACTGTCCTGACTTCGATGAATGATTTTTCTGAGAGGATATTCTTCCTTATCTTTTCTATGTTGTCTTCCAAGACCTTGTATCTCGCCGGGTTCTTTTCGACTGCATAAATGTAAACCTTGTCATTATGCTCGAAGTTGAACACGCCGTGAATTATCCATAGGGTAGAATAGCCTATTCCGGCCCCCGCGTCTACAAATATTTTGCCTCCCAGGGTTCTAACGTAGTATGCCAACGCAGATAAGACAGCTCCGTCTTCCCGATTAATTAAGGGGATCCCGTATCGTTTTGAAAGTTTTTCTAAGAGAAGTAATTCCTCTGAGAGACTGTCAAAAGAACTCGGAAGGTCTTTTCCCTGCATGAAACATCTACCCCCTATGGTTTATTGCTGGCTATAGGGTTTAATAGTTCTGCGTCTGCCTGAAACACGTTCCTTCTTTACGGGAGAGAATATCTTTATTAGTTTGTACTAGAGGTAAAACACTGTGACACTTGTATCCTTTGACGTGTGGGGTACACTGCTCTACATAGACCCTTATTACAGGGCGGCGGCCGAGGCTCTAGGCAAGCTTAGAGGCTTAAGCTTTGAGGAGGCTTACGGCTTTATAAAGCGTGGCTACGAGGAGGTAAAGAGGGCACGGAAGCTTGGGCTCATAGACGACGAGAGCATCGTTGACAGCTCGATAGGGATAGCTCTTTCAGTAGGCTCGCTACAAATTTCCAGGTACGACATATTTTCTGCTTTTGCGATTGCCGTGAACAAGGTTAGAGGAGAAGAACTACTGATCCAAGGCAGTATCGAGACCCTTGAGAGGCTGGAGAATGACGGCTTTACACTTGCAGTGACAAGCAATGTTATCTACTGGCCTGGCTACGTTACCAGGATACTAGTGGACAAGGCGGGACTGTCAAAGTTCTTCAAGGTACAAGTTTACGCGGACGAGGTACGCTGCCTAAAGCCCGGGCAACGCATATTTAGGGAGGTTTTAACACTTACTGGGAGCAGGCCCTCTGAGGCATATCATGTCGGCGACAGCCCAGCCGAGGACCTTGCGGGTGCAGTTGCCAGCGGACTTGGAGGAATACTCATAGACAGCAACCAGCAAGACCCATACGTAAACAGGCCTCTCAGGATAGCTATCGTTAAAAGTATAGCAGATGTCCCTAAAGCCATAAGCATGCTTTCATAAACTACGTCTGCAGTGCTACGCTAGAAGCTCCACCTAGTTTTTTAAATTCCACGCTTCACTGAAATTGCGTACATGGAAAATGAGCATCGTCAAAGTTGATAGGAGGGGTAGAATAACCTTGCCAAAAAAGCTAAGAGAATCTTTAGGCATTGGAGAAAAAGTCCTTATAGTGAATATGGGAGACCATCTTCAAATAATTCCACCCTCTCGGATCCATTTGAAGCGCTTGAGGGTACCCTTAGCATTAACAAGTCATTTAAAGAGCTGAGAAAACAGGCTGAATTGGTTGCCGAAAAGGAAGCAACCGTAGAGTTGAGTTAAATGCCACGAATAGAAAACGATGCGTGCGCCCAGATTACAATTCAAGAATAATCATTTCAAAATCGTCTCAAATTTCACTTTCCCCGAACTTTCTATTTTCCTTCTTTGATCCACTCTCTATACAGGTCGAGTCTAAGAAGTTTATCGATGGGTATTTTTTCCCTGGCTTGGCTTACTTCTGTTGGGTCTATGTCTACTAGGAGGCTTCTCTCTGCTTCGCCGAGGTCGACCAAGATGTGTCCCATCGGTGTTGCGACGAGGCTGTGGCCGGCAAAGTGGTCCCCGGTCTGGTCTACGGCTACGAGGAAGCTTACATTTTCATGTGCCCTAGCGGATGTGAGCGATTTCCACTGGTCCACCTTGTGGGGGCCCTTGTACCACGCTGAGGGGACTATGAAGAGGTTTGTTCCTCTTAGCATCATTGCCCTGAAGAGTTCTGGGAACCTTAAGTCGAAGCAGACTGCTAGACCTATCGTGAAGCCTTTAAGAGGTGCAGTGGCAACCTCGTTTCCCCTCGCGAAGACGTTTGATTCCCTGTAGCCGTATGCATCGAAGAGGTGGATTTTCCTGTAGACTGCACTGACTTTTCCGTTTACCGCTAGGACTGCTGCGTTACTAACCCCATTGTTGTCCTTTAGGTACATGCTGAATACAACTCCTACCCCGTATTCTTCGCTCTTTGAGAGAATCTTTGAGGCGAATTCCCCTTCAAGTGGTTCTCCGAAGCTGTAGACAAGCTCCCTAGTCACGTTACCGTCCTTTGTACCCATTAGGTATTCTGGGAAAACGTGGAGATCCGCGTCAAACGAGTCTATCTTTTCCAGTACTTTTCTCAAGTTTTCCTCCTTGTTTCCAAAAACAACTAGTTGATGGAGAGCTACACGCATCATGAATAGATAATTCTATTGATTTCTGGATAAATTTTGCGATAAAGCCAAGACTTGCACCGGATACCAAATCTCAAGTATATGTTTAAAAGCCAGAAAGAAGAGAACAAAAATATATTGATGCGGTGGTCTATATCCTTGTGCTGACGAAGAGACGAGCTGAAAAGTGATGAGGACTACCTGCTACTGAGCCCGCTACAGATTTATATCTTTGCACAGGTATTTTTCCTATGGATATCCGTGCAGAGCTTCCCGGAAAAATCGTCGTTAAGCCGGGGGCAAAGGACTCACTTCCCGAGATCATAGAGTCTCTGGGATGCACGAACATCGTCGTGGTTACTGATAGGAATCTGTGGTCAATGCTCGGAAGAGAGCTTGAGAACATTTTTGGCGGGAGAGGAATAGCTTTTTCCACTGTTTTCGCTGAGGCTGCCGACGGTAACAGTGTTGAAGCCGCTAAGAGTATCATTGAGAGTAGTAATGCCTGCCTCGTTCTTGGCGTTGGTGGCGGGAGGCCAATAGACGTGGCTAAGTATGCCGCGTTTCTCAGCAAGAGGTTCTTTGTGAGCTTTCCGACTGCTATTAGCCATGACGGGTTTGCAAGCCCAATTGTTGCCTTGAAGGACCCGCAGGGGAATCCCCTATCCATATTTACACGTCCCCCCACGGCTGTAGTCGTCGACACGGACATCGTAGCCAAGGCTCCTAGGCGCCTCTTGGCGAGCGGCGTGGGAGACATCATTGGAAAAGTGACAAGCGTTGCTGATGCAAGGCTAGCCATGAGGCTTGCAGGCGAGGAGATACCAGAGATCTCACTTGTGATGGCGGAGTCTGCGGCACGTATTGTGCTAAGCGAGATAGACGAGATAGCAAGGTGGAGCACGAGGGGCATAGAGCTCCTTGTTCAGGCAGGCCTGCTTGCAGGAATGGCTATGTCCATCGCTGGGAGTAGTAGGCCGTGCAGTGGGAGTGAGCATCTCTTCAGTCATGCCCTTGACAAGTTTGTCCCAGAAAGAAAGAGTCTACACGGCGAGCAGGTCGGGGTTGGAACCATTATTATGGCGTATCTGCATGGGCTAGAATGGAGGGAGATACGGGAGGCTCTACTAAAGGTCGGCGCCCCGACAAGTGCCAGCGAGCTTGGGGTGTCCCGAGAAAAGCTAGTTGAATGTGTTTTGAGGGCTGGAGAGCTCAGGAAAAGATTTACGATTCTTGACGCTGTTCGGCTGAACGAGGAGCTTGTCTTGAAGATATTAAGAGAGACAAAGATTGTTTATTGATTTCAGCAGTTTTTCCTTTGAGGATCTAGCATTAAATATTTATGTTTTTCTTTCATCACAGTAGTTGATTTCCAGAAAAATCGAAATCTGGCGAGCAAAATGAATCGTGCAACTCTGGTTTTGAAGGGTCTCCACAATGCAGACCCTAAGACGGTATACAAATCATTGATGCGGTTTATTGCAAGCAATCACCCTGCAGACCTAGTTATCTACTTGTGTGATGAGGGAGGAATCGAAATGTTGGGAAAACTGGCCTATTTTATAGGCAACAACTTCTCGATAGGTCTTGAAATCTATTTGGGTTGCCCTAAGTCGCAGGTAACAGGCTACGAATTATTAGATTTTGGTAAAAACTCTGGTCTCTAAGGGTGGAAGAGGAATGTTCGAGGTAGTTTTAACAACGGACAGAACAATGATGACCGACCATCACGGCAAAGAATTTATCGGTTTCATGGCTACGGGTCCAGCTATAGGAGTACCAGAGCAGTTGTGGCTATGGGCTTGTTGTCCCAAGCCAAAGGTTGACAAGCTAGGTAGGCCCTTAATTGCACCGTATGGTCTTCGAAAAATAGAGGCCAAGCTACAGGACGAGGGCTACAACGCGGCCATAGTTGACCCAGACCACCTAGGCAAGCATCTGGACACAATGAAGGTATTGCTGTTGAGTCATCACGACTACTTTGCCTACGGCCCGCCGAGTAGCGAGTGGTGGCTTATAACAGGCCTGGAGCCTGTTAACAGGAGAAGCTTCATAAAACTTATGGAATCTCCCGTTGTTAGAGAAGCCAAGAAAAGGGGCGTAAAAATTATTGCCGGGGGTCCAGCGGCTTGGCAGTGGCTGTGGGAGCTTGGTTCGTGGGAGAAGTGGGGGATAGACACAGTTGTGGATGGTGAGGGTGAAAGGGTTGTAGTCGATCTTGTGGAAAAGGCTCTTAGGGGCGAAGAGCTACCAAAATATGTATATGTATCTCCCCGAGAAGCCCCAAGTATCGAGGAGATACCAACAATTAAAGGTGCAAGTGTTAATGGCCTTGTCGAGATAATGCGTGGCTGTCCAAGAGGATGCAGGTTCTGTAGCGTGACGCTCAGACCGCTTAGATTTATTCCCATAGAAAAGATTCTCCAAGAAATAGAAGTTAACCTGAGAGCTGGCATTAAAAATGTTGTGCTTCACAGCGAGGACGTTTTGCTGTATATGGCTGACGGGGTGAAACCACGCCCAGAGCCCTTAATCAAGCTGCATCAAGAGGTTTTAAAAAAGATTCCCGGGACGATTGCTTGGGCGCATGCGAGTCTTTCGGCCATAAAGTATTCTGAGGAAAACTATAAGCTAATCTCGACGCTCATGGAAATGATTTCAGAAAAACAGGAGATGCTGGGCGTAGAAGTGGGAATAGAGACTGGAAGCGTCAACCTTGCTAAAAAGATTATGCCCGCAAAGGCTCTCCCATACAGGGCCGAGGAGTGGCCCGAAGTGGTAAAAGACGCCTTCGCAATCATGCATGACAACCATGTGGTTCCCGCGGCTACTCTCATCCTTGGTTTGCCGGAAGAAACTCCTGACGACGTCTTGAAGACTGCCGAGCTCATCGACGACTTGAAGAGCTATAGAAGTCTCATTGTTCCAATGCTTTTTGTCCCCATGGGCGCCTTGAAGAACATGGAGAAGTTTAGGCGTGAATCTCTCACCCGTGAACACATCGAGGTTATGAAGGCATGCCTACGTCATGACTTGTACTGGGCTAGGGACATTATTGCAAAGTTTTATTTCAAGGGGCTACGCTATGCCCCCCTAAGGTTTTTCCTGCAAACATTTATATCATACGTCGAGCGTAAAACCGCCAACCTAGATGCACTCATAGAGGATTTCCTCAAGGAAAAAACAGAAAAGAAAACAGCCGCTACACCGCTCCAAAAAGTAGCGGGGGTTTAGTCGCAAAAAGCAGAACGTTGTTCCTAACATCCTATTGGAGATCTTGAGTCTCTTTTTTATTTGTGTTTTCTGGATTCTTGGCTAGCCTCTTCTCTAAATATTTCCAGCAAGACCTTATAGACATCGATCACCTTTAGTGTAGCTCCACAGTAGGGACACTTTACTGTGTCTCCCTCCTTTGGTAGCTCGATGCTTGCGCCGCAATAGGGGCACCGTACCTCTGCTACAACGATTCCCTTCGAGGCGAGGATCTCAGCCAGCTGGGCGAAGTCTGATATGTTCTTTGACTGGGACGTTTGCTGGGCGCAAGCGTCTTCTACGGCGAGTCTAAATGCCATGATAATCTTTTCGTATTGCTCGGCCGCTATGCTACCGCTCATCACTGGTGGCTCGCCATGGTATCTGATCTGTACGACCAAGTCGCCATTTTTGTCCTCAAAGAATGCTTCAACCGTAAAGGGGCCCAAGTTCACGCTTCTTGCATAGGAGCCATATTGAGAATGCTCAATTACACTTGTTTCTAAATTCAGATTGATGGTAAGCTTGTTACCGGAAATGTTCCATACAATATTTTGTAGGGTGTATCTCTGAAAAAGCCTTGGAACATCCTCGGCTATTTTGCTCCACTCTCTGCCAGCATTCTTCACAGTTATTGTCTCTTGGTAAATCCAAGGCGACCTCTCCTTTCCTATCAGGATAAGAAGACCAATTATTATGAGCACGTATAAAAGAGCACCAATAAAGCCTAGAAAAACCACAGGCAAAACTAGGAAAACCAGCAGTATAAACAAGAGACCGGTTTCATTCTCTGCCTTTCGAAGCCTCTCGAGGTAGGACTCTAGATTATCTTCTTGTGGAGCCTTCTCCTTTTGAGCTCCGCCCATAACAATTTTTTGGATACGTAAAATAAAAAGACTTCTAAGAGTTATAGGCGTATTCTTTGTGCCAATACTTGTATAGGATATTTTTACGCCTTTGTTAAATTGAAATTTAGCCAAGGGGAGCTAAGCGTTTCAAATGTTATACTGGAGACACAACATAAAAGAATAGCTTAAGTCCCCCATGGCACCTATTTTAGGCAACGAGGAGGAAACTAGCACGAGGGGTTAGACAGGGACAACTGTGCCCCACTTTTCTAGGGCCCTTGCAAGCTCCCTGTGGGTCTTAGCGTATTCCTCTAGGGTTACACCAGTCATGTATGCTTCTATTGCCTGTCTTACAGCTGCTGCACCTGCACGTGGCCCGTCGGGGTGGCCCAATGTTCCGCCCCCGACCTGTATGACTATGTCCATGCCCATAGCCTTTATCACTGCTGGAAGCGTTCCGGGGTGTAGTCCACCGCTGGCCACTGGGAATGCGGGCTTGAACATTGTCAGGGGCTGGGCTAGATGGATGCTGTCTTCGACGTCTGGCCTGTATACGGGGTCTCGCAGTACTCTTGCGTTCCTAATGACGTCTATTGCTTTAGCCTCTAGCTTTCCAACTTCCGGTGTGCCTACGTGTAGCTGGTCTATTCCTATTACGCGATAGAGCTTTGCAAGGGTGAACATGGATATGCCGTGGTACGGGTTTCTCGTGAATGCCGCGTGGAATGCTCGGTGCCCGTGTATGGCCAGTTTGTGTTCTTCTGCAAGGTCCCTTATATAGGTTAAGGCAGACCACCCAGCTATGACGACGTCTACCATTATGTGGGGGTTACCTAGGTCTGCGATTAGCTTTAGCCTTTTCTCCATTTCCCGCACGTCTGCAGTTATGTTTGCGAGCCACGTCTTTTTTTCGCCTGTTTCCTTTTCCGCCATGTCGATTGCCTTCATTATGGCGTTTGCCCTCGCCTCGAACCTGCAGAAGCTCGGGCTCGCAAGGTTCTCGTCGTCCTTTATGAAGTCCATGCCTCCTACAAGTATCTCGTAGGCCAGTTTCCCCACTTCTTCTGCTGTGTAGCCTTCCTTTGGTTTTGGAACTGTGCCGACTATGGGCCTATCATAAATTTTTAGTCTTTCCCTTACACCTTGGATACCCTGATTCGGACCCTTAAAGTGCTTTAGGAATTGTTCAGGCATGTATATGTCCTCGACCCTTAGGGATTTCACCCTTCTCATTCCAAAGATGTTTCCAGCGACAGATGCAAGAAAAGCGGGCATGTTACCTTCCTCGAAGAGCTCTACCGGGTAAGCTACCCTTACAATGTAGGAGCCGTCTCCAAGGCTTTCAAAGAAGTATGCCTTGCCCTTGAGCCTTTCGAGCCTGTTTCTGTCATACCATTCGTATAGCGTTGTCCACGTGCCTACACTACTCTCTGCAGCTATGCCGCCCGCGGCATCCTCTATCGTGAAGCCCTCCGCTGGAGTAACTCTAAAAGTGACAACGACTTCCTGTTTTAGGTCAGGAGAATAATTCTTAGCCACATATGTATGATAGGGCTCAAACTCTTCTGGCATATTTATCGAGATAAGTGCTTTTTACTGCTATTTCAAGTTTATCCATAAAATCTTTGGAAGTGAAAGGGAAGCCTATATCTAAGCACATGATACAACGCACACCTGTGCCTATTCCACTCAGCTAAGATTCTAAGTAGGTTGGAAAGAAGAAAAAAGAATCCCTGTTTTTATTGGGTTTTTAAATGGGGTTTGATTCCAAGTAGTAAACCGAGTATGAGATCTGTATTTTCCTGCTTGCTTCATCTATTTGTTGCCAGTCTTCGTGGCTTAGTCTCCAGCCAACGCTTCCAGCTAGCTCTTGGACTTGTTCTGGGGACTTTGCCCCAGGTATTGGGACGACGACGGGGCTACTTGAGACCAGCCAGTTAAGAGCTACCTGGACTGGGGACTTTGAGTACTTAGCGGCAATCCTGTTTATTAGTTGGACTAGGCCCCATACGTCTTTGAAGTTGTCTGGGTGGAAGACGGCTTCCCTTGACCTTACATCCGTAAACTTTGGCAGATTTTCGGGGGTGTATTTCCCTGTAAGTGCGCCCTTAGCTATTGGGCTCCATGCCTGCATGGTTATCGAGTGTTTTTCCGCGTAGGGGACTATCTCGACGTCTGCCCATCTCTCAGCTAGATTGTACCTGTACTGGAAAATTTCTATGTCGCTTCTCGCTAGAGACGACCTGAAGCTCTCTACAAGCTCTACGGGGTAATTGCTTAGACCCAGGTATCTCACGAGACCAGCGTTTACAAGCTTTTCGAGCTCCCTTGCATAAACTCTGGTTGGATAGTTGTGCCAGGCTGGAGGCCAGTGGACTAGTAGACCGTCAACATAGCTTGTTCCTAGGAGCTTTAGGGAGTGCTCGATAGCCTTATGGATGTCTATTGGGTTCAGAAACTCTGCAGGTATCTTGGTCGTTATTATTACCTCGTCTCTCTTTATGCCAAGCTCTTTCATTGCTCTGCCAAGGAAGCTCTCGCTCCTGCCGTTCCCGTAAACCATCGCCGTGTCAAAGAAATTAATGCCTTGTCTATATGCTTCGCCGATAACCGTCTTTGCTTTCTCGTAGTCTGTCAAGCCCCAGGCTTCGCTGAATTGCCAGCCGCCGAGACCAATCCTAGAAATCTTTTCTTTTGTTTTGCCGAGATATGTATACTCCATACGCTATCTAAAAATATGTCTACATTAAAAACATTATCGAAAGCCGTGGCACAAGAAAATTCTTAGCCTAAATATGGAGTATAAAGTATTTTTGCTTAGCTCGTGGTTGCGCCTTGCTGGGGCTGTTGTTGCTGTTGCTGTGCTTCTTGTTCAAGCTTCTTTAGTTCTTCCTCTATCTCTTTTTCAATTTCCTCTATCGGCTTCGGAGGAGGCGTCGTGGCTAATGTATAGCCGATCCATGCAAGTATGCCGAAGACACCGGCAATAGCTATGAATCCTGTTAGCTGTAGGAGAAAGAGTGACCATTGTGTGAAGAAGACGAGCCATCCATACAGGACTATGACTATTATGGAGGCGATTGCTAGAACCCAACCTATAAGTTGGTCTTTATTCATGTGATCAGCCAAGAAATATCCTTTAGTGGTTATATATAAATTATTTGTCCAGATAGGGTTCTATTTCTTTTCGAGCCTTTCTATCCTCTCGCTTAGCCTTCTCTCTTCCTCCTTGAGCTTGTCTATTTCTTCTCTGAGCTTCCTGTACTCCTCTCCCTTCTCAACATGCTTGCGGACTTGTTCGAGCGCGTCCCTTGCGTTCCTTGCTACCCTTCCAGAAACGTCTTGCTGGAGTTTCTCGAGTATGGGCATCACTTTTGGAGACAGCATCCTAGTACAAGCTGAGACAACTGCTAGCTTTACGTGTGGGTGCCTGCTCTTCGAGGCTTCTTCGAGCAAAGAGATGACCCTCTGAGTGGGCGTCATGTAGCCGAGCGAGGCGATTGCTGCCCGTCTGAGTGGCATGGGCGTGTCTGGCGATAGGTATTTCTCGACTGTTGCGAGGGCTTCGTCTCCTAAGAGGAGGGCTATGCTATCGAGAGAAGTTGCCGCAATTACGTGGTTGTGGGACTTTGTTTCTAGTGCTCTGGCTAGGACGTCCACGTATTCCTTTAACCCTATTTTGCCTAGACCTGCGGCTGCTTCTGCCCTTACATAGTAGCTCTCGTTTTCGTCGAGGAGGATCTTTGATAGTGTATCAGCGACGGGTTTCTCCTTGAAGTTTGCTAGTGCCCTGACTATGGCTCTCCTGACCCGTGGATGCTTTACGTGGCTTAAAGCGTTCAGAAGCGTGTCTCTTGCTTTTTGCCCGCCTATTGAGCCAATGGTCTGGGCTACCTCGCTTCTGAGCCCCCAGAACTCTTCTTCTGCGAGAAGTATTTTTGCCAATTCATCGATGTGGACAGATGAGGCTTTCTTGGATAGCTCCCTAGCCGCTATAACTCTCGGGTAAAGGTATGGGCAGGAGCCTATTATGGCGAGGAGCTCTTCTGGTGGGAGGTCTAGTGAGAGGGCTTTGAGGATTTTGAATTCTGGGTCTATACACACCGCTTTGGGCTTTGAGGGCAATTGAAGGTTTAACGTGTACTGTTTTTCGTCTATCAAAAATTTTCTCTCTTCTTTGTAGTCTTGCCCTAGAATGACAAGCTCGAGTGGAAGCCTGTATTTTGGCAAAGAGTCTTCTCCCTGTGTCTGTGTAATCTTTAGTTCCAGTATTTTCTGTTTGTCGTCCCATTTGTAGGATACCTTTAAGGAGGGGTGCCCTGCATTGTAAACGTATTGCTCGAAGAACCAGTCCAGCTTGAGACCTGAAGCTTCCTCCATGAATCTCCGGAACTCTTCTGTTTCAGCGTTTTGTTCACGCTTTGCCTCTAGGTACCTCTTTACACCTTTACGGAAGTTTTCCTCACCAATTATGCTAGCTAGGGACCAGAGGACTAGGGCAGCCTTGGGGTAGCTGTGCGAGTCAAACATCTCGTCGGGATACTTGTATACACGTGTAACTATGGGCCTGGCGTATCTCCCGTACTCAGCAAGATAAGAGTCCATCATGCCTATGAGATCGTAGACAAACTCGTCTTTTCCGAGCTCGTGTCTCCGCCATATGGCTTCCATCAAAGTAGCGAAGCCCTCGTTCAGCCACAGGTGGCTCCAGTCTTTACATGTTACCAGGTCCCCGAACCACTGGTGTGCCAGCTCATGTGATACTAGTGGCTCGCTCCTAAAGTCTATGTGCGCCTTCTCGTCGTGTAGCGTTGCACTTGTCAGAATCGTTATGGACGCGTTTTCCATTCCCCCCGCCACAAAGTCGTCAACACATACTTGGCTATACTTGGGGTAGGGGTATTTTACGCCCGTGTATTCTTCAAAGAGCCTTATCATGTCTTTTGTCTGCGAGAAGCTTCTCTCGATGTCTGCTTCCCTTCCCTTGGGCACAGCGTATTGGAGAAGGACGCCGCTGTACTCCTCCTCTTTTACATAGAAGTCCCCCACAGCGAATGCGATGAGATAGGTAGGTATCTTAGAGTCAAGCCTATAGACCCACTTCTCCTTTTCTCCCTCAATTGCATGCTCGATTAGCTTTCCATTGCTTAGAGCCTTTAGCCCCTTGGGAGCCCTGATAACCAGTTCTACGACTGTCTTTCTGTTGGGGAAATCATAAGTGGGAAGCCAGAACCTCGTGTCTTCTGGCTGTCCTTGGGTATATGCTAGGTAGGGCTTACCCTTATCTGTGGGGATAAACCAGACCCCAGCCCTGGGCTCGACTGTTTTGTAGCTTGTTTGTACCTCCAGTATGTCTCCACTTGTAGCCTTTTCGGGGTATATTTCTAGTTCTTTACCGGTATACGTGTAGGAAGCCTGTTTACCGTTGATTCTGACTTCCTCTATCTTCATGTCTACCGCGTGGAAGACGATCTTTTCACAGGCACCTGTACACTTTAAGACGTTCAGAGCTTTGCCCTCAATTGACCTAGATGCTAAGTCAACGTCTATTTCAGCCTTTACTCTGAGTAGCTCGTAGGGAGGCTCGGGCGGATAGAATGGTTCATATTCGGGGTAGGCGAAACCCCTGCCTGTTTTTACTGAGACCACAGTTATCCTTTATTTTTACTATTGCTTCTTTATTTATGTATCGGATTATGCTACGCTGACCTATACCCCACAAAATGATAAAAAGCTTCGTTCATTATTCTCGTATAGATGAAAAAGGCTAGGCTGTGGTCCCTTCTAGAGGACGGCAGGGTTCAATGCCTCGTGTGTGAGCGAAGGTGCCTCATACGGCCTGGTGCAAAAGGGGCGTGCGGTAACTATGTAAATGTTGGGGGCGAGCTTTTCCACTTGGGATATGGGCGGCTTAGTGCCCTTGAAAGTAGACCAATAGAGCTGAAGCCGTTGTTCCACTATTGGCCTAACTCTACGGCCCTGACTTTCTCGAGCTATGGTTGTAATTTTCACTGTCCCTGGTGCCAGAACTACCACCTTAGCTTTCGGATGCCAGACATATCACAGCCCGTTTTCTCGCCAGAGAAACTTGTCGAGCTGGCTGTCCGGGAAGGAGATGAGGGGCTCTCTGCAAGCTTCAATGAGCCGGCTGTGAACTTCGACTTTCTTGTAGACGTGGCAGAGCATGCTTCTAAAAGAGGATTGTACTTCATGCTTGTGACTAATGGTTATTTTACTGAGAAGGCTCTCGACGCGTTGCTTAGAGCCGGCATAGATGGCTGGAGCATAAGCATAAAAGGCTGCAAGGGAATGCAGAAACCCCTTGGAAATATTGATTTCTATGTTCCATTTAGGAATGCCAAGACAATAAAGGAGAGAGGTGGATACGTAGAAATAGTCTATCTGGTAGTCACTAACACAAACGACTATGAGGATTGTTATAGGTGGATAATCGAAAAGCATGTCACCCTGCTTGGCGTGGACACACCCCTACACATTAATAGGTATTTCCCTGCCTATGCTTGGAGAAAGCCCCCGACGCCCATTTCAAAGCTCCTTGAAATAGCCGAAGAGGCAAAAAAGAGCGGACTAAGATACGTATACGTTGGAAACCTACATAACCCACGCTACGAGACAACGTATTGTCCAAAATGTGGCAGACCCGTCATAGTGAGGAACAACTATAGGGTTGTAGACTGGAAGCTTGAGAAAAGGGACAATGAATGGAAGTGTAAATACTGTGGTTACCCTGTCCCCATAAAGGGAGAATATATCCCCGAAAAGAAGTGGTTAAGGTTAATGTAGGGAAATTACATTTTCGTTAGATTCCGCATGTAGAGAAGGGAGGCCAATAGCAATGTTATTGTTGTCCATGCTGTGAGTAGTAGAGCCTCGAACTGTATGTCTATGGATGTGTAGTAGTGGAAAGCCCACCTGTATATGTCTGATGCCAGCGATACGGGTGAAACCTTTATGAAGGCTAACAGGAAGGATGGGAAGCGTTGCTTTAGAACTTCTTCTGGGTAGAACACGTTAGAGAAGAAAAATAGGATATAGTACGTCAGCGACCTGAAAGTGGCCTGGAGATTAAAGTCGCGTGTCGAAGTTGATATTGCTATCGCTAGGCTAGACATAGAGGCAGAAAGCAGGGTTGATGTTGCAAGGACAAGTAAGAAGCCTTCGAGTGTTGGCATGCCTACTACTAGCATTGCCAGGATAATGAATGATGCTTGATAAATAAGCCCGCGAAGGGTTCCACTCATTATGCGTCCAAATACTAGGGCTGTCCTCGACAGTGGGAGGCTCAGCAAGTAGTGGGTGAATTCTCTTCTTATCTCTATGCCTACCTCTCTGCCGATCGAGAAGGCAGACGCGAAGGTAGATAGGGCTAGGATGCCCGTGGCCAGGAACTTTACGTAGTCCGGGATGTACTGTCTGTTTACGAGGTTGTTGAATATCACGGCAAAAATGACTATGTCTGCTAGGTTCATCGCTATTTGTGCGCCTAGCCAGAACTTGTATTTCCAGAATCTGTTGAGGTCCCTTAATGTGATGAGGAGTGCCTCCCTAACTTCTAGACTCTTCATTTCCAGCCACCCCCCTCTACTCTCCTCTCAACAATGTATATTGCCAGGCTTGCTACCCCAGCGGCGAATCCAAATAGGTACGCCATCATGAGGTAGGGGTCGGCTACTGCTATTGTCTTGAATTCTTCGAAGAAAAAGAGTGTTCTAAGCAGGTCGACGAAGTGAGATACGGGGTTGACTAGTGAAGCATAGTAGTATGGCGCTATCTTTGCAATGATAACTGCAGGGTAAAAAACAGTGCTAAGCCTTATGATTAGTGCATCCAAAACGCCGAAGAATATATCGGTGGTGTCGCTTGATTTTAGCGATAAGACTACAGATATAACGAAGCCAGTCACGCCCACAGAGAACACGAGCGCGGCAAGAATAGATATCAGCATGGCTAGTGGTTCAAAGCTCCCGAGCAACACGAATATCACGAGGAGCATTGGTACAGTGAATAGGAAAGCAGCTAGCCCTCCCCCAACTGACCGACCAAGAGCTAGAACCTTTCTCTTGATTGGTAGGCTGAGAAGATACTCTATCATACCCTCTTCGAACTCCTCTGCAACGTCGTATGCCTTCGAGACACTAATGCTGAAGAGCATAGAGGCATACACGCCAAACAGGTAGAAGTGATAATAGTCTATTCCCTGGGCGACCATGCCCCTGAACCTTACCATCGCGTTCATTGCCAGACCAAATATTGTCACTTGGAGTACGAACCACGAGATACGCATGACTACGAAGACTGTTCTCCGCTTCATTTGTGAGAGATCCCACAGGACAAGCATATAGAACGAGTTCAGGTCTTCACGCAGCCCCATGCTCCTCCCTCAGCCTGGCCCCAGTGAAGTAGAAGAACACATCGTCCAGCGTAGGCTCCTGTATCATTATCTTTCTCACCTTTATTCCTGAACTTGCAAGTGCTTGAACGATGCTTACGGCTTTTTCCTCGCCTTTGTTTAGGAACATTCTTGCCTTGTGGTCGGCTATGGTAAAGTGGCCGATTTCGGGGAAGGTGGAAATTATCTTTTTGACCTGCTCTTCTGGGCCATCGAAGGCTATCTCTATCACGTCGCCTTGGGGAACCATGTCTTTGAGCTCGGAAATAGTTCCAAGAGCCCTGAGCTTCCCCTTGTAGATTATCCCTATCCTTTCACAGATCCTCTCCGCCTCGAACATATCGTTAGTTGCTACAATTATTGTTGTGCCTTCAGCCTTCAGACCCCTAATAACGTCCCATAACTTGTGCTTCGTCAAGACGTCTACCTGTGCTGTTGGCTCGTCGAAGATTGCTACCTTTGGTCTTTGGATAAGCACCTTGGCTATTTCTAGCTTCTTCCTGGTCCCCCCGCTAAGCTGGTAGAACTGTTTTTTCCTGTGCTCCCAGAGGTCCAGCTGCTCCATAACGTCTCTAACCACTTGTTTTGCCTCAGACGAAGAATATCCAACAACCCTCGCGTGCCAGATAAGGAGCTCGTAGGGGTTGTCTATCCAGAGTGCTTTCGGCTCCTGGAAGGCTATGCCGACATACCTCCTAACTATGTCTCCCTGCCTAGAGACAGAATATCCGTGGACATAGATATCGCCAGAAGTAGGCTTGTATATAGTTGCCGTCGTTAAAAGTGTGGTAGTTTTCCCGGACCCGTTTGGCCCTAGGAGGCCGAAAATTTCGCCCTCGTATATTTCTAGGTTTAAGCCATCGACTGCAACGGTTTGACCAAAAGTTTTCACGAAATCTTTTATCTTCACGGCTACGCTTCCCATAATGATTTCATACAACATAATGCTCTATCAAAATATTAGGTTTTTGTTAATAAGATGTCTTCAGAAATTTCTAAAGAGCTAAAAAGGCATTTCATTATTTTTGGGAAGATATGGACTCCAACAGCTTCCTGGCGTCTTCGCTGAGCTTGTATCCGATAGACGGCTTTCCCTCGAATGTCAAAAGTACTGGGCTGAGAAGCTTTCTTGAATAGAGAGATTTCAGTGCCTCAACTATTTGCTGTTTTTCCTCTTTGAGCTCGGAAACCAAAACTAGGTGCGCCACTTCGCCGCCATGGCTAGCTATTAGGCTTAATATGCGTCGCTGTATAGGAGACAATTCCTCACGGGCCACCTGAAGTAGCCTTGGAGACCCACACACTCTGCACTTGTATGTGTTGGAGTGGTTTAATGCACCACAACTTGGACAAAGCCAGGCACCTCTTGCCGTGGCTCTTTTCTCTGTAGATGACTTTAAAGAGCTGGCTGTTTCGATAGTATAGCCCAGTTCCCGGAGAAGCTTCTCGTACTTGCTCCTCTCCTTCTCGAGCTTCTCAATAGAATTTTTCAGCGAATCTACAACACATCTAAGCCAGTCATGTCTCTTGATAAGGATTTCAACCCTCACCTTGTCTATGGATTCAACGTTTTCCGGGATAAATCCAAATGCTAGAGGCTCCACGGCTAAAGCCTCTTTACAAAGAGGAGTGGTTGCAACATCTATATTAATTGAAAGTTCTTTTGATGCGAAGGAGCTACCAGAAGTTATCAGCTTCAACAGCACTTTCTGGATAAGCGTGTAGATATTTGTGAAGAGCAGTGCAAGCATTATTGATGTTAGAATAAATATGATGTAGCCATAGAAGACCTGAATTGCTTGACCCAGGAAATAAAGGCTAAACAACAATGCAGAAAAAATCGCACTAACAAGTATTCCAACAGTTAATATAAACGAGAACACGTCTAAAAAGGGGTAAAGCCTCAAAACCTTCTCGGCACCTCTAACAAAGAGGTATCTTCCCTCTATGACCGTTAAGTCGTCTATAGAGACACTTGGAAGGCTTCTAATACCTCTTGATACGGCTTCCTCAATGCTTTCAAGCCCCTCTTCGCGTAGAATCGACGCATATGTTTGATATTGTCTTGGAGAAGCCACGTTGACATAGCAAATGCTAAGCCGTGGCCTCTTCTGGGGCTTCATCTTGAGCAATGCGAGAACGAAAGAAGAATGCATGGCCCACGGCAGAAAGTCTTTGGATAGGTAAAGTTTTACCTCCCGCAATGTAAATCACTAATTTTTATTATTAAGAACTTTTATTTTAATTTTTATCTAAATGGAGACCACTATATCTCCAAAGTTTCTATACACCAAAAACATTCCCCGTAAAATGCCAAAGAAACATCTCTTTTATCTCTACGTCCCTCACTAGCATCTAGCAATTCTACGAGAACGCACAACGTTATTAAAACACCCTTTTGATCCCCGCAATACCGTCAAAGTCCCTGTCGTTCGAGATTATCGTGTCTATGCCTAGCTCAAGCATTGTTGCTAAGTGTATCCTGTCCTCGTAATCCCTTGGTTTCTCAAGCTTCTCGGCTATGCTAAGGACACTTACCGTGAGTGGCACCAGCTCTACACCTACCTCGTCCAGAATTGATGCTATATTCTCGAGCCTCGTAAGAACGTAGAGTATCCATGCACTAAGCGATGAAGTTACCAGGTTACCGCTCCACCTCGCAATATAAGTCTTTGCACGTTCGCCAAAATCTGGGTGTGCTGTCAAGTAATAGTAGAGAACATTAATGTCAACGTATATCTTTTCGGAAGAGCTTCTCCGTCTCGGTCTTAGCTGCATCATCAATCTCCTCTGGACTCATGGACTTTGCAGGGGCAACTAACCCGTAGTACTTGTCCACGGCCGGCTTAACCGGAATCAAGACTATCCGATCTGCTTCTACCTCGATCTTAAAGCGTCTCCAGGGTACCCTTCGTCTTACATTGGCTGGGATATAGACACGGCCTGATCCGTCGATCTCTACGATTTCCATGAGGCTTTCTTATGGTAATATTATTTACCATAATATATGTTTTTTGGCTAGATAAAGGATGTTATACGAAAAGGATTCAGAGCTAAGTTACCAAAAGGGGTGAAAAATATTGTTTAAAAGAAAATATTTAAGCTTCAATTGGTCCTTGTTTCAGGGATTCTAGGAATGCTATCCTTTTCTCTATGGGTGGGTGGGTTGCTAGGAGCTCCTCTAGGCTTATGAAAGGCTCGGCCAGTGCATAGATGAAGAACATTTTTAGCTTGCTGTCGTCTATCCTTGCTTTGGCTACCCTGTACCTATTGTAGAAGGCGTCGAGCGAGGCAAGTGCAGATATCATTGCGTCTGGCGAGGTGACCTTTGCCCCGTGGGCGTCTGCGTAGTGTTCACGTAGCCTTGATAGCGCCAGTACAGCAAGCTGTATAATCACGCTGATTACTATTAGTGCTATGCCCGCTAGGAGGAATAGGATGCCGTTTCCCCTCCTGTCTCGGTCACCGTCGTAGCGATAGCTAGAAGAATATATTCCCGTATACATTAGGAATCTTCCAAGGAAGTATATGACTGAGGGTATCAAGCCAAAGATGAGCATAATGGTGTTGTCCTTGTGCTTGTGGTGTCCAAGCTCGTGTCCGATGACTGCTTCGAGCGCCTGCCCCCTAGCGATGCTGAGCATGCCCTCCGATACTGCAACATAGCTACCGAATAGTGGCGAGGAATATGCGAAGGCGTTAGGCTCCTTCATGCGTGTAGCTATAACTGCCTTTGGAGGCTTCATTCCGGCCCTAGCAGCAACATTGTTAACTATCCCCTGGAGTTCTGGGTCGGGCTTACACCCATAGATCAAGTTTATTAGGAGCGGAGAGAAGAGCCACGAGAAAAGGGAAGGAAGAAGCGCAAAGACAACTGCAAGCATGACCAGCTGAGACGTTACCTCCCAGCCAATAAGCTCCGAGAGGCCCATAACGACTAGCCCAAAGCCCCCGATAACTCCCGCCATCGTCGCGATCATGGACGACCTAAGTACACTTAGCCCGCTCGGCGTGGGGGACAAGTATTTACCAAAGAATACTGGAGCCGTGACTAGGACAGCCATGGAGAGCATGTAGCCAAAGAGGTCTAGAAGCCACCATGCACCCACGGGTGCATAGTAGGCTGGGAAAAGGCCGGGAGCGAACGCATAGATCAGCACTGCGAAGACTAGTGCAAGGGAGGCTAAGCTCAAAATTAGCAGTATTTTCTCCTTCATATGTACCGAATAAAATATTTTCCCTCATGATTTAAACTTTATGGACGTGGACTCCTCTCACCGCCACAAGCATAACAATTTTTAGCCCCACCAAACAAAGTCTACTCGTGACAAGAACTTTTGTGGGATGCTGCGGATTCCCGACTGGCAGGAAAAAGTACTACACCTTGTTCAACGTTGTCGAGCTTCAGGAAACATTCTACAACCCCCCCGACATAGAGAAGCTGGCAAAGCTAAGACAGGAGGCTCCAGAAGGGTTCATCTTCACGTTGAAGGCTTGGCAGGCAATAACCCATCCACCAGACAGCCCTACGTGGAAAAAATCAAAATTCAAGCCCCGGGAAGACCATAAAGACAAATACGGCTACCTAAAGCCCACAAAGGAAGTGTTCGAAGCCTGGGAACTAACCGCTGAGGCGGCGAAAACACTCAAAGCAAAAGTCGTCGTCCTGCAGATGCCGCCTAGCTTTAACGCCTCAGAAGAAAACATCAGGAATGCCGAAGACTTCTTCTCAGCTATCGAGACAAAGGACTTCGTCGTAGGCTGGGAAGTGAGGGGAGACTGGAGCCAGAACCCCCAAAAGCTAAGAAGATTACTAGAAAAATTCGAACACGTCGTCCACGTAGTAGACCCATTTAAGGCGCTACCCGTCATCGAGCGGGAAACAACCTATTTCAGGTTACACGGCATAGGCAAGGGCGAGGTAAACTACAGGTACAAATATACTGATGAAGACCTAGAAAAGCTCTGGAACATAGTCCAAAGATATGCAGAGAAAAGCGCAGTTTACGTCATGTTTAATAATGTATACATGCTCCAAGACGCACAGACATTCATGGAAAAATACCTTAAAAATAGTTAACATCCTTTGCGCGCGCTAAATTAAAAGAAAGCAAAATATTAATATTGAAGTTTCAAAAAACATTTACATATGAATGGAGAACCATACAAGAGCAAAAACATAGCCCTCATACTTATTTTCTCCGGCGTCCTCCTAATAATAACTGTCTTTGTCCTTGCAGTCCAATTCGCACTTGTATACCAGAGACCAACTGTCTCGGGAGACCTCTCGGCCACCATTGGCGTCCTGACTTCCGAGGCCCTGTACCTCTTAGCAAAGGCGGTCTTTCTCTCCGTTGGAATCGTTGCGGCCGCCCAGCTCCTCAAGTACGGGGTCGAACTAGCCAAGGGAAAACAGGATGAACAGTAGCGGGCTCCTATTGTCTCTGGCCTCTCTTTTGCTTGTCGTCCTTGCACTAACACCTTTCATCGAGTTCGCGGGAGATCTTTCCAACAGAAACATAGTGGACATTGCCTGGAAACCCCTAGAGACGGAAACCCAGGGCGTCAAGGTAGGCCTCACCTTGACGTATAAGGGAACGGTCCCCCTTACAGACGTAAACCTAAGAATAGAGACGTTCTGCGGTGGAAAAACGTGCCAGAGCCAGGAAGCCTCGACCAAAGTTCTAATGAGAGGCGAACGCCTAGACATACAATTTTTCGTACCCTTTAACGCCTCTAGCGTAAGGATAAGCTTCGAGTCAAAAATCGCGGGACTCTACACGCTTAAGGCAGTAACAGAGACAGGGGTGCCTGGCTACGGCTTTCCCGGTTAAAGACTACAGCTTGCCACGAGAAGTCCTACTAGCCCTCTGGGGCGCAGTGAAAACGGCCGTCTCCATGCTTTTATGGCTAGCCTTCCCAATAATTCTCCAGACGATTGCCCCCAGATACATATCCATGCCAAGCCTCTCCCTTGTCCTATTCTTTACATGTGTATCTGCAGTTACAGGAGCTATAGCCTCGATCCTCAAGCCCACGGCATTCAAACCCCTAGTCTCAATGATCCCTAGGGTCCTAGGCTTCCTCCTAATTGCTAGCACGGGAACAAACATATCTATAGACGTCCAAGGAACAAGCATCTATCTAGACTTGTCCCCGATATTCTACCTACTCTTGTTCCTATTCGTCCTATTGCCGACACTCCTCGAAGCAATATTGACGTTTACCTGGTGGCTGGAGAAAAGCTAGGCAAATATTTTTTAGCGACCAAGACAAAGCCAGAATTATGCAAGCCAAGAAAAAGATACTCGTAGCAGGCCTAGGAGAAGTAGGCTCGGCCGTCTACCAGGTCGCTAGGGAGTCCGGTAGGTTTGAAGTTTATGGATACGATATAGACCCCTCGAAGACAGTTAACCAGCTCGGCGAGGTGCCCGTCCCAATAGACTTTCTACACGTAGCCGTCCCCTACTCCCAGAGATTCATAGACATCGTTTCGTCATACGTCGAGAAGCTAAAGCCAAGGGCAGTCTTCATACACTCAACTGTCGCCCCGGGCACAACTAGACGTGTATACGAGAAGCTAGGCATACCCACAGTCTATACTCCCGTCAGGGGCAAGCACCCAAACCTAAAGCAACACCTCTACTTCTGGCCCAAGTGGGTCGCAAGCCTGCCAGAGTCCTTCGCCGAGGAGGCTGGAAGACACCTAGAAGAAATGGGCCTAAAAGTAAAGCGTGCAGACAAGCCCGAGTCCCTAGAGCTGGCCAAGCTATGGGAAACAGTATACAGGGCGATAATGATCGCCTCATGGCAGGAGCTACACAGAGCCTCAGCCAAGTTTGAGGCAAGCCTCCCAGTAATAGCAGAGTTCATAGCAGAGGTCCACGAGGTCCTAAAAGACAGGCCAGTATACTTCCCAGACTATATTGGGGGACACTGCCTCATACCCAACACCGTCATACTCAACTCTACGTTCCCCTCGAAGCTCTTCGAGTTTGTCTTAGAGTCAAACGAGCAACGCAGAAAAGAGCTACAAGACGAGAGGGTCAAGAGGGAAGTAGAAGAGCTCAAGAAGATCTTCCTAAAGCTGACAAAGCCAGACTACTACTCCGGGGGAATATAAAGGCAAAAATTCTTCAATAATTTCTGAGACACATCCCCTGATTTTCATTTTTAAAACTTTTTTAAGCGATAAATATTTAAGGGTAAGGTATTATATTTATATTACCGGTGAAAAACATAATGAGAACCGGGGTCAGCCCCGTAATAGCCACGCTTCTACTAATAGTTATAGCAGTAGCAGCGGCAGTCCTAGCATACATATGGATAATAGGATACCAGGGAACACTAACACAGCAAGCAAGCACAGCACAACTACAAGAAAGAATAAAAATAGAGGCAGTACAATACACTGGTGGGACTTTAACTGTTTACGTCAGAAACATCGGAGACGTAAATGTAGTAATTGATGCATTATATGTCATTGATAAAACAGGTACCATAATTGGCAGTAGCTCAGGTGTAGGTCTTACTCTCACCCCTGGACAAGTTGACAGTGGCACAGTTTCAGCCACGCTTAACTCGGGAGAGACCTATACGGTCAAGGCCGTAACAGAAAAGGGTACCGAGGCTACCTATACATTCACTTACAGGACTTAAGGCAGATAGCTTCGCGTAAAGTATATTTTTCTTTTTTTGTTTTCTTTTTCTCGTGGCTAGGGATATTGTTGAATCTGTATGTGAAGAGTTTAATAGGATGCATGGCAGTGAGGGGCAGGTCAAAGTTGTGGAGTGGCTTGGCGACGGGTTTGTGGCGGAGTTTGTTGGTAGCTTTTGTGTGACTTGTGGCTTCTATGACTACTTCGAGGACTTCGCGTTGATGCTTGCCAGGAGGGGTGTGAGGGTAGGGATTGTTAGTGTGGAAGAGTTTGAGGGGGGTGCTCGTGTTGTTTACCGGTTCTTGAAAGAGGGTGAGGAGCAGAGGTTTGTTCCTGAGAGGGTCGTGTTGATATATGAGTGAGGACGCTTGTTCCATTGTTTTTGAAAGGGTCGGGAGGGCTGTCGCGGAGCTTGACTATGCGGGTGCGGAGGCTGGGGTTGCCGAGGCGCTGGGGCTGGGCTGTGATGTCTATAGGCTTGTGGAGGAGGGTCTGCGTAGGGGGATGGTCGAGGTTGGGGCTAGGTTTGAGCGTGGGGAGTACTTTTTGCCTGAGCTTGTGGAAGCTGGGGAGCTCTTTAACTCTTTGATGGAGAGGTATGTTTTGCCGAGGCTTTCGACGCATGCTGGTGGTAGGAGGGGGCTCGTTGTTATTGGGACTGTTCGTGGGGATATCCATGACATTGGGAAGAACCTTGTGGCTTTGATGCTCAGGGTGAACGGCTTCGAGGTTGTTGACTTGGGTGTGGACGTGTCTCCTGAGAGGTTTGTGGAGGCCGTGAAGAAGTATAGGCCGGACATTTTGGGTATGAGCGCGCTCTTGTCTACTACTATGCTTGAGATGAGGAATGTGATAGATGCCTTGAAGTCTGCGGGCCTAAGGGACAAGGTGAAGGTCATTGTTGGTGGTGCGCCTGTAACGGAGGAGTTTGCTAGGGAGATCGGCGCGGACGCCTATGGCCGGGACGCTGTCGACGCCGTGGAGAAGTGTATAAGGCTCTTGGAAAAACATACATAATTTAAGTACATAGTGATATTTTGTTTCTGTGGCTAGACAGCTCGTAGCAGAGTTTAGGGCTAGGACTGGGGAATACGTTGAGCAGAAGCGGTTGGACCTTGAGCGGGTCTCTAGGAGGATTGCAGAGCTCGAGAAGGAGTATGGTGTACATTTTGACCCTTCTAGCCCTGTGCCCGACGAGTCTCTCGGCAAGGCCGTCTTCGAGGCTGGCTTCACGCTTGCAGTTGAGGCCGGGCTCTACCTCGTTGACGAGTCGCGGGTCGCAAAGTTCAGCGAGGAGGAGTTGCGGGAGGCCCTGAAGAGTGCAAGGAATAGGATTGTAGTCGGAAGGGGCCGCGACGCGAGGAAACTTGGCTATAGGGAGCCTGGTGACAGGGTATTCGTGTTTGGGGGCCTCGCTGGGACCCCTACCCCACTAGAGTTTTTTGTCGAGTCTGCCGCTTCATATGCTCTTGTCCCGAGGGTTGACGGTATCGACCATGGAAGTGTGCAGACCGTGATGGGTGAGATGGTTCGTAGTGGTGCGCCGAGCGAGGTGTTGGCTGGCTTGAGGGAGATGGAGTCGCTTAGGAGCGCGCTTAGGATGGCTGGGAGGCCGGGTATGCATGTACTCGGGGCTGAGAGTAGTGTGGGTTCTGTTGGTAGCCTGGGAGCCATGTCTTTGGGCTTGCTCCGCCGGGGCGACGCACAGCTCCTGCCAGTCTTGAATGAGTTGAAGACTGACTATCACCAGCTCGTGAAGGCATATGTAGGCAGTCTAAGAGGGGTGCTGGGCGCGGCGCTCGTGGATCCAGTTGTCGGAGGGTTTGCGAGGGGGCCGGCTGGCTCGGCAATTGTCTCAGTGGCAGAGATTCTGCTTGCATTGGTCGCCTATGGTGCGAGCTATTTCCTCGTCCACCCCGTCCACATCGTTAAGAAGGCTACCTCTACGATTGAGTGCATGTGGGTCGAGTCGGTCGTGGGGCTGGCTAACAGGTATATGAGGCTCCCGCTTGTCGGGGATGTGTGGCCGGCTAATGGAGGGGGGACAAAGGAGTATCTCTATGAAGTAGCCGCGAACACGCTTGTAGCGGTTGTTTCCGGGTTAAACCTTCTGGGACCTGTCCCGGCAAACGGTACACAGCCTAATGGTGGCGGAGTGGATGCCATGTTTATGGCTGGCCTAGCTGACAGAATCGTCGAAGAAAATGTAGGCTTTAACAAGGCGTGGGGCTTGGCTCTGGAGCTCTACAAAAGGTATGAAGCCAGGATCATGAGCCCCGATCCCGGGAAGCCTTTCTGGGAGCTGTATGACGTGAAAAAAATTACGCCACGGAAAGAGTGGCTCGAAACAATTAACGAGACCATTAGAGAAATCGCTCAATACATCTAAAAATAAATACGTCAGAAAAAAATAAATATTACTGCCTCATATTATTTTTCATGTCCTTACAGATCCCTGTAGGGTACACTATTTCTTATGACAAGGAAACGGGAAAACTCGTCCTTGAAATCTTCGATCTAAAAACAGAGCAAGAACACCCCGCATCAGGTCATTTTGCCGAAATATACATGGAGGGAGAGACGGCTCCAAAGCGTCTCAAAATTATGTTTCCAGACTATAAGAGCTTGGTAGCCTATCTCTTGTACAGCGTACTTTACAAGTAGAAAATAGGAAAAATTGTAGCTAGGAAGCTTGGTTTTAGGTAGCTATGACTGCGCCCCCTGTCCTTATTACTTCTATTACTTCTTCTGGTGTAACTTCCTCTTTTGGCGTGTCGAGTATTTTTCTCCCGTGGTCTAGCACAACTATCCTGTCTGAGACTTCGTAGACGTGGTAGATATTGTGAGAGATCAGTATGACGCTTACTCCCTGCTTCTTCACGTCTAGTACGTGGTCCAGGACTTTCCTTGTTTCGCGTACCGAGAGGGCGGCTGTAGGCTCGTCTAGTATAAGTAGTTTTGCTTTGAAGTGCATCGCTCTAGCTATGGCTACGCTTTGCCTCTCGCCTCCGCTTAGCTTTGCGACCTTTTCTTGCGGTGACCTTATACGTTTGAGCCCTATCTCTTGGAGTATTCTGCTTGCTTCCTTCTCCATTTTCTCTTTGTCTAGAACCTTGAAGGGCCCAATCTTTTTTAGTGGCTCCCGTCCAAGGAATATGTTCCTATCTATGCCCAGGAGATCTATGAGCGCTAGGTGCTGGTAGACTATTTCTATTCCCCTAGACCTGGCCTCGCTGGGGTGCCTGAAGACTACTGGTTCTCCCTCGAAGAACATTTGTCCAGCGTCGGGCTGGTATACCCCTGCAATTATCTTTACCAATGTGGATTTGCCGGCGCCGTTGTCGCCCACTAGTCCAACAATTTCAGCTTTTTCCACGTGGAAGTCGACTCCACGCAACGCCTCTACGTGCCCAAACCTTTTCACTATGCCCTTCATTTCGAGGAGCATGTTGCCCGCCATTTTCTTCACCCGCTTGTCACGTATTTCTTGACTATGAAGAGGTTTATTACGGTGGCAATAATGAGTATGATTCCAATGAAGGCGCTGTACCAGTAGGCAGGCGCCTGTGCCAGCACGAGCCCGACACGTGTCATCGCTATTAGGAAGGCTCCCAGAAAAGTTCCGGAGATGCTTCCATATCCTCCCGAGAGGAGACAGCCTCCGAGAACAGCAGAAGTAATGGTCTCTAACTCTAGTCCCTGGCCCAGAGTAGGGTCAACGACCCTGAAGCGGCTGAGGGCCATTAGTCCGGCGAGGCCGGCTAGCAGAGATGATATGCCAAAATTTGTCAGCTTAACCTTGGAAACGGACACGCCAAGTTCACGAGCCGTGTTGCTACTTGCGCCAACTGCATATGTCCAGTTCCCGTAGGGTGTCCAGTCCAAGATAAAGGCGAATATTGCTGTTAGAACTAGTAGCCAGATGGCGCTTGTCCTTAGACCCATGTCTCCAATGGGCCCGTTTAGGACATATGTCAGCCAGTGATCTCTTTCAAGCCTAACTGGGAAGCCTCCTGTTACGGCTAAGAGTATGCCCCTTAGAAACATCATCATGCCGAGTGAACTGATAAAGCTTGGTATCCCAGTCTTTATAGTGATATACCCGACGGTGACACCTATACCGTAAGCGACGAGAAGCATAATAATAGATGCGGCAAGCATGTCTACGCCCCACTGGTTTACCATGAGGACTACACCCATTGGTACCAATGCATAGACCGAGCTAATTGATAGGTTAAATTCACCTGTTATCATCAGAAAAGCTATACCTATGCTTGCCACTCCAAGTTCTCCTGAAAGCGTGAGTATGCTGTAAAGGGTGGGAACTGTGAGGAACTTGTCTGGAACCCTCACTATAAAGATCAGTGCTATTGAGAAAAAGCTGGCAAGGACACCTATTTCTGGATGTCTAGCAATGAATCCTTGGGGTTTAACATTTTTACCAATACTCATGGTTTACACCTAGAAAAAAATATTATTTTTTGATGAGTTTTACGCTCCACCAGTGGTAGCAATCTGTTTCCTGACAGTTTCTAGTCTAGCCTTGTCAATGACTGTCGGACCAGTCGGAACCTGTGGAGGCGGGATGATGCCGTACTTGACGTAGAGATACATGAAAACTACGGGTAGGAAGCCCTGTGCGTATGGCTGTTGGCTGACTGCAGCGTCAAGCTCGCCTGCTTCGATTGCCTTCAGAATTGTGTCGTCAATGTCTATTGTTAGGAGGTGTACTTTTCCTGTCAGCTTCATTTCCCTTAAAACTTGTAGGGCTGGGTGTGCGCCAAGCGGCCCCAGCGTGAAAATTACGTCGGTGTCTGGGTGTGCTGTTAGATAGCTCTTGAAGGCCTCTGCAGCTTTGGTCGGGTCTGTTGTGATGTCTAGCTTTTCAACTGGTGTTCCTGGGTATGCCTGTGTAATTGCATCTGTTATTCCTTTTGCTCTCGTCTCTAGACCTATGTGTCCAACCTCGTGTATGCCTATAACCACGCGTTTAGGCTTGTAGCCCTTGTCGACTAAATATTTTGCCAAGTAGTAGCCTGCGTCGTACTCGTTTTGTCCAACGTAGCTTAGGTAGGGTATCCTCTGGTTAGCGGGTCTTGGGTCAGGGACGTTTACAGCTATTATGGGTATGCCTTGTGAGATTGCTGAGCGTGCAGGCTGGTCTAGGGCGTTGTAGTCTGTGATGGTTAATATTATCCCGTTTGGTCTAGCGGCAATAGCGCTGTTTAGGAGGTCTACGAGTGCCTGTACGCTGAATTTTTCGGGGCCAGAGTAGACAACTTTAACGTTTAAGAGTTTGGCTGCGTCCTGGGACCCTTTTATGACTGGTGCCCACCAGGGGTCTGCGGGTCCACCGTGTGAGACATAGTAGAATGTGTATTCTGGCGCAGATGGGGCTCCTCCGCCCGCCTGTTTTAGTTTTTCTTCTAGCTCGGCGTACTTGGAATACGGAACCATTGTTGTTGCTGCGAATCCATAGCCGATTATGGCGCCGATTATTAGTGCGATGATGGCGAGAACGAGGGTCTTGGTCGTTGGGCTTGTTTTTTGTTGTGACATGTTTATCGTTTACATTTTTAAAATATAACCCTTTATTAAAGTAACCAAAAAAATTTAAAAATATAAACTGTTATTTGTGAATATTAATCTCAAGGCTTGCCAGAAGTAGTTCTAAATATTTTTGGACTGTTGGTTCTCTTTTTGCATCCTCTGGGAGCACTTTGTCGAGCTCGGCCATGAGGAGGAGTCTTTTTGCTTCTAGTTCTGTAAGGGCCCTGCTCTGGAGGTAGAAGAGCTTGGCGGGGTCTAGTGGGCTCTGTGATGCTGAGTGTTGTGCTTCTGCGGCGTCGTCTGACTCTATTTCTAGTGTAGGGGCCGCGTAAACTTTGGAATTGGGAGTTAGGGGTATGAGTCTAGATGATAGTTTGCCTCTGGCTTCCTGCGAGCCTTTGTGTATCCGTATTGTTCCCTTGTGTGCTAGTTCGCCGTTGTGTGAGATTCCCGCGAGCCTTATCTCTGCCGCTGTGCGTGGTGCCTTTATGTAGGCGCTTGTCTGTATGCTTGCGGACCTGTTTTGTGGTGTTGCCACTGCATATGATGAGATGTACGTGGCGTTTTCTTGGTCGAGGAATGTTTCTGATTCGAGGTGGAGGGTTCTTCCTGGGACAAGTATGTGTGTCTCATTGAGGGTCGAGTTGGGTTCTAGTCTTGTAGCCTTGAAGAGTGCTGTTGCAGATTTTGGCGAGTCTATTAGTATTATCGAGATTTTTGCTTCTGCCTCTTTTCTCGTTTGAATGTTTAGTGATAGTGTTGAGAGGCCTTCAGAGTCTTCGGGGGAGAGTAGTAGCAGTGTTGTAGAGACTTTTCCTTCGAGGTATATGTTTAGGTGTGCGGAGTAGGTGTCTGACAGTGGTTTTTCTATTAGGAGGACTTTTTCTTCTCCTCTAATTTCAATAGTTGTTGATGTTGAAAGGTTTTGGAAGTGGAAGGCTGGTAGTCTCGTGTCTATGTTTAGGGGCCAATCTGCTTCCTGCTTGTGTGGGGCCATGTCTGTGGGTATTTTTAGATGTGGTTTTACGAACAAGAGCTTCTCGTCTACACCGAGCCTAGCGGCTCTCCTAGGGTTTTGTAAGTATTCATCGAAGATTTGCCACTTTGCATATGACTTTGTCGTTGGCGAGTCGGCTATGTACTGGTAGGGCAGAGTTAGGTACGACTGCTTCATGCGTAGCCACCTATTTCCTCGAATTCTAGCTCTAGGACTTTTCTGAAGACCATCTGGTACTCGAATGGGAGCTTGCCGAGGATGTCGCCGACGTAACCCAGGACTATTAGCCTCCTCGCTTCTTGTTCCTTGAAGCCCCTGGTCTCGAGGTAGTAGAGTATGTCTTCGCTTATCCTCCCGGTGGTTGCCTCGTGTACGACGTAGGCCTCTTCTTCTTCGACCTCGTTCTTGGGGTATGTGAATGCTTTTGACTCTTTGTCCATTATTAGGCTGTCGCACTTGACGCTCGCAGTAGAGTTTTTTGCCCCCCTGGCTACCTTTATTAGACCCCTATAGACAGAGACGCCTCCGTTTGAGCTTATGCTTTTGCTTATGACTTCGCTTTGTGTGTTAGGGGCTAGGTGGTAGACTTTTGCTCCACCATCCTTCCAGACGGGCCCCTTTGCAACTGTGATGTTGGCTATTGAGACTCTTGCGTTTCTGCCCTTGAGGATGGCTGATGGATAGACGTAGCTTATCTTGCTCCCGATGCTCCCCTCAGCCCACTCGACGACTGCACCTTCTTCGACGAGGGCCCTCTTGTTGTTGAAGTTAACTAGGTTCTTGCTCCAGTTTTGTACCGTCGTGAATTTGACGTGGCTGTTCCTGTGGGCGTATATCTCGACCATGCCGTTATGGAAGCTGTATCTCTTGAACAGGGGGGCAGAACAACCCTCGATGAAGTGGACAAAGCTTCCCTCGTCTGCAACGACTATTGTATGCTCCATTTGGCTTTCTAGCTCGCTTGCTATGAAGAAGAATGCCTCTATTGGGGCCTCTACCCTGACATTTGGCGGCACATAAAGGAATACGCCTCCGCTCCAGAGGGCTCCGTGTAGTGCTGCAAACTTGTGGTCGCTGGGTGGGAAAACCCGCATAAAATACTTTTGTACCAGGTCTGGATACTTTGCAACGGCTTCACTCATGTCCATTAGGATTACTCCTTGTTCCTCGAGGAACTTCTTGAAGGCCAGATAGATATTTTCGCTTTCGAGCTGTGCCGATAGTCCTGCCAGAGCCCTCTTCTCTATCTCTGGAAGCCCGAGCCTCTCGTAAACCTTCCTTATGTCTTCCGGCAACTCGTCCCAGCTTGAAGCCCTCTCGTAGCCGAGCTGTATATAGTGGGTGAGCTCTTCTAGGTCTAGCTCCTCTACGCCGACAAGCCAATTCGGTGTGGGAAGTTTCTCGAATAGCTCGAGACTTCGAAGCCTCAGCTTAAGCATCCATGGGGGCTCCTTTTTGGCTCTTGATAATTCTTCTACCAGACTTCTAGAGATCCTGCCCCTCAGAGAGAGCTTCGGCCTAACCTTTAGTGAGTCTAGGCTTATGTCTGTAAGGGTTAAAGACTCGAGGAGCTCTGTCTTGCTCATACCAACCCCTGGTATCCCTTCTCCTCAATAACATCTAGAATCTCCAGCCCGTCCACGGCTACAACGCCGCCGTTCATCATGACTACAACCCTGTTGGGTCTGAGAAGCCTGAGTGCCGCAATGTTATGAGAAATGTAGAGAACCCCTACTCCACTGCCTGCAAGCTCCCTTGTCTTGCCAGTTAGAAGCCTGACACCCTCTATGTCTAGGCCCGAATCAAGCTCGTCCAGTATGAGGATTTGTGGCTTGAAAAGCAAGGCCTGAGCAAACTCTAGGCGTTTCTTTTCGCCTCCTGAGAAGCCTTCATATAGGTTCCTGGAAAGGTAGTGGTCACTTAGCCCGACCTCTAGCAGAGCATTGTTTATATCATTGATGCTTGCCTCTATTCCTCTCTTTGTAGTCATTTCCTGCAGGAACATTCCAACAGGGAGACCGCCTATATCGGGCGGAGACTGGAAAACAAGGAAAATACCCTTATAGGCTCTTTCATGCGGCTTTAGGCTCGTTATGTCCTCTCCGTGTAGAAGAATCCTCCCATTCTCAACTTTGTAGTTTGGATGCCCCATCACGGTGAATGCCAGGGACGTTTTGCCGCTACCGTTTGGACCAATGAGTGCCACTACTTCTCCTTTGGATACATCGAGGGAAACATCTTTAAGGACTTTTCTTGATGCTACAGATACTGTTAATTTTTCTATTCTAAGTCCCGTGTTCTCCATGACATTGTCATAGAGTAACGTATACTAAACTTATTTAAGGATTTCTCGACTAAGAACAGAGAATGGGTTATCAGAATTATGACTGTACACGCATCTTAAGAACATTTTTTATCTCGGCACTTATGTAGAGGGCTATACCTCCAAGCAACATGAGGAGGCCGGCGACAGGTGCAGGGATAAGAAGTATCGAAGCAGTTATTAGCGCGAAAAGTCCGGCCATTCTATAGTTTCCTTCGTTTGAATAGTGCTCATTAAGGACTGAGCATAGCGCGGCTCCCGCAAAAGAGAGTATCGAGAAAAGAGATAATTCAAGAAATTGTCTACTGAAGAATGGTAAGCCGTGTAGGTATTCTGTGAATAATTTTAGTGCCCAGAAGATCCCGTAGACTATTCCTATAAGTATGCCTATCCTTACAGAGATTTCTCCGAGCCTCGCCATTGTTGTTGCAGCTTGTAGCCACGTCTGTGTCTCGCTAGACATAGCGTACCCTTAGATGTCTTTCTAGGGGAACACTTATATACCTTTCTACCATTACACATCGGAGACAATGTCGAGTGGCAGACGTTTTGCCGCCACAATGTATGGCAAGGCCTCAGTCGTTATACTTCTTGGAATAGTTACAGCTCTCATAAGCAACCTGATAGGCCTGAACCTTCAACAATCCCTAGCACTAACAGTTTTCCTTGTAATGATCTATGCAACATTGTTGCTCTGGAGCCAAAGGTTGCCGTTCGCATTCCTCGGCATTTTTCTTCTATTCTTTTTAGGCCTCTTAGACACGGAATATTTCGTTGAACATTCTCACCTAGATGTAATAATGTTTCTGATAGCCATGATGACTGTTATAGGATACCTGGAGGAAGACAAGTTCTTTGAATTTGTCTCGAATGAAATTATAAGGCGGGTAGGGATCAGCTTCAAAATTGTTTTTATGGTGCTATTCTTTCTGTCGGGGTTCTTGGCCCCACTTGTCGACGAAGTGACAGCTATCCTTATAATGTCTTCGATAGCTTTTTCATTATCCGACAGGCTTGGGATAGACCCGTTTCCACTAATACTTTCTTCCGTATTTGCTATAGTGATTGGTGGAACAATGACTCCTTTGGGGAACCCTATCGGAGTCCTTATTGCTTTTGAGTCTGGCTACACCTTCATGGACTTTTTGAGGTGGTCTGCACCTCTTTCTCTTCTTTCCCTCCTAGTGACTTATGTTTTCCTTTCGAGAAAGTACAAAGCCTACATCGAAGAGGCAAATACCAAATTTAGAGAGAAAATTCTCACCAAAGAAGGATTAGGGCGAATCGATCTTCCAAGAAAAATACTTTTCAAAGATATAGTAATTCTCCTGACCACACTAGTCATGCTTGCGTTGCATCATACCCTTGAAGAAGTTATGGGTCTGGAAAAAAACACACTTTTTTTAGGAATCCCGTTCCTCTTAGCAGCAATGATACTGATTTTTGATCCGCAGAAAGGTTTCCACGCGTTTGAGCACAAGGTAGAATGGCCTACGCTAGTGTTTTTCCTATTATTGTTCTCAGCCGTTGGTGCTTTGAGCAAAGTTGGTTTAATAGATTTGGTCTCGAAAACTATCGCCTCTTATGCTTATCTAGGCTTAGAGGCATTAATTGTAGTCTTTGTAGTTACATCTGTGCCTATGACCGCCTTCATGGACAATGTTGTAGCAGCCTCTGTCTTGGCCCAAGTTGTTCACGGCTTGGAGGCTTCTGGGATAAATCCTGCGCCTTTTTGGTGGCTGGCGGTGATTTGCACGGATCGAGCTGGTACCCTGACTCCCATAGGGAGCACCGCCAATATTATAGCAATCGGAATACTTGAAAAAAGATATAAGAAATCTGTGAGTTTCCTAGAGTGGGTTAAATATGGTTTTCCTGTAGCGTTGTTAACAATATCTTTGAGTACGACCCTAATATACTTGCAGATACCACTAATGCAACCTTATCCTTAAAGGCTTTACTCTATTATTGTTTTGAATTCTTCTCCTATGTGGATCTTCTTGCCCCTTATGTAGTCTAGGACTATCCGCCTGATTGGCCTTGGAAGTAGTTCACCTGGGAGAACCCCTTTGAGTCTCTTGCCTTTTACTGCCCTTAGGACGGCGACCAGGCTTAGTGCTGTGGGATAGGTTATGTATGTGGCTCCGGGAAGCACCTTGTTTATTGTTCTCTGTCCGGGGAATAGTATGTATCGGGTTGATACTGCTTTTTCGCCCGAAATGTTCCCGATGGCTTTTACTTGTAGGGCGAACTGCGCGTCTTCTAGGTCTCCTTCTTGCATAACTTTCAAAACGTAGTCCGGCGAGATTGGTGTCTGGAGAACATAGTAGAGGAACTCGCGTGGAGAGACATAAGTTTTCCTTATTTTTATGGGTGTGTCTTCGAAGAATCCTAGCCTGTAGAGGGCGCGGAGCATCTCTATGTCGCTTCCGCCTGCGAGGTAAGCAAAGCTATTGATCTTTAGGAGGCTGGGTATCGTGTATGCCTCGTCGTTTGAGACACTATAACACCTAATGCTACCTATTGGTTCTGGGAAGTTGCATACACGTGCCTCTGCGAATGGCTCCCGGAAAAAGAACTGCTTGTTTTTGTATGCAAGGTCTATCGAAGCCACGTTTAGCATCTCTTCCCTTGACCATGGTATGACAAAAGTGCTTCCTTTTTGGTCCTCAAGAGTCATTATGCTGAGCTCGTCGACTTCTTCTAGGTCCTCGTAGGCTTCACGTGCAAGTATGTTTGCCAGACCCGGGGACACACCCATGTTTATGAGGGCGAGAAGGCCCTGGCTTAAGAACTGTTTCGCCATTGAGAGTTGTTCTGCTCTCTTCCTTTTTCCACCGTAGCATGCAAGGTCGACATAGTTTATGTTTGCTTTTAGAGCTACCGACATTAGCAATGGATTGAGTAGGATCTCTTTCTTGTCTTTCTTGATGAAGGTCGGCAGGGCATTTACGAGGTAATCGTAGTTTGAGAGGGTACCGGAGAATGCTTCTAGATTTAATGCGTCAGCCTCGACTATGGGTATGTCAAGGGGGTCTGGATAAGAAAGATATTTCTTTGCCCTGTCGGGATCCTTGTCGAAGCATGCGACTTCTTCAGCTATTTTTTCAGATGTGGCTAGGCGGGCTATAAGGCTTCCTACTAGGCCACAGCCTATAACTGCTATTTTCATATGGTTCTTGAACCCTGATAAAGTATAAATTGCCTTCGTGTTTTTATTTATTGATTTTAATGTCTCTCTACAAGCTAATCGTGTTTACGGGCCCGAAAGGTGCGGGGAAATCTTCGCTTATAAAGAGCCTTTTCCCCGAGCTAGATGTTCGTTTTGAAGAGCCCTCTTACTACCGTGACTACATGTTGACTGGAGGCCTCGCCGTTAGGGAGGTTGCTGGTCGAAGGGATGCAATAGAGGTAATTATGGCAGCTATAGCTAAGTGGAATATTAATGTTGGACTGCTGGTTGTAGATTCTTCTCGACCGCTTGAAGGTGTTGCCGAGCCACGTTTTCTTGCAGTCATAGAACGGGCAGAGAAAAAAGCGCTTGTAGCTAATAAGGTTGACGAGCAGGGAAGCCAAGTTGCAGAGCTCGAAAAGTTTGCGCTTGAAAAAGGTCTAGAATTTTTCGGGGTATCAACGAAGACAGGCGTGGGGATAGAGGAGCTAAAGAAGTGGATAATTACGGGAGAAAAGACTGTGAAAACGATGCCAAAACCTGTTTCCCTGCCTGTTCCGAAGCCGCCTCTACCTATAGACCTTGTCCCAGTCGTTGCCAAAAAGACTCCAGACAAAAGCAGGCTTACACAGGAAGAGCTCGAAGTTTTAGAGCTGTGTGACGGCAAGAGAAGCATAAGCGAGATTGCCTTTAAAACCGGAAAAAGCTATGGAGACGTTAAGAAGATAATCGACAGTTTAATGGTTAAAGGTTTTATAGAGACCTTAAAAACGAAAACAGTCTAAGCTTTATCTCTAAATTTAGGTGGAATTTTTATATTAGACCACTGATCAATTATTTTGATGGCAACTGAAATAGCTGGCATGTTTTTAAGGCTACAAAAAATGTTCCAGCCTACCGTCCACGTTTTGGTTCCACAAATGCTTTTCTCCTACATGGTTTCAACCGTCGTAAAGGAGCACCCCAGCCCTACGGAGGCAAACAGGGAATTATTCAGGCTTGGTCTCTGGGGAGGTTCAGTAGCTATGCTAAAATTTTCTAAAACGATTAACCCTAAGGATATCTGGCCCAAGAGCTTTGATGTGGGCAAGTTCACTAGCTACGTGAAACTTAATCATGGGGGTGCCTGGTATCTGTTTGCGGGCCACATGCCCGAGATAAATGTCGAGGCCAGAGGACAAAAGTTTATATGGGTCACACTAAGGGAGCTTCCAGGAAAGGAAACCTTCTATAAAATTGAGGCCCCTGAGGGTGTGGATGTTTGGTATTTCCTGGCCGGAAACTATGAAGGGGCAACTCTTACCTTGCTTCGGCTGGTAGGAGAAGAAGAAAAATACTTCACAATGTGGAGACCACTCCCAAGTAGAGACGGAATCGAGGGATTTTATGCTATAAGAGATTTGGGACCCGCCGAAGTAATCCGTACATGCAACGACTTGGACCCTGGATTCTTCAAACTTGTCTCCTGGGAGGATAGTGCAAAGTTTGCAGAAGAACTTTTCGGGATAAAAATCCCTCTCCTGGTGTAGCTATATTTATTCCTTATAAGTCTTTCTTATGCCTAGCTTTACTAAGTGAATGTTCTTGAAGGAAATATTGGCAAATTATCGGGAAAAACTTTTAAGCCTTCCCTTGGGATGACAAGACCTTTAATACTTCTCTCAAAACCCGGTTCCTAGCGTCTTCTAGTCGCTGTGGGTTTAGCAACCTGAACTTTATTCTTGCATGTATAATGTCGCCTCTTATTTCTCGTACTAGTATATCGGGTTCTTCTATGCCTTCCTCCTGTACATCGTCCTGAATAGCCTTAAGAATTTGCTGGAGGACTCTGTTTATGTTTTCGTTATACCTGATAGCGAAGTCGATGTTTACTTCTATGCCGTTGCTGGCCGTTATATTGATGATTTTTTCTTTTAGCATGGTTGAGTTCGGAATATATACGCGCTCGTGATTCAGCGTGAGAACACTTGTGTATAGGTCGTTTATGTCTATCACTCTTCCAACCTGATCACTAATCATTATCCAGTCGCCTATTTTGTAAGGCTTGTACGTCTCGATAAATTGTCTTGCAAAGAGGTTGGGTAGAAAATCTCTTAGCCCTATAACAACAAGTACTCCAATAAGAGCTAAGAAGACTAGAATTGCTTCTAGTCTCAGGTTCAGAAGCTCGAGTGCAAAGAGAAAACCTACAAGATAGATTGTCCAAGACCCGTACCTGCTGAGTATCTCGGAAAGTAGTGGGTTGACTTTGCCTAGGGATCTCCGGACGAGTACTGAAAAAATATAGCCAAATAAGATTGAGAATATTAAAGTAGTTAGGAAGAGGAGGATATTTAGAGGTATCCATTCCAGTAGTAGCGAACTCATACAGCTCCGAATATATGTTCTTTGAGTTTATTTATAGCTTGCTGGGTTCCCGTAACTAGGAGGATGTCGTCGGCCTCGATAACGATGTTCTCGGTCGGGGAAAAATACATATTTTCTCTGAACACTGCGATTGGTTTAACCTCTAACTCTTCGAGAACCTTTATGCTTTGACCAACAAGTGATGAGTCTGGTGGTATTTTTATCTCGGCAATAGAGAAACCGTTTCTGTCATAGATTATTCTGAATTCTGACTCTGTTATCGTCTTAATGAAAACGTCTGCAAACTCGTCTAAACAGATTACGTGGTCTGCTCCGGCTTGAAGAGCCTTTTCTCGATTCTCCGAGTGGTTAAGCCTAACTACAACGGTTGGGACACCGAATCTCTTTTTCGCGATTTCTGCAACTCTAATGTTTACTGTGTCGCTCCCAGAAACCGCGAAGACAACGTCTGCTTTATCCATCTCTGCGTCTTCAAGGAGGGCGATAGAGCGGGCATCTCCACAGTAAACGGTGACGTCTAGGTTCTTAGCTAAAAAGTCACATGTCTTTTTGTTTTTCTCGATAACTATAACCTTGTCTCCCCTGTTTGAAAAGTATTCTGCTATCGAGTACCCGATTCTGCCTCCGCCAACTACAAATATGTACATAGTTATCTCTACTCTAAAACAGGAGTAGGATTTCAAACATTATATTTTTATCGAATATTTGTAGTTATTATTCGGGTATCTTCGGGTTTCTCCTAGCATATGTTACGTATAGTAGAAGGCCAACAAAAAGCCACGTGAAGCCGACTATTCTTCCCTCGGCATGTGTAGCTACCACCATGAGCCACAGCGCTAGGTTGGAGAAGAAGCCAAGGATAGCGCCAACTGGTATGAGCACCCTTCTATTCTTTATCTTTAAAGGCAGGTTGCCGGGAACCATGTATGGCCTATAGCGGTAGGGATCCTTTATTCTCAGAGCTACTACGGACAAATTCACTACCATATAGGATAAGAGCGCGCCAAAGTTGTAAAGGTCGGCTGCCAGCCCCAAGTGACCTGCATATGCTAGAGCAATCTGGATAACGGCGAAAAGGAGAATAGCTTTGTACGGTGTGTGGAATTTTTTATGGAGATCTGTGAGGACACTTGGAAGCATTCTTTCTCGACCCATGGCATACGCCATTCTTGATACACCAACTATTCCCGTGTTTGTAGCCACATAGCAGACAGTCATACCAATTATTGATATCCATACGGCAAGGAGAGCTCCAAAGGGAAGATGCTCGACTACAACCGCGGCTGGGTCCTTTTCTGATGACGCCAATGTTTCCCAGCCGACTACACTTACTGCGAGGGATGAGAAAAGAACAGAGAAAGCTACGACTACTATGGTTACAAGCTTGACGGCCCTCGGAATATTGAGGCCAGCTCTTTTTGTCTCACCAGCTGTTTGCGAAACAACCTCTATACCCAGGTAAGACGCCATTGCAACTGTTGTGCCGTACATGAAGTTGTCCCATGTGGGTGCTGTTCCAAGCTTTATTTGGTCAAAGAAAGGTCTAAAGCTTGTAAGATAACCTATAGCAAGTATGATGGATAGCCCCGTTATATCTATTAGGACTAATACTGCGCTGAATGTTGCGGATTCCTTTATACCTATTACGTTTAGAATTACTAGTATGAGAACCAATATAGAGGCGGTTAATCCAAAGAACTCTCCCTGTTTGAGTACCGGAACTAGGTGTCCAAGATAACCCGTTGTCGACATTGCGAAGATTGACCCTGTAACAACATAGTCGAGGAGGAGTGCCCAGCCAGTAAGAAAGGCAACAAATCTTCCAAAAGCCTTTTCGGCGAAAATCATGCCGCCCCCAGCTTCAGGCATGGAAGAGCTGAGCTCTGCGTAGCTTAGTGCAGTCAGAATATATGAAACACTAGCCACTGCAAAAGCAAGAGGGGTGGCTGCCATTGCATGTGCCGCTACGAGTCCTAGTGTCATGTAGATGCCTGCGCCCACGTCTGCATAGCCAAAGCTGAAGACGCCGAGCAGGCCTATTCTTCTACGTAGTCTCTCTTGGGACTCCCCCATACCTATTACTTTTTATTTTTGCTTTTCAGACTATAAAAATTTTTAAAAAGAGAGTTCTATGGCTCCGTAAACAGGAAGCGTAGCTAAATATAAAGATTAGGTTACTTATTTGTTTTTTGACCATCTGTAGAGTAAATATCCGCCAATTATTAGTGAAACTGCGAGTATAAGCCGCGGAGCTAGAGATATAAATATGAAGCTCATCGATAAAGGCTGGAAACTGTTCGGCTGGGGTTGCTCGCTTCCAGTTAAGGATCGTGATGTATAGAAACTCAGTGATGCTGGGTTTGTTTGAAGTTTGTAGGGCCACACGAGGAGTGCTTGATTAGTATCTAGTTGTATATCGTAGCTTGTATAGTTTCCAAAGAAGCTTTGCATGAGGCCTTGTATTTCGCTAGTTTTTATTGGTTTCACCCGTAGGTCTGAGGGTGAGATATGTGTTTCTAGCTCCTGGGACTGTGTAGCATTTAGAATGCTCATTGCGGTGTAGAGGGGAACTGCGAGAATCTTGAAATAGGCGTTGTCTGACTGGATGCTTATCGAGGCTGACCTTATTGGACTATAAATCAAATATGCTTTTGTCGTGTCCTCTATCATTGTTGAAAAGCCAGTCGCAATGTTTACCGAGCTTACTGACCAGAAGGCTACAAGATATGGGAGTATTATTGACGCGAAAATAGTTAAGAGAAGGATTCCCGTGCCTACAGCTACTAGAATGAGGGCTATCACCTCTACCACAGTTTTGTTTAGTGATTTTGTCTCCTCGTTCATTTTTTCACCATGTATGTTAAGTGTTTCAGTTTCTTTTAGTGGTAGTGTAGTGGTAGGCTCTCGCAGGATCTCGTTTACGTCAATTTTTTCGAGGGGGCCTATGTAGTGCCAAGTTCTACCATGTTTGACATAGACGTATTCTTTGCCTCCAACCATTTTAATAACCACAGATCCCTCTCTTCCGCATTTTGGACACCTGCCTCTCCCTATGCTCCTAGCACTCACGTGAATAATAGTCTTCGAATATATTTAATGGTAGTGTGGTGGTAATTTTTTGCCTACTTGTTTTTTGTGCTATTTATATAGAGGAAGAAGTTAGGCCTCTTTCATTCTTTAAACAAACTTTGCTGTCTCTAATACATGGGACATGTGCCGTGTACTTTTCCTTTCGAAAGAAAGTCGTTTGTGGTTTTAAATTAGCTCGCTTAACAGTGTTGCATGCATTATTGTGAGTGGGATTACTCTGAGGGGCTCCGCATATTTAGCGTTTATTTTCGTGCCATAGACCGCCATGATTAGCCTTATACTGAGCTCCAAGAGTTGCCAGCTTTCCTCGAACTGGCTTCTGTGTTTTCTAAGGGCCTGGAGCTTCTTCTCAATGAGGTCGTCAGCCGGCTGGAAGTAGTTTGGCTTGGACGTATAGTAGAAGATCATTCTTTTGACTGCGTGTGGAGGAGTTCCCCTGCAGAAGTGTGGTAGAGAAGAAAACAGAGAGGCTTCTGAGGCGAGTAGTCCTCCTATTCTGTGGTCGGGGTGTGGCTCGTAGAGTAACCATGGATCTGGGGCAAATACTATGTCAGGCTTTTCTCGCCGTATAACCTCCATGACGCGGCACATCGCATCTCTGGTGTATGGTAGCTCTCCGTCTGGGTAGTCGAGCCAATATATCTTAGATACGCCGATAACCTGGCCTGCTTCTTCTTGTTCTTTCTTCCTTGTTAGCGCAAGCTCTCCTGGAGTGATTGATGGATTGGTTGTTCCCTTGGAGCCGTCTGTAAGTGTTAGATATGTGACTTTTATCCCTTTGTCTGCTAGATAGGCTAGTGTCGCTCCGCATCCGTATTCACAGTCGTCTGGATGGGGCTGTATGCATAGTACATTACTGGTTTCCTCGAAGGGGGAGCTTATTTCTGGGAAAATCTCGAGTGCTATTTTCCTGAGCGCGTTTTCTGACCCTTCTCTCTGGGCTAGAAGCCTTACCTCTTCTTCTAGGCTCATTGCTACTACCATCGTTTATCTTTGCTTTAAAACATATATACATCTTTCATATCTTTGTTAAAGAAGATAAATCCTTTTACATCTTTTTCGTTTTTGGATTCTTACAGCAAGTATATATTTGAGACAAAATAATTAAGCATCGTGTTGAAGGACGAAAGCTATGCTACTTATTACGATTTACTGTACTCTCACAGAAATATTCAAGCAGAAGTAGACTTCATTGAGAAAGTCCTCAGAGAGTGCTCACTAGTACCGGTGAAAAAGGTACTAGACGTTGGCTGTGGCACAGGTATCCATACACTTGAGCTTGCCAAGAGAGGCTACACAGCGGTAGGTGTCGATGTTTCGCCAGCAATGATCGAGGCTGCACGTAGGAAGGCTGTTGGCTTGCCAAACGTTGAATTCGTCTTGGCTGACGCAACCAATCTTAAATTTGACAGAGAGTTCGACGCGGCTATAGCCTTTTATGGTGTTGTAAGCTATTTTAGGGACGATGACTCGCTATTAAAGTTCTTCAACTCTGTCCGCAGGGCTTTGAAGAAGGGGGCTGTCTTCATATTTGACACGTGGAGCCTTGTAGGGGTTCAAGCAAAAAGGGTATACTATGAGACGCCCTTTTCTAGCTTCAGGAAAGCAGGCTCGATGCTTGCAATCAAGGAGGAGAACTGGAGAATCGATTTTTTAGAGGAAGTCGCATATGCAGAGATACAATGGTCTGTGATAGACCTGCCTAGGAACGAGATCAACGTGTTTAAACACGACTTGACGCTTAGACTCTTCACGCTGAGAGAGCTTACACACTTCCTCTACGAGTCCGGGTTCGAGCTATGCAAGACGTATGAAGACTATGCTGGGCGACCATTCACCGAGAATAGTAGCGAGATAGTTGTTGTTGCAAGGGCCATATAGCCAAGGTGGAAAAGTGACTGAGGAACTTTTCCTCAAGGATGCCTATCTCAAAGAATGCGAAGCCAAAATAACTGGAGTTGAGCTTCTCAAGGGCTCCAAGGCGTACATAGAGCTTGACAGGACAATTTTTCACCCCCTCAGTGGTGGACAGCCGTCAGACGAGGGTACAATTTCTTCAGAGAGCATGACATTTAGGGTAAAAAAGGCTATAAGGCAAAACAAGCAGATAAGGCATTGGGGCAAGATCGAAGAGGGAGAGCCACGCGTAGGCGACACCGTTAAATGTGTGCTAGACTGGGAAAAGAGATACCTAGTCATGAAGCTTCACACGGCCGGACATATCCTGGACTATGCAATGATGAAGATCTACGGAAAACTTGTAGAGACCGTGGACGCATATCATGGCCCGCCCGAAGCATACTTGGTCTACAAGGTTAGTCAGCCCCCAGAGACCTCACAGCTTGAAAGTATAGCGAACGAGGTTGTCGATGCAGGCATAAATGTCGTGGTAAAGTTTGTTCCTAGGGACATGCTTGAGAAGGTGACATATAATGCTCCGAATCTTTCTAGGCTTCCGTTGCTCGGGGAATACAGGATAGTAGAGATAGAAGGCATAAACTCTATGCCCTGTTCAGGGACACATGTGAAAAACACGAGAGAAATTGGCCGCATAAAGATTCTAGGCATCACGAATGAAATTGAGGGTGTAAAGGTCAAATATTCCGTGTATTAGCGTGATATTCTAAACGCTACCACTTTATCTTTGTAATTTCAAGGAATTTATCGATGAAGATGAATGAATGGCTGATTCTAGCAATCCTAGACGCGTTTTTCGCCGCGCTAGCAACAATATTCGCCAAGATTGGTCTACAGAATGTTGACTCGATGACTGCGACAGCCCTTAGGTCTATAGTTATGATGTTTTTCGCAGTGGGCATGATGCTGGCCTTTAGGGGGACAGGCTTCATTTCTTCTATTACTTCTCGAGAAGCAATCTACATCATCCTTAGCGGTATAGCTGGGGGCGCGTCCTGGATTCTCTACTTTTTGGCTCTGCAGAAGGGCGAGACAACCCCTGTTTCGCTCGTAGACAAGTCGAGCCTAGCCTTTGTTGTCCTCCTATCTGTCCTTGTTCTTCACGAAGAATTAACGCTTAAAAAGATAGTTGCCGTTGGGCTTGTCTTGGCGGCTATCTATATTCTCGCCATCTAAACTTTCACTCTTCTTTGGAAAAGCTTTATTTTTCTTCTCGGCGAACAAATTGTAGGATAAATGAGGACAGGTATTGCAGAGCTACCACTCCACGGGGGAAAGGTTCCAGCGTGGCTATTGTCTAGATTGGAGAAGCTTTCAAAGATCTTAGTCACTTTGATAGTTGAGGAATACGGGACGCTTGGCTTACTTGAGAGGATTTCTGACCCAGTGTATTTTCAGGCCATAAACAACATTATCGGGATGGACTGGGACAGCTCTGGCTCTACTACTGTTACCACGGCTATAATTAAACGTGTCTTGTCTAGAGAAGAGCTAGGCGTAAGGGCCTGCGGTGGAAAGGGTGTCCACAGCCGAGAAGCCCCAGACGAGATTAGAAAGGTCTCGGAAGAGTTTGGCCTCGACGCCTCTAGCTTTGTTAGGACTTCGCGTCTCGTGGCAAAGATAGATAACACGGCACTGCAGTCTGGCTACCAGCTTTACCACCACGTGTTTTTTGTAGATGAAGAGGGAAACTGGGCAGTAGTTCAGCAGGGGATGAATACTGTTGACAAGATGGCCAGAAGGTACCACTGGCTATCAACAAAGGTCTCAGATTTTACCCGGAATCCTCACAGCGGGATCCAGGGTAGGAGAGAGCCTTTTGCCCTCAACACCATAGCCGACGACTCTCAAGAGTTTAGAAAGCTGTCAGTGGAACTTATCAAAGATGAGCCGGAAAAGTTGCCAACGCTTTTCGCGGAGGCAAACAGGCTCCTCGAGGGCTATGTACCATTGACGAGCTATGTTCCTTATGACCCACACAAGGTAAGAGAACTCAGGGAGAAATTCCGGAGACTCGGCAAGCCATCTCTAAACAAGGATGTATGGCTTCAGTTAAGAGAGGTGAACATAGATAGCTTCTCTGACCTCCTCTTGTTAAAAAACGTTGGACCAGCAACGATACGTGGACTAGCTCTTGTAGCTGAGCTAGTATATGAAGTGCAACCGTCTTGGAGGGACCCCGTGACTCATCCACCTGTAGATCCATTCAAGTTTGCATATGCTGTCGGCGGCAAGGATGGCGTCCCCTTCCCAATAGACAGGAAGCAGTACGACGAGCTATTGTCTATCCTCAGCGAGCTTATGTCTCGAGTCAAGGGCGACGCGAAGATAATGAAAAGGCTTGCAGCGTTAACTCGTAGCTGGGCTCCCCCGCCGGAGGAAAAGATTCCCACGTAGGCTTTCCTTTGCGACAATTATTCTTTCTAAGATGTCCAGGAAAAGCTCTATTATCCTTCTCAAAAATTGCGGTACCCTCAAGGTAGATCTTACGAGCTCAATTTCCCTATGGGTTACTGCGCCGAGTAGTGATGAGAGTAGAACGTATAGTGAGAGATAGATGGCTCCAAGCAAGGTAACCCTGATAAGCGCATGCGTGGGAGGTAAATTTATGCACATAATTATTGGTATTGGAATAAGAGCTGAAAGAAGAATCTTGCCTTTCTTTGAAAAATCGATTTTGACGCCAACTTTTTTGCTTTCCCAAAGAAGCATGGCGTTAGAGGAAAGGGAGGCTAGCAGTACTGCGATTATGACGCCTTTTATGCTTTGGGTTGACGCCAGGTAAAAGGCTAATGGCACATAAATGGCCGAATATACCAATGTAGACATAAAGACGACTTTTGGCTTTCCGATTCCCTGGAAGAAGCTACCCCATACAATGGAGCCTATCAAGGAGTATAGATAGATGAGAATATACATTGAGAGATACTCTGAGCTCGCCATGTAGCTAGCGCCGTAGAATATCCTTACTATGTCTCTGGCTTCCACTACTGTAAATAGCGTCACTGGCGTGAGGAGAAGTGCCGTCATTGTTACTGCTACATCTACAGCGTTTGATGCTTCTCGGGGATCCCTGAACTTTGAGAATGCAGGAAAGAGAGAAGTAGATATGGGCAATGTAACGAGTGTAAGTAGAGATGCAAGGTTGCTTGCCGCTTGGAAGTTTCCAATTTCTAGGTAGGATGCATACCTAGACAGCAACGCGCTTTGATAGGTTGAGAGGAGGGTCGATACAAGGGTACTAGTGAAAATAGGGACGCTGAATACGAGGAGCTCCCGCAGATATGGTGCAATTCTTTCGTCTTCGGAACAATCTGTGCTATACCTTCTTGCTACAGATAAAAGTATTAAAAGACCAATCAGAGAAGCAAAAATGTAGCCTGAAACGTATCCCGCTACAGCGCCGAGAACCCCTAGCCCAATTAGGACTAGTAACGGGCTCAATATTGATCTAGACGACTGGAAAACTATGTTGAGCAGGCCTGCTCTACCAGACATTCCTATGCCAACAAAAATGGCCGTAAGTGAGGAAAGAACCGATGAGAACAAAATAATGAATGAGGTTACTTTTACAAGGGGGGCAATGTCGCTTCTCCCCAGGATAAGCTGTGTCAACAGTTCGGCTGAGAGAAACGAGAAAACTGTTAAGGGAAGCGCTGTAAGAATCTTGAAAAATAGTCCCGCCTTCATGTAGCCTCTAAGCCTGCAACCCGTGTTTATTGCCGTGTATCTCGTGATGCCTGAGTCTATGCCTAGACCTGCGAAGACGAGCAAAAGACTTGGAACAACTGTGCTTAGAGCATATTTTCCATATGCTTCAGGCCCCAAAAGCCTTGTCAAAATTATTGAACCTATTCCCGCTATGAGTGTTCCCAGAAACTGTCCTGTAAATAGCTTGAAAGCACTTTCCATAGTTGATGAGGCTAAGTCGTCAAGGGACATTGAATTCATCTTTTTAATCCTTTAAAAATAAAAATATCACGCTAGTGGAAAAATAAAGATGAAAAATCTATATCCGTCCCTCAGATATGTCCCGATGTATGGTTTGGGATGCACGTCTACCCGTTCCCATTGCCTCGATAACTGTTGCCTCTCCGAGTACAATGTCTCCGGCAGCGTAGACTCGTTTCATACTTGTCCTTAGCTCGCTGTCAGTAATGACGCGGCCCTCTTCGTCAACTTTTATCTCTGGAGTGGTTCTTGCAATTAATGGGTTTGGATGAGCTCCTATAGCGATTATCGCAGTGTCGGCCTCGAATATGAATTCGGAGCCTGGGACGGGTATAGGTTTTCTCCTGCCTGTTGCGTCTGGTTCGCCAAGTTGCATTCTAATGCATTCTATGCCTGTTAGGATGTCGTCTTTATTGCCAATGAATCTTATGGGCTGGGTTAGCAACTGGAACTTGACGCCTTCCTCTTTGGCGTTTATTACTTCCTCCCTCCTTGCAGGCATCTCTTCCTCTGTTCTCCTATAGAGAATGTATACTTCTTCTGCACCAAGCCTCACAGCTGTCCTAGCGGCATCCATAGCTACGTTTCCGCCACCGATAACAGCAACTCTTTTCCCGATCTTTATTGGCGTGTCGTATTGTGGGAAAAGGTATGCCTTCATTAGGTTTACTCTCGTTAGGAACTCGTTGGCAGAATATATGTTAACAAGTGTCTCGCCCGGGATGCCCGGGAACTTCGGGGTACCTGCACCTGTCCCAAGGAAGACAGCTTTGTATCCGTCTTCTAGGAGATCCTTTATAGTGTATGTTCTGCCTATAAGAACATTTGTCTCTATGTCAACTCCAAGTCTTCTCAAGTAGTCTATCTCATACTCGACTATTCTCTTTGGAAGCCTAAATTCTGGTATACCATACATTAGGACGCCTCCAGGCTTATGAAGGGCCTCAAACATTGTGACCTCGTAGCCCAGCTTTGCAAGGTCTGCAGCCACTGTTATGCCGGCTGGACCCGATCCAACTACAGCCACCTTGATGTTTCCGTTAGATGGGCGATTTGCTATCTCCTTCTCTGCTAGCTCTTTTGCAACACCCTCTTTCAGAGCCCAGTCAGCTACGAATCTTTCGAGTGCTCCAATTGCTGTAGGCTTCTTGAGTTTATTGAGTACACATACTCCTTCACATTGATGTTCCTGGGGACAGACCCTGCCAGTAATAGCTGGAATAGCGTTACGCTCCTTGATGATCTTATAGGCAGACAAAAAGTCGCCTTCCGCAATCTTCTTTATAAAGCGGGGGATCTCTATTCCTACAGGACAGCCTTGAACGCATGGCCTCGGTGGGCATTGGAGACAGCGCTTTGCCTCTTGTATCGCTTCTTCCTCTGTGTATCCCAGTGCAACTTCTTCAAAGCTACGTATCCTCTTCTCAACTGGAAGCTTTCTCATTTCAACCCTATCCTTTACTGGCATTATGCTTTCACCTCTAGAAATCTCTTCAATGCTAGTTGTTCCTCTGCCTTATAGGCGTTAAGCCTCTTGATTAGGACGTCAAAGTTTACCTGGTGTGCATCAAAGTCTGGACCATCTACACATACAAACCGTGTTTTCCCACCTACTTCCACCCTACATGCCCCGCACATCCCCATGCCGCAAAGCATGAGGGAGTTGAGGCTAACAATTGTCTTAACGTTAAATGGCCTGGTTACATCTGCACATGTCTTCATCATTATTGCTGGTCCGACAGCGATGACTCTGTCCACCTTTAAGCCGCTATTTAATAGGTCTCTTAACTCGTCCGAGACAAAACCTTTCCTGCCCTTAGAGCCGTCGTCAGTTGTAATCCTAAGCTCGTCGCTTACCCTTCTCATTTCCTCTTCATATATGAGTAGATCCTTGTTTCTCGCGCCAATTATGGAGATAACCCTGTTTCCTGCCTTTTTAAGCTCTTTTGCCATCGGGTATATTGCAGCAATACCGACGCCTCCACCCACACATACCACTGTGCCAAACTTCTCTATCTCCGAAGGGTTACCGAGGGGGCCAACCACATCGGTAATGACGTCTCCTACCCCTAACCTCCCCAATTTATAAGTAGAAACACCTACCTCCTGAAAAACGATAGTTATCAAACCCTTCTCTCGGTCCCAGTCAGCAATAGTCAATGGTATCCTCTCGCCTTCCTCTCCAACTTTAACAATTACAAACTGCCCTGCACGCGCCTTAGCGGCTATCCTTGGATTGTAGACCTTTATCTCCTTTATTCTGGGGGCAAGCTCTTTCTTCTCTACTATCTCGTTAAGTCTAAACAACTGCCTCACCACTTTTAATTCATAATAAAAACCTTAGCAAACATATTTAAATTTGGCTTTATAACATAGTTACTAAAAATGTTACAATTATTTCAAAAACTACATGTTTGTAAAGAATATTCCACTCACAAAGTAAGTAAACTTTTCAATGCAAAAAAGATAGTTAAAACCTGCAAGAAAACAGGTACTCTTTAAAAAATTAAATTGCCTCATGGATAAATATTTTCCAGCTCAACTGCAAAGTCCAATGAACGTATGCCAAGGAGGCAAGCAAGTGGGCTATGAAGGTAGTAGTCTTGTTCCTGGTTGTTCCACGTGACTTTAGTAGAGGGAATAATTCTGGGGCATCCGGTACTATAGAGGAATGTTGGTATCCCTGTTGGCAAATTTATTGTTAGGAGCATGACTGGCGCCTCGCTTGATTGATAGTGCTCTACAGCGTAGATTGATGGACATGATGTAAGCCTTCTAACTGGCAGAGATGTTTTGCTTATATTTTCTAAGTAAGCCACTATTCTGGATCCAAGCGTCTCGTTTGCTGGCGACAATATAGTGGAAGTGTTTCCAAGCCGGCTTACAATGATCTTGTTTTTGAGGTCGGCGATGACGGTATCGACTTTTTCAAGACGTAGTGTCTTTAAATCGTTGTCCAGTGTGGGCCATTCGCCTTTTTTAGCATATATAAAGCTTGCTTGGAGATTTTCCACCTCAAACATTGGAAAGAAGTTGCCTAGATATTTTCCATTTGGAAGATAGTAGCCTTTTCCTGGAACATATTGTAGGATTGCTTTACGTGTGGATATGCTTTGCGGAAGAAGAACCATAGAGTGGTTTTCCAGCAACACGGCTTCGTCAAATTTCAGCGTAAACTCAACGAGAAAAGTGGACCCATTTGTTTTTTCCACGTGTACAAGCAACTTTGAGCTATTGGCTGGGACCAGAACATCTCCAAATGGAGACTCTACTATTATCGCTATAGCGAATCTATACTTGAGAATAACAGATAGTTCGGGGAGCCTTTTCTGGAAGTCTATTCTACAATCATTTAGTATCATCTCGAGTAGAGAAATATACTTGTCGGCTTCATCTGTGTTTCCCACTTTGCTTGGGCTTGTTACCGTGTTTGTTGATTCAGGACTCTGTACTGCTTCTCGCGAGGGAGAGATATAGTGAAGGAAAATCAGGTAGAAGACAATCAAAGATAGGCAAAACAAGACAGCCAGGAGTTTCCCTCTAGAGAGTTTATTTACCATTTCTTCTAGAGTAATATTATTAGCCCAGCGAAATAAAGTTTTTGGGTAAATGCCAGACAAAACATTGTTCTACGCAAAGAAAAAATAGTAGTTTTACGATTTTTTATCTTTGAGTCCAGGAATGGCGAACGCGGGAGGTATCAATGGAGACAAAATCTCAGAGAGAGTTATCCTGCTAAAGAGGTTTTTGCCCCAGCTGGAGGGCCCTCCGCCGAATCCCTTTAAGGTCAAGGTTTTAAAGGAGACACTTGGACTAAGCGTTTTCGAGCAACCGAAAACAATCGAGGAGCTGGCTCGGGTCATTTCTGACGAAGACTTGAAGAAGCTTTTCTCTTATTCTCCTTACAGGTCCCTCTATGATTTCCGTGGGAGGTATTATACCGTTGAAGGAGGAGAGCTTTTACTGAAAGATTCCAGTAGTAGTGTGGAAGAGGCCGTTAAGGAGGCGATAAGGGTTCATGGATTTAAAGCGTATGCTGTCTTGAAGAGCCTTGTTGAGGCTGGGGAGGCTTCCTTTAGCTATATCTCGGCGCGTGCATCAGAGCTTTCTAACGAGAAGATATACCCTACCCACCTTTTGGCTGAGCTAAGGGATAAGTGGAGACTTGTCTGGGAAACTGAGGAGGACGGGGAAAAGCTTTGGAAAATGCCTGAAGAGATAAGGCCTATTGTTCAGAGCGTTCTCTCGAGCTATGAGTCGGCGGGGCTGAGGAGGTTTAGCACTAAGCAGGCTGAGGAGGAATTCCTCATGGTCTTGAGGATGGAGGAGGAGCTTAGGGCATACATAGAAAAGATATTTTCCGATAGGCTTGACGCTGTGCTTGATTTTGCTGAGAAGTTTTCTGTCTCTTCTCTGAGAAACTACTTGGTAGATTTATTTGGACCTGTGGTATTCTTTGACGAGCTCTTAACCTTGACCCAGCAGTACTCTCTCGCAGACGTAGAGGTTGTAACAAAGGAGGGACACAGGGCTCTGACTACTGGCTTCAATTTGGCTCTTTTCGGGGAGCCTGGGACTGGCAAGACATTTGCCACGAAGGACTTTATTCTGGGCAACGATAAGCTGGGCGTCCCACCACACGGCATCCCTGGGATAAATCGGTACTGCGGCGGTATGACTCCTTCTATGTTTATCTCTATTGGAGAGGCGTATGAGGGGAGACGCTTCAACTTCATCATCACGGAGTTTAATGACTGGTTCAAATATAGGGGTATGGTCGAACCGCTGAAGCTTGCGATGGAGGGGGGAACCATTGTGTATGAGACAAAGACTTACCGGGTTGGTCCATACAGGTTTAGCTCGTTTTTTAGCGTGAACTATAATACACGTGTCTATGAACGTGGCTACGAGGTAACTGTCAATGATCCTAACTTCAACGCGATAGAGGACAGGATGCTCTGCCGTTTACACAGGCTTACGAAGGACAAGTACCGCGAGCTTGCCGAGAGCCAGAGGAGGCTCATGCTTGGGATTTCTGCTAGAAAAATGGCGGAAGTTGCACCATTCATACGGGACCACGTGACGCTGGTTTACGCCGTCTCTACGGGGATCAAAACTCGCGGGGGACTAGGGAAGAAAAAGGTTCTCCTGACAGAAAAGGAGCTAGACCAGCTAGAGCGGGCACGCGAAGCCATATTTGAACAACTAGGAGAAGTCCAAGTCCTTCCTTTCTCCATGAGGCTTGAGCGCAGAGCTCTACAGCTAGCCTCTGCCCTTAGCCTTGTCAACTTCTTTAGATCAGAAGAAGAAGTTATAGAAGTTGACCGGGACGCATTGAGGCTGGCTCTGAAGTTCTACGTGGAGGAGGCCTGGGTAAGATCCCAGGAGTCTTTCAGCTTGGCTGAGGTCTCAAAGAAGCTTGGAATAGACAGCGTCTAGAGACATGGGTCTCTAAAGATTTTTAAAGTTCGCAGTCATTGATTACCTATGGTTTTAGCCCTAAAAGATGTCTGGGATGCATTCATTATGCTTTTTATTGTTCTTGACTCTATTGGAAACATTCCAATATTTTACTCGTTGACCTCCGGGATGAAAGCTTCTGAACGCAATAAGGTCTTCTTAAAGTCCGTTCTCGTGGCGTCTGCTTTACTCGTATTTTTCACGTTATTTGGCTATCCGTTTTTTGCCTATTACAATGTATCTGTAGCGGATTTTAAGATTGCTGGAGGAATCATACTATTCATTATAGGGATCGAGGGCATTTTTGGAAAGATAGAGGCAGAAATGCTGAGAAGCGAGGACCTGGCTATTGTCCCCATGGCTACACCCCTGCTCGCTGGACCCGGTAGCATCTACATGGTCATGTACCTGAATAATACCTTTGGACTAGTTCCTACACTTTTAAGCATCCTACTCAACACCATTGCCGGCTACATAATACTTGCGAATAGTAGTATACTACTTGGGAAAGCTGGAAAGAACACTGTGCTAGTGGTCTCGAGAATCTTCTCACTATTTCTAGCTGTACTCGCCGTATCTTTTATTCGGAGCGGTATCGAGGAGGCACTGCGCTCCATGGGTGCATAGATTGGTTGACGAAGCCACAGTTGAACTGTTTACAGCCTTCCGATTCGCAAGAAGCCTGGAGTCGCTTAGCCGCTTGACTGGTATAAGAAGAGATAAAGCGAAGAAACTCCTCTATGGAGACACTGCCAAGTGGAGGCTCAGGTGGAGTATAAGTTTCCACAAGATAGGCTTAAAAGTAATAGGTGTTTTCACTGAGAAAGTCCCGGCCGAGCCTCCACCCTTTGTCCTTAAAATTTTTCCACTTGAGGGTTTGAGCAAACTATATCTTGTCGTCGGGCTTGCAAGCAATAATTTTCTCGAAGGATTCCTGAACACGCTAAAACCTCTCTATGTTGTTAAGGGTTTAGAGTTTTCTTTTTGGGTCCCAGACAAGCTACTTGTCAAGGCAGGATACGGTTTCAAACCACAGGACTACCCTGGCATTATGGATTTGATGGAGCTTCCAGAGGAGGAGCCCTTTTTACGTGTCCCCGACAAGGTTGACTGGGCGATTCTGACACATAAAATGAATTCTCCATTTAAAAGGTTCAAGACTGCCTATGAAGACGCGCGAAAAGAAGACCCCTCGCTTAAGCCTATTTCTCCACAGGCCTTGACGCTACATATCCAAAGACACATTTTGCCGCTGTGGACTGGCAACTACGGGTACCCCTACTTTCCTGATCCTGAGAGACCAATAGAAGTTTTTTACTTGGAGGGGTGGAGATCGCATGTAGCTTCGCGTCTAGCCGCGAGAATTCCCGGAACCCATTTCGTTATAATCGACAATAATCGTGCAATTATAGTTGGACAATACACTGGACCCAGAAAGGCTGCATTACTAGCAACAATCGGAGGCGTGAAGGCTAGCGTCCCCCTCTCTGAACTCGTGTGCCCTCCTGGAAAAGAAGAGACATACATGTGGCGCTTCTGGAGATTTGCCTCAAACAAAAAATATGTGCTACCAAGTGAAAAACCGACGAGAATAGAGGATACAATTATCTAATCCGTATCGATGGAGTGCCTCTCTTTCTTTCTTTTTATCCTTGAAGCTAGTTCCTCGACTCTGTACTGTAATGTCGATAGAGTTTCCAGCGAGAAGAATTTTCCTGTTACATAGATTAGTATAAGTGAGAAGAGCAAAGACGCTAAGAGGTAGACTGGTGTTTCGGGTGGTAGTTGTGAAGCTATCATGTCTCTGGCCATTATGGTTGGCTGGGTTATGGGAAGTATGTAGAGGAGGGCTCTAACGGCTGGCCCATAGAAGCTAGAGGGTGCAAAGACGATGAGGTAAGCCGGTACAATGAATATTATGCCTATGGGGCTCATGAGTGTATTTGCTATCCTCACGTCTCTGCTTAGGGCCCCGACTATTACTCCAATTGAGGCGTAGAAGAATAGTGATAGGATTAGGCTCAGTGCTAGAAGAGGTATACCACTTGCTGGCACCACCTCTGAGAGACTTGTCGGCATACTTACGAGGGTCTGTGCATTGGGCGTTGGAAGGCTGAAGGCGTAGGACAGTATGCCGAAATAGAGAACAAGGCCGATGACTTCGAAAACTGTGCCCACGAGCGAGACTATAAACATTCCTAGAAGCTTTGATACAAGTATCTGTGTGCTTGAAACTGGTAGGGTTAAAAGTGTCTCGAGTGTTCTTTCCTCGTTTTCAACGGCCATGGATGTTGCAGACATCTGCATTACTGTCATTGCTATGCCCATTACGATGAGCGGCACAAAGAGCGCTGAGAGGGAAAAACTAACCATGAAGGCTGGACCATAGGGGAATAGTAAGTTCTTTGAGGAAAGATAAGTCACTGATGTGACGTTCACAGGGTTTTTTACAAGTTCTAAGGTGAGGTTTGTTCCATTGATAAGGAGACTGAGAATGTAGTCATTTACAAGTTGCTGGATGGGGGTTATCTCGATGCCTGAAAACATCGACAGTTCTTCGATAATGCTGATGAGCTGTATTTTTGCCGGTTTTTTCTCGGCTATTTGTGCGCCAAAGCCTCTGTTGATTACTAGTAGAACACTAATTTTCTGTTTTGCGAGGCTGTTGGCTATTTCTTGTAGTTTTTGTTGAGGGTCTCCGGTAACTCCAATTACTTGTATTCCATTGTTTTCTAGGTATCTTATGAGTCCTTGGCTGTATGTCGTCTTGTCTAGGTCGAGAACCGCTACAGTCTTTGTGCCAGAGATTGCTTGCTGAACCGCTGACTGCATTGGTAACAAGATCACTAGGGCAATGACGGGCATAGCAACGGCCGAAAGGATAAAGGGTAGGAGAATTCTTGGATCCCTTAGGAGATCCTTTACCTCCTTGAGAACTAGCGCGCGGATCATGCGGCTTCACCTTGCTTCGTGACCATAAAGAATAGTTCTTCCAGGTTTTTAGCTCCTCTCTCTTCGAGGAGCTCTTTTACACTGCCTGTTAGAACAATGCTTCCCTTGTTTATCATTGCGATTTTCCCGCATAGATTCTCGACTTCGAGCATGTTGTGGCTCGAGACTAAGACTGTTGTGCCGAATTCGCGTGAGAAACTAAGTATGGTTTCCCTGATCTCTTTTGAATGTATCACGTCGAGTCCAGCCGTCGGCTCGTCAAGTATGGCTAGTCTAGGCTTAACCATAAGGGTTCTTGCTACCTGTATCCTGCGCTTCATACCCTTGCTATAGTTTTTCATTTTCTCGTGGATCTTGTCGCCGAGAGAAGCTATCTTTAAGCCGAGCTCCAAAGCCTCCTCTGCCTCGCGTGTCTTGCCGAAATATATCTCTGAGATCAGCTTTAGGAATTCGTAGCCAGTCAGGTTTCTATATGTTCCTGCGTCTTCTGGGAGATATGTGACTACTCTCTTTAGCCTTGGGGATCCAGGCTTCTCGCCCATGATTTCTACGTGCCCCGATGTGGGAGGAATTAGACCTGACAGGATTCGGAAAGTGGTTGTCTTGCCTGCACCGTTGGGGCCTATTAGTCCAAATATTTCTCCCTCTTCTACTTCGAAGGAGACATTTTTAAGTGCGTAGAACTCTCCAAACTTTTTAGATAGCTCTTTTACGATTACAACCTGCATTAGTCTCTCATAAGAAATTCTTTTTAACTTTATTAATTTTTTTCGCCCCTTGTCGAGAAATAAAAATAAAAGTTGGAACTACCAAGGAGTATGTATGGTGTCCCATTCAGCCATTGAAGAGACAGCTACAGTTTTTTCGGCTGGTCTTTTTGCAACGTTTCTTGGCCTGGTGTTGGCAGGCATAAGTCCATTTTTGTTGCCGGTTGTCCAGCTTTTAGCGGTGTATCCTTTCTATTTTAAAGCGATTAGAGGAGGCAAACTAAGATATGCCGCGTTACTCGTGTTCCTGTGGGCTATAGCCGTGTCATTGGCTATAATTTTTGCCACTATCTCTCAGAGAAGCCTAGTCTCTGGCCGCATTATAAATGGCGAGGCCTACGTTTCCGAGATGTTTGAATGGATAAGAACTGGGAGGGGGCCCGAGGGTGACCCTTCCCTTTTTATGATACCAAAGATTAGAGAAATTGCTGTCTTTACGGCTTTATCCCTTGCAAGTGTAGGTTTGCTTGGACTTTTCCTTGGAGCCGTCCTGCTAAACTACATGAATTATTACGTGGGGGTCTTGATACTACATGCAAAGCCTGAACATCTTCTCTGCGTCGTCTTGCTCTCATGGCAGATTTATGCCTTGCTACGTGTTGTGGGCTATGTTCTTTTGGGAGTTGCCTTGTCGAGGCTCAGCCACATAATTATCTTTCAACACAGGTTTACCGTTGAGAAGGATGTTAAGAGGCTCCTCTTCTGGTCTCTTGTATTCATAGCCCTAGACTTTTTATTAAAGAGCACCGTTGCCAATACGTTCTATCAGCCACTGTTGCAAATGTTTACGAATATTTGATGTGAATCTTTCCATCAGAATTTTTAAAAGCATAGAAGTTTTTCTGTAGATGTGTCTGCGGAAAAAGAATGCAAGCCTGGACCATCTTGCCCCAACGGCGTATACGTGTATGATTTCGAGAAAAAAACTTGGAGGCTAGAAGAGAAACTGCCATTCAAGGAGAACGGATACTACGTGATATACTTCGACAATTCAAGTTGCCCCGCATGCAGGAAATTCGACCAAGAATGGTTCAGCTTCGTAGAATCCCTAGACCCCCCTACACCCACCCCAATCGTTGTTCTCTGCGACTGGTTCGCGAAGATATGTAAATCTGAACACGCGAAAAAGCTTTTTGAAGTATTCGATGTCCACATCTCTCCAACGGTCTTCTTCATGATTAGGGAAAATGGAAAAATCACGAGGATGTTTAAGCACGAGGGCTTGCTTGACAAAGAGAAACTTGTTTTCCTTCATAGGGCTTTCAAGGAATTTGCAGAGGAAGATGCTCCACAGCAACGAAGCAGGTAGGGCTTATTTAGTGCCTATTTCTCTTACAAGGCTCATTGCCGCTTTTCTCACGGCTTCCCTGCTGGAATACTTGGGACTCCAGCCCATTCTCTGTAGCTTCGCTATGTCTAGATGCATGTATTTAACGTCTCCCACCCAGCCTCTCCCACCCATTACTCCGCCTGTAAACCTATAGCTCACGTCCCTGATGCCCATAACCTCTACCACTATGTCTGCGACTTCTTTGACGGAAATTGCATCTATACTACCCACGTTGTAAGGTTCGAAGCCTTCCTTGGTTTTCTCCCAAGCGTAAATAGTAGCATCGACCGCGTCGTCTATCCAGATATAGCTCTTTGTCTGTGTGCCGTCTCCAAGTATTTCGAGCTCCCGCGGGTTAGCCTTGAGCTTAAGGATAAAGTCTTTAATGACCCCTCTTGTGGCCCGGGGACCCACAACGTTTGCATAGCGGAGAGCCACGCCCTTGAACCCGTACGTGTGTGCATAGGACGAGATTAGTGACTCACATGCAAGCTTAGATGCGCCATAGACAGAGATAGGCTTTAAAGTGCTGTCCTCTGGCGTTGGTAGCTTTTGTGCATCGCCATAGACAGTGCTCGACGAGGCAAAAACAATATCTTTTACATTTTTCTTTCTCATGGTCTCTAGCAAGAGATAAGTTGCAAGGATGTTGTGTTCGAAGTGTTCTCCTGGGTCGCCAATCCTGACCTCTGGGTTAGCCGCAAAATGGAAGACTGCGTCTACTCCATTTATTGCCTTTTCTAGGTCTTGTGGACTCCTTATGTCTCCTCTGACTATTTCGACTTGGTCTTGAATGTGAGATAGGTTCTTTAAAGTCCCAGTGGAAAAATTATCGAGAATCTTTACTTCGAAGCCTTTTTGTAGGAGCTTTTCGGCTAAGAAGCTACCTATGAATCCTGCTCCACCTGTTACTAGAACCTTCACATTTTTCGATGACCAGTAAAAGTATATAATTTTTCTCTTTTACCGGGAAATATTAATGTTAGAAGTCAGCTACGGCCGCACTCTTCATGCCTCCGCAAGCCTTCCGGTTGGTCGTCATCCCAACTTAATGGACATAAAAGACTTATTAAGGTTTTTCCCGACATTCATCATGCCTGTAGAGACCAGATTTATATCGTTCCAGCAACTAATACTTACTGTTGAATGTGAGTTTTGAGGAGGCTGAAATTTTGAGAGAGCATGCTGAAGCATTTTTAAGGAACGCCGAGGAACTCTTTCAGAAAGGAGTACATGATCTCTCAGCCTTCAACTTGGAGCAATACTGCCCGTTAATTTTAAAATACAAGCTATTGGTGAAGACGGGAATGTACCCAAGAACACACTCCCTAATGACGCTTATTAGGCTTTTAGCTAATGTCACAAGCGGGTTAGAGGTTCTATTCGAGGGTGAAAACATACTTATGATAACAAAGATTGAGGACGCTAATATAGGGGCAAGATACATGCCTAGGAGATATGAGAAAGAAGAAGTTGAAGAAATGCTGAAATTCGTCAAGGAGGTATTTAGAAATGTTGTCGAGAGAGTCTGAAAAAGTCATAATGACAGGATACAGGCATTTTAAGAGCCTGGAGAATTATAAGGAGATAGCAGAGAAAGTCAAACAAATTGTTTTATATAGATGGCCCAATGCCGAAATATACATTTTGGGGTCTACGGTGAAAGGAAATTACACGGCTACAAGCGATATAGATATCCTTATTGTATTGGACGACAGACCAGACAGGGAAGAAGAATACATGGTTAAAGCCGAGGTTTATGCTCAAATAGATGCACCAATAGAGTTACATGTAGCTTCGAGAAGCGAGTTCGAGAAATGGTACAAAAAGTTCATTGGTGAAGACCTCGTCAGGATTTAAGCTTAACCTGCTCTCAGAGAAGAGTTAGAAAGACCATTAGTCAATAAAATAGAGTTGCTAGGAAAAATTGTTATCTGTTCTGAAATTTAGTCTAAATCCCATATTTCCAGCTTTAAGACAGAAAAAATCAATCTTTTTCTTTTCCATGTTTCAGGGTCACTGTTAAAATGATTAGGCCGAGCGCTATGGATGCATAGAGAGTTACTATGTTTGTATTGTCGTAGGATAGTTGATATTGTGATGTTTCATATCCCTTGGCCTGCACTGTTGCCTTGATTGTTGTGGGGCCCAGAATTATTAGTGGCTCATATGTTGCTATGCCTGTTTCATTTGTGTATAAAACTGTGTATTCGTTTTGTAGCAAGCTGGTCAGGGTTAGGTGGATGGTTGCATTTGGTACCTTTGGTGTAGTCTTAATGATAAAGACGGGTTTTAATAAGTATTCGGATCCGCTGGGCGTGATTTCTACTTTTAGTGGTCTTGGGAGGACAGTTATGTTGCCCGAGTAATAGGTTGGGAAGTAGCCCTCCCTTGTGGCGAGAGCCTCGATTGTCCAGTTGCCCGTGTCGTCTAGGACGAGGCTTATTTTTTGGATTCCAGCTAAGTTGTAGATTTGTGACGTGCCGTTGGGAGCCGTTATCGTTACGGTAGTTTTTGCGTCAGGTGGACTTGTAGATATTTGTAAAGTCAGAGTGTCGTTGAAGAAGAGCTGGCGGGGATGTGTAATTTTTAGGGAGACTTTTTCCCTTATGGCTGTAGAGGGGTAAATTTTGTAGGTGTATGTGAGTTCAGCATTGACTGTTCCTGTATACACAAAAGTTATGACGCCTGTGAGGTTGTTACCTTTTCCTTCTCCCAAACCCTTTACTATTGGCAGATAGCCGGGGACCGGAGGGTTTGTCCCGATGTATCTTCCGGGAAACTGGGGCTCAATGGGGATCCAGCCGACTCTGGGGACGTATACCTCTGCGTATGCATGCAAATAGTTGGACTCTCCTTCCGGGGGCTTGAGGTCGAAGGCGGAAACTACTCGGGCTGGCAGACCCGCGGCTCTAGCTATTGCAACATATAAACGTGCAAATTGTAGGCATGTTCCTTGCTTTGAGTGGAGAGCCCATAGTGCTCCAAGTTGCCATGTGCCCGTTATGGAGCCTAGCTCTGCATTATATTTGATTTCCCTGGAAACATAGTCGGCTATCTTTGCAAGAAGCTGGTTAATAGTTGTTGCTCCTTGAAGCATACTTGAGGCTATTGTGGCTATCTCGGGGGAATCACTCTCTATGTAAGGGGACGATTTGAGAAAAGGCTTTACCTCGTCGGGGAGACTTTTTAGGGCACTAAGAGGTATGCTCTCATTAATGATTTTTATCTCCTGCAGCGCTACCAGCCTAAATTTCAAAGTAAAGGGGGTATTTGTTACTTTTATGTTTTGATAAACAGCGTACCTGTTTCCATAGGGGTCTACTTCTATTTTGCTCGGTTTCGGCAAGATTATGGGGCCTACTGGTTGCTCTAGGTCTAAGATCCAGGGAAGAGCGATCTTGAGCTCTTCTACTTCTCCATGTCCTGTCAGCGTGACGGTCCAGTTGAGTTCGACTATGTTTTCTCGGTCGACATAGCCGTTATAAAAGAATGAGTCTTGAGTCTTTCTGCTGGTGCCCGCGGCTGATGCTTGGACGTAAACCTGGTAGTAGCCTCTTAGGGCTGTCTCTGGAAGACTATATGTAAAAATTGCTTCGAAGGCCTCAACGATTCCTGTCTGGGTAAGAGTTATGTTCTTTGAGTCGTCAAAGATTACTATGCCGAGTGGATTTGCCAAGTAGACACTCAGGGTTATTACGTTGTTTGTCTGGCTAGGTGTTTTTGCTTTTAGAGTTATCCTCACTGAAATTTCTTCCCCTGGATAAAATGTCCGGTTTTTCCTCTGGAGAAAAACGCCGCTCTGTATAGTGCCAATGCTTGTTTTTAGCTCTAGGATTTCTATGGTGCTAGGCGTGGACCAGACGCTCAGGGCAAAGGTGTAGATTAAGGCTAAAAGAAGAATGCTGAGATATTTGGCTGGGAAAAATTTTGACATTTTCATGGACTCTTCTTGTGAAGTATGTGTCTTAGAGCGCACGGATTGTTTGTTATTACGCCCTCGATGCCCATGTCTAAGAGTTTCTGGGCTATGCTGGGGTCGTCTACCGTCCACGTGATAATCTTGTAGCCATTTGACTTTATCTTTGATACCAAGTCTTTGTCGAGAATCTCGTAGTAGGGGAGTATGGCTTCAGCCCCCAGGTTTCTCGCTATTTCTAGGTACTCGTCGTCCCATTCCTCCAGCAGCACTCCAATACTCAGTCTTGGCTCGAGGTTTTTCACGCGTCTAATTGCCTCTGGGATGAAGGATGTAACGATTGCATCGTCGATCATCTCGAGTTCCCGTAGGGCGTCCACGACTTCTCTTTCTGCCCCTGTCACCTTCAGCTCTATGTCTACGCTGAGCCTTCCCTTTGCCAGTGCGAGAACTTCGCGTAGTGTAGGTATCTTTGCTTTGCCCTGTATGCTAAGGCGTAGAAGCTCTGGATATGTGGTCTCGCTGATTTTTTGGTTTGTGCCTAGTGTTCTTTCTAGCTCGTCGTCGTGGGAAATAACTGGTATACCGTCCCTAGTTACTCTAACGTCGAACTCAATCCCTGTGGCGCCACACTCGACGGCTTTCAGGAACGAGGGCAGAGTATTTTCTGGCTCGAAGACTGGTGCCCCCCTGTGACCCGTTAGTAGAAAGTTTTTCCCAGGCATAATTATTGATTCATGGAAAAGTATAAATTTTTTAGTTTACAAATATTTTTGATTACAATGGCCTATCTTCCGAAAGCCCTTTTGAGAAGGCTCTATGTCAAGGGAAGCATGAAGATCGAGGGAGGTGCCCTCTCGTTTAAGCTTAGGAATAGCCTTGCAACTGCCACGGTAAACGAGCCTTTGAGGCTAAAAATAGACGGGTTGGATATTGACCCGAGCCAGATAACAATAAAGGTCGGCGACAAGACGATTAAGTCTTCAGACGTGTCCGAGACAAACACTTTTGAGATTCCCGTTGGGACAGACGTCGAAATAATTGTGCCTGGCAACTTTTCGCCAGGCAAGCATAAAGTCGTAGTCGAGGTTACCGTTAAAGGCTACGGAAAAGGAAGCTTTGATTTCGAGGACGAGGCAAAATAGCTTTGCAAAAATAACAAGTTTCCTTTTTTATATTATTGCGTTTCCAGTTGCTTTGTCGAATATGTGTATGTGCTGGTACTGGAAGCCTATGTAGATTTTTTCTCCGGGAGCAGCTTCGAAGTGGCCGGGATATTTAGCTTTCAATATTGAGTCTCCATGCTTGAAGTCAATTATTGTCTCTGAGCCCAGGGGCTCTGTTACGAAGACTTCTACTTGATAGCTGTCTTGGAACGGCTTTTTATCCACGATTATGTGTTCGGGGCGTATTCCGAATATGACTTCTGAGGGGGCGCCTGATTTTATCATTATTTCTGACAGATCCTTTGGAAGCTTAACCTTGAATACTCCAGTATCTAGGTATGCCTCGTCACCCTTTATTGAGAGCGATGCATTGATAAAGTTCATGGCTGGCGCGCCTATGAAGCCTGCGACAAAAGTGTTGGCTGGCTTAAAGTAGAGTTCGGCTGGCTCAGCTAGCTGCATAATTTTTCCCTCATTCATGACTGCCACTCTATCTGCCATTGTCATTGCTTCTGCCTGGTCGTGTGTCACATAGATAGTTGTTATGCCTAGTTCCCTCTGAAGTCTCTTGAGTTCTGCACGCATGTATACTCTAAGCTTTGCGTCGAGGTTGCTTAGCGGCTCGTCCATTAAGAAGACCTGTGGCTGTCTCACGAGCGCCCTCCCCAGGGCGACTCTCTGCTGTTGGCCACCGCTGAGTTGCCTGGGATACCTGTCTAGCAGTTCTTCTATGCGGAGAAGTTTTGCAACTTCTCGTACCCTTTTATCTATTTCTTCCTTTGGCAGTTTCCTAATCCTAAGGGGGAAAGCAATGTTATCATAGACCTTCATGTGTGGGTAGAGAGCGTAGTTCTGGAAAACCATCGCAACGTCTCTGTCTTTCGGGGGAAGATCATTTACCAGCTTGTCGCCAATGTATATTTCGCCCTCGTCAGGTGTTTCAAGGCCTGCAACCATTCTGAGCGTGGTAGTTTTTCCACAGCCGCTTGGACCCAGCAGGACAAGGAACTCTCCGTCTCTCGCCTCAAACGATACCTTGTTGACAGCTACGACTTTTCCAAAAGTTTTCACGAGATCCTTGACTACAACTTTAGCCAAGACTTTGCACCTCTCGTATTATTTTGGCCTTTATCTCTATATAAAAATTTTCCCAAACATTATTTTATTAACAAAAACATTTATAAACCATCTAGGTATGTCAGCAGTGTAGGGACAATACAGCCTGGCTCTGGCTTAGTTCTTCTTTTCGAGAGTTGCTGCCTTGATAAATTCTAGGTAAATCGGCGAAGGCCTGTTCGGCCTGCTCTTGAATTCTGGGTGGAACTGGACTCCAACTATCCAAGAGTCGCCTTTGACCTCTATCGAGTTGATAATGTTTCCCGAAAGGTCTGTCGAGGATATTACTAGGCCGTGGTTTTCAGCTATTTCACGGTACTTTGTATTGATATGGTAGCGGTGTCTAAACCTTTCGTAGATGACCTCCTGTTTGTATGCCTCGTAGAGCCTTGTGCCAGGGATTACCTTTACAGGATGCGCTCCAAGCCTCATCGTCCCCCCGAACCACTGTAGGGACTTCTGTTCTGGCAGAAGGTCTACGACTGGGTGAGGAGTATTGGGGTCTATCTCGGTAGAGTTGGCCTCTCGCAAGCCTGCCTTGTATCTCATGAACGCAATGAATAGTAGCTGGGCTCCAAAGCATATTCCAAGGAATGGCTTTGAGTTTTCGATGGCGTAACGCGCCGCTTGGATCATTCCCTCTACTCCTCTTTTTCCAAAGCCTGGGGTGAGCAGTATACCGTCAGAGTTCTCGATGAGAGACTCAACTTTTTCGGGTTTTTCTTCTAGGTCTTCAGCCTCAATAAATATCCTCTTCACCTTTACTCCTAGATGTGCCCCTGCGTGGCTTAGGGCCTCGTTTATGCTGATATAGCTGTCCTGTATCATTGTGTATTTTCCAGGCATCGCTATGACGACTTCCCCTTTAGCTGAGACAAATTTTTCTACTATGCTTTGCCACTTGTCATATTCTTGTAGTTGAATGTTGTTCTCCAAGCCTAGTATCTTTGTGAGGTATGTTCCCAGTCCCTGCTTTTCAAGTATGATGGGTAACTTGTATACTGTTTCGAGGTCTGGATCCGAGAAAACAGCTTCCCTCGGGATGTTTGAGTAGAGGGCTATTTTTTCTTTTACGTCCTCTGGGAGTTCTCTGTCTGCTCTCGCGATGACTATGTCTGGCTGGAGGCCCATGCTCTGTAGCTCCTTTATGCTGTGCTGTGTAGGCTTTGTCTTTAGTTGCCCAATACTGGATAGGTATGGAACCAGCGTGACGTGAACCAGGGCTGTATGTCCAGGGGGGTTCTCGAGCCTAAACTGCCTTATGGCTTCCAGGAAGGGCATTGCCTCTATGTCCCCTACGGTGCCTCCTATTTCTACTATCAGAACATCGGGCTTACTCCTTTCTGCTACCTGCCTTATCCTGCGCTTGATTTCGCCTGTTATGTGTGGGATCACCTGTATGGTTTTCCCAAGATATTCCCCTATCCTCTCCTTTAGGATAACGCTTAGGTAAACCTGTCCACTCGTGATGTTGTTTGAGGGGTGCATATTTATGTCGAGGAAACGCTCATAGGTCCCGAAGTCCTGGTCGATCTCGGCTATCCTGAACTTGTAGCCGGGTGCGGGCTCGAACTCCCAGACGTCTTCGCATACAAATACTTCGCCGTGTTCGATTGGGTTAAGTGTGCCAGGGTCGACGTTCAGGTATGGGTCTATCTTTATCATGTCAACCTTGTATCCGCGGAACTGCATTATCTTGCCGATACTGGCCGCTACAGCTCCTTTGCCCAGGCCACTAACGACTCCACCAGTCACGAATACGAACTTGGTCGGCATAGCCTTGTTGTTGGAGACAAAGATATAAGCTATTTGGTTGGGGAAACGTCACGTGAATAGTGCCTATAGTGAGCTTAGGAGAGATGCGTCGCGGGATGTAATGCTTAAGAAAATACTGGACGAAGCCATGAAGCATTATAGGTCTTCGCACCACGATTTCTCCCACGTGGAAAGGGTCTACAACCTTGCCATGCGGATTGCCCGTGAGCTTCCGGGCAGTGTCGACCTAGAAGTTCTAAAGATAGCAACGATACTACACGACGTTGCTCGACACTTGGAGGACGAAGGACATATAGAGGATCACGCGTATGAGGGAGCGAAAATAGCGAGAGAGATTCTTGAAAAATTGAATTTTCCCAAAGAAAAAATAGATGAAGTTGCCTACTGTATAAGTGTACACAGGTTTAGGAAAGGTGAAAAGCCGCGAACCATAGAGGCACAGATACTGCAGGACGCAGATAGGCTTGACGCAATTGGAGCTATCGGCATAGCGAGGGCCTTCGCTAGGGGAGGCTGGATGAACACACCTTTCTGGGACCCGGAGAAGCCGCCGAAGCCCGAATATGACGGTTACTCTGAGACCGTTATAAATCATTTCTACGAGAAGCTTCTCAAGATAAAGGACACACTGAACACGGAGCCTGCGAAAAAGATCGCTGAAGAAAGGCACCGCTACATGTTGGAGTTTATAGATAGATTCCTCAAAGAATGGCAAGGCTTATTGTAGAGACTTTCCTAGTTCTCGTCACTTGTGGGCTAGACCCGTTATTTCGTTGATATCTCTGTAGCCATTCATAGCTAGGTATTCCTTTATTCCATCAAGAAGCTGGCCTATTGCATGGAAGCCTTTTTTGAGCACTGTGCCTATGCCAATTGCCTTTGCGCCTGCAAGTAAGAGCTCAACTGCGTCCTGCCACGTCTCGACGCCACCTGTGCCTATGATCGGCACGTCTGGGAATTCTCGGCGAAGCTCGTACACTATCCTCACTGCTATGGGATGGATTGCTTTGCCAGAAAGCCCCCCAACTTTTCCTCCAAGTACAGGCTTCTTGGCGTTTATGTCTATAGCCATAGCTTTTAGAGTATTTATCGCTGTAAATCCGTCTACGCCCGCGTCGTAGGCCTTTCTAGCTATATACAGGTAATCGCCGTGCGCACTCAGCTTAAGGAATATCTTGTAGCCCGACGCCTTGACCTCTGAGATAATGTCGTGAATTGCTTTAGGATCCGACATTAGGTCTGCTCCTAGACCCTTTACGTGTGGACAACTTGCATTGAGCTCGAGGGCGTCTGCGTGTTTAAGGTGTTCAGCTATCTTGAGCGCCTCTTCTGGAGTCGAGGCGCCAAAGCTCGCGATTATCGGGACGTTGATTATTCTCTTTGCCTCTTCGAGTATCTTGCCCATCTCCTCTGCGCCTGGGTTTGGGAGACCCATGGAGTTCAGCAAGCCGTATTCAAGCTCGTAGACTACGGGGTTCTCGTGTCCTTTCCGTGATTCAAGCGTCGTTGTTTTAGAGGTTATTGCTGCCGCGCCTGCTTCTTCTGCCCTCTTCATTAGCCCGATGCTTACCCCGAGTACGCCTGAAGCAATAATTATGGGATTCCTCAATTTTAAGACGCCCAGGTCTACAGAGAGGCTTGGCTCGCTACGCATCATTTCACCTCTTCTATTGGGATTGGCTTACCTGTTGAGTCATGCCAAAACCTCCCGAAATCCACAGTTTTTAGCAGCGTTTCTCCATCGAAGACTGGCCCGTCTCTGCATACCCTAAGTCCCAATGGCTCTAAGACGCAGGAGCCACATATGCCTATGCCACATTTTATTAGTCTTTCAAGCGAGGCTTGAGTTTTTATGCCTCTGTTTAAGGCGAGCTCTACTAGTTTGTACATCATTTGTTCTTTTCCACAGGTGTATAGCGTGGCGTAGATGTTTCTATCTACTAGCTGTCTCGCCACGTCTACCGCTGTGCCCCTGACTCCGAGGCTTCCATCGTCTGTGGATACTACTAGTCTGTCAGCATATTCCTCAAATTCTGAAATCAATATTGCATGCTCCTTTGAACGGAAACCCAATACAACGTCGGGCCTCACGTATCGTCTTGCTAGTTCTCGTGCCAGGAATAAGAGAGGTGCAACGCCATAGCCTCCGCCTACAATCAGTGCTTTTCCACCTTGTAGCTTGAAGCCATTGCCGTATGGACCCCTAAGATACAGTTTATCCCCTTCTTTTATATTCTCGTGGATATAACTTGTTACTTTTCCCTTCCTAGCGATAACCAGACAAAAAGTTTCCCCATCTACAAGTGACAAGCTTATAGGTATCTCTCCAACTCCCGGAACCCAGACCATTACGTATTGTCCTGGGTCGCTATTGAAAGTCTCGTTGATGCTTAGGGTATACATCTTTATGTCTCTCGTAAGATTTCTAACTTCTTCTACTGTGGCTACCCGATATGGCAAGCTAATCACCTGTCCTGCAGTGTTTCGTAGCTTGTTGGAGCTTCTAGTGGGTAAAATTTGCCCCTGACATCCTCGTAGAACTCACCCTCTTCATAGACTGTTCTTCCCCTCAGGAAAACTGCATGCGTCTTTGTCCTTAAGACGGCCCCCTCAAAGGGAGAATATTTAGCCTTTGAGACAAACTCATCCGGCCTTATTTCCCAGCTCTCTTTTCTAAGCACTACGAGGTCTGCGTCACACCCAATGCTGATGCATCCCTTGTTTATCCCTAGAAGCGACGCAGGCCGAAAACTATAGAGGTCTAAGACTTGGATAGGCATTCTCCCTTCAAGAATTTCTCGGAGTAACAGGTGTAAAGCCACCTCGAGGCCAGGGAAGCCTGAAGGAGGATCTTCCCCGAGCTTTTCTTCGAGAAGGTGTGGCGCATGGTCGGTTACAATGGCGTCTACGAGCATTTTATTTACAGCGATGTAGAGTGTCTGCCTATCTTTTTCGCTTCTGAGTGGAGGATTTACTTTGGCGATGTTTTTTCTCGAGGTTGTATAAAGAGAATCGTTAAGCAGGAAGTAGTGTGGAGCTGTGTCGAGAGTCACTGGATGACCGGCGAGTTTTGCTTTTAGGATTTCGATTATTGAGTCGGCGAGAGAGATATGTGTAATATGTGTCCTAGCACCTGTCTGCAACGCTAATTCTAGTGTTTTCTTTACGGCGCTCTTCTCTGCCTCTGGCGGCCTTGCTATACTATGCAGGATTTTGGCGTCGGGTTTTAAAAGTATTGGGTCTTCTGCATGGACAACAAGTATTTTATTTTGAGAAGCGATGAGCCTGGCAAATTCCTCTACAATTGGGCTGTACAGGTCTTCTGGATAGATTTTTCCACCTATGTAGAGGTCCTTGCATTTCGAGAGTTCTTCGGGTCTAATGTTAAAACCCGCATAGAAGGCATAGTCTACAATTGATTTCCTTTTTGCCCTTTCAAGCTTCTCGCGTAAAATGTTACAGTTGTTTGCTGGAGGCTTGTTGTTTGGCATGTCGGCTACAAATGTTACGCCTCCCTTCACAGCGGCCATTGAGCCTGTTCTCCAGTCCTCTTTGTACTCGAGGCCTGGCTCCCGCATGTGGACATGGATATCCACCATTCCTGGCACCACGAGGAAGCCATCCCCGTATTCACGTCTACGCGCTGATGGCGGAATATTGCCAGGAGATGTGAGCGAAACTATTTTTTCGCCTGAAATGCCGATGGCGGCGTTTACAACTCTTCCCGTGATGTAGGCTTTTCCCAAAATAAAGAAGTCTGGTTCTTCATGCATGTTGTTCTTCGACCTTACTATTCTCTTACTAATTGCTGTATGACTTGTTCCTCTGTTACTATGTCTTCGCAGTAGTAGCATTTTAGCTTGAGCGGAGCAATGGATACGAGTTTGAACCTTGTCTCTATGGGCTCTCTCTTGGTATTTGTGACGCAGTTGGGGTTTGGACACCTAAGCAAACCTTTTATTTCCCCTGGAACTTGGACTCTCCTCTTTTCTAAAACCCTGAAGTCCTTCACTATGTTTATAGTCGCTGTGGGCGCTATAAGCGCGATCTCGTCTACTTCTTTTGGCTCGAGAAACTTGCCCTCAACCTTAACAATGTCTTTTCTTCCCAGCTTTTTGCTCGGGACGTTCATTACTATGGCTATAGTTGACCCCTCTTTGCCGCTGAGTCCAAGAATCTTTAGTACGTCCAGTGCCCTACCCGCAGGTATGTGGTCTATAACTGTTCCGTCCCTAATTTTCCTCACGAGTAACTCTTCACTCATTTATCTCACCCCTCGAGAACAAGCTTCAACAGAGCCATTCGAAGGGGTACCCCTAATCGGGCCTGCTCGAAGTATTTGGCATACCTGGTGCCGTCAACTTCCAGGGCTATTTCGTCTACCCTGGGCAATGGGTGGAGGACTATTAGGTCTTCCTTGGCATTTCTGAGAAGCTTTAAGTCCACGATATAGCTCCCCTTCACCTTTTCGTATTCAGAGGGGTCTGGAAAACGTTCACGCTGAATCCTCGTCACATACAGGACGTCTAGCTCTCCAATAACTTCGCTTGGGTTTTCAACTTCTTCAAAGCTTATACCCCTCTCCCTAAGGATGCTTGTAACGTCTTCACGGGCCCGTAAAAGCCCTGGAGAAATCAGATATATTTTCTTGGGGCTGAATATTGAGAGGGCAAGGATAAAGCTTGCCGCGGCCCTCCCATACTTTAGGTCTCCAAGTACTCCATATGTCAAGCCATCTATCCTGTTCTTCAGCCTTCTCACAGTGAACATGTCGAGCATTGCCTGGGTTGGATGATGCTTTCTGCCGTCGCCCGCGTTTATTACTGGGTTTTCTGCTATTTCTGCGGCGAATTTGGCGGCTCCCTCCAGCTTGTGTCTAATAACAATTATATCTGCATATGAGTCGAGCATCCTTATCGTGTCTGCAATGTTTTCTCCCTTGGCTATCGAGCTTTTTTCTAGTTCTCCTAGATCCAGGTAGCTTCCTCCAAGCCTCAGGATCGCAGACTGGAAGCTGAGGCGGGTCCTAGTGCTTGGCTCGAAGAATGCTGTCGCCAGTATTTTGCCCCTTAAAACGTCCCTATATTTTGTAGGGTCTCTGAGAATATTCTCTGCTTCTTGGAACAAATACTCGAGCTCTTCCTTTTTAAAATCGAGGATGGACAACACGTCTCTCCTATAGAATGGGTTGAAACCTACATGTGTATTTGGGCTTGGAACCAAATGCCCGCTCCAGAAAACTTTTCTTTGGTTTATAAGTTTTTCTCTTAGCTACTTTTTCGCTCTAAGTATGCTTTCAAGGGTGGTTAGACTGTCGAGAGAGACGCCTATGTTTTGGAGAGCTTCCCTTGCACCTTCTCCTCTATCGACAACTACTAGGGCTTTTATAACTTCTAGTCCCTCGCCCCGAAGTAGACCAATGATGTCTATTAGTGTCCCGCCCGTGGTCGCAACGTCGTCTATCAAGAGTATCTTTGAGCCTTTGACATAGTCTCCCTCGAGCTGTTTCATTGTTCCATGTGTCTTCTTTTCTCGCCTGGCGTAGATGAGAGGCTTAGACATTTCGTAGGCTATAGCTGTGGCTAGGGGAAGACCTCCCACAGCTATTCCACACACGTAGTCAAACGAATATTGTCTAGCTTTTTCCGTCATGAGTTGGACAACCCTCCGGAAAGCCTCGGGATACGATGGTAGCTTTCTCAGGTCAACGTATATGTTGCTAATCTTTCCAGAGGTAAGCCTGAATTCCCCTGTCTTGACAGCCCCTATCTGCCAGAGTATTTCCTCTATCACCTTAGCCACCTCCTCTGCTCCTCCACTATTTTTTCAGCGACATCGCGAGGATCCCTACTCATTGTCAGCATCCTCCCCACGATTTCAAAGTCGGCCCCATGTTTTAAGGCTGTTCCAGGCTCTGCGCCCTGCGCTCCGATTCCAGGCGAAATAATCGTGTATCTGGGGGGCAGATACTTGCGCGCCTTCTGTATAAGCTCTGGCTTAGTCGCAGGCAAAACTACGCCACTAAGACTCAGCCTTGTAGAATACTCCAAAAGATCCCCAAAATGTTGATCTAGCAACCTGGCCTCTGGGTGACTCATAGCTACCAAACCAAAGACGTCTAGGCTAATATTGTCTTTGTCATTTAAAACTTCTTCGAGCCCCAATGGGAAAAGGTGCAAAATCGCACCGTCAAAGCCGTTTCTCTCGATTAGACTTAGTTCTTTCTTAACTACGCTAGGTATATCTGCAAGCTTGAAGTCAGCCAAGAAGTAGAAGTCTCCCTTAAACCTACCTATAAGTTCAGCCACGTCCGAAATATCCATAGCGAGCACAAGGGGCAACCCAATCTTTATGCCCACAACGTACTTCGCTATTTCTTCTAGAAAGATATCAATACTCTGGGGAGACACTCCTCCAGGCAAATCATCGAGTGCAACAATTATTCTTGAAGATTTTGCTTCTCCTAGTTTCCTCAGCTTACCTATGTCCACATGCATCGAAAATATGAGGCCAAACTATGCTTTAAGAACTTTTAGATGTTTACAAATGCCGAGTTTTGTTTAAATTTTCGACATACATAATCTTACCTATATGGTCACAGACACAGTTGAGTTTGACAGGAAAGCTGGGAAAAGTCGCTGGCTAATAGTGATCTGCGGGATGCTGATAAACTTGGCTCTCGGGGCTGTGTTTGCATACAGCATTCTTATAGTGCACTTCAAAACCACCTTTGAAGAACTGTACGGCATAAGCCTCAGTGCTACAGAGTCACAACTGCCTTTCATAACAGCTTTATTTGTTTTCTCGTTAACTATGCCCCTCATGGGGAAATATATTGAAAAACATGGTCCAAGACTCATCGTTATAATTGGTGGAATACTTGTAGGTCTCGGCTGGTTCGCATCGTCCTATGCTAGAGATGTTTTAACCCTTGTTTTCTTTTATGGAGTGATTGTAGGAATTGGCCTGGGGATTGCATATAATGCCCCCATTGTGACTTCTGGAAAGTGGTTTCCAGAAAAGCGTGGACTAGCAGTAGGCTTAACGGTGTTAGGTTTCGGATTGTCCGCAGCCATTGTTGGACCACTCATTGATTTTCTCTCTTCATCGATTGGATTTCTCAATGCTTTGAGAGTCCTAGGAATTTTGTTTATAGCCTGGATCTGCATGTGTGCTATTCCTCTGAAGTTTCCGCCTCCAGGAAGAACCTCAAATACTGGATCTTATTCGGCAACGTCGCTTAAAGCAAATCAAGGCGCTCCCCGGGACTTTATGCGTCACGAGATGATAAGGACGAGAACCTTTGTTGGGCTTTGGCTTTGCTATACTATTGGAACCCTAGCGGGGCTTATGGCGATCGGCGTAGCTAAGCTTGTTGGCCTTGAGGTTGCACAGAGAGCTGGAATACCAGTCAGCGAGGCTTCTGCCATGCTTACATTGTTAGTTATACCGTTTGCAGTTTCTAATGGGCTGGGTAGACCTATATTTGGCTGGATGACTGACAAGATTGGTCCCAGGAATACTGCGATATTGTCGTTTGGACTAATATTCACGTCGTCGATACTTATGTCCATGTTTCCTTCTTCTTTGACGCTTTATGCCATTGTATTTATGATTTTATGGATGAACCTGGGAGGGTGGCTAGCTATTGCACCAGCGTCTACCGCAAGATTTTTCGGTATGAAGGATTATGCTCGAAATTATGGATTAGTCTTCACGGCTTATGGCGTGGGAGCAATCCTCGGAAATCTTCTTGCCGGGCAAGCAAAGGATATATTTGGCTCATACATAGCTGTATTCCCATACATAGCATTCCTAGCACTAATTGGAATCATAATTGCAACGACAATAAGACCCTTCTAGCTTTTCCTAGAACTGGTATTCTTGTTTCCTGTGCTTATTTTCTTCAACAGGTATCAAATATTTGAGAAAAATGCATTTAAGATCTTTTAGATAAAAACAATCTTTTCCAAGTATTTTTAAAAAACTTTTACATGTTTCTTTGTAAAGTTATGAAATTCTCTGCTATAGTCCCTAAGAGTGTTATAAAGCTTTATAAATAAATTCACGTATTCTGAATAAAATTCACTAGTGAAGGGGTCAGGGTTAGCTCCGTCCTGCAATACTTCTTTAAACCTGTAAAGAGCTTCTTTATAGCTAATAAGACCGTTAGCTAAAGCGAAGTGTAACCATCCTCCTATAAGTGTTGGTTCGTAGTCTTCTCTAACGACTAGAAGCGGTATGCCGAATATGTCCGAGAAGATTTGTCTCCATGTTTTCATGCGTAATCCGCCACCTCCTCCATGGATAATTGAAGCATTCAACCCGTTTTCTTGTAAGGCATTGTAAATCATTTTGAGAGTAAATGCTACTCCTTCCATTATGGCTCTTAAAACATCGTTTCTAGTGGTTGATAGGGATGCTCCGTAGAGAACTCCTCTAAAGTATGGATCACGAATTGGAAACCTTTCGCCGGTCAAGTAGGGTAAAAATATTAGCCCATTGGCGCCTGGAGGCGAAAGCTGTGCTTCTACGTCCAACAAAGAGAATTTGTCTATACGAGCCGTATCTGAAACTATTTCTTCGGCTGTAGCAAATGATTTTAGGAACCATTCAACTGCGATACCCGCATTGTTTATAGCTCCTCCAATTATCCATCTTGAGTTTCCTGCATAATAACTGAAAAATCTCATGTCGTATCTATCCACTTGCGGTTCAGGCTTTGTTAATCGAATCGCAGCACTTGTACCTACATTTAAAGCAAGTGTATTTTCTTCGATCGCTAATACTCCAAAGCTATGTGCTCCAGCGTCGGAAACGCCAGGATAGACGGGAGTGCCTTTTTTAAAACCTATAAGTGACGCGGCATCACTCGTCAGCTCAAGGTACTCTTTTTCACCAATAACAAGCTCCGGAAGATTTTCCTCTGAAAGTTGAGCCAAGCTCACCGCATGTTCACTCCACTTCAAAGAATGTATATCCACCATTTGAGCACCTGATGCTGTTGAAGCGTCAACAACCAAGTGACCTGTAAGTTTTAAAAGAGGAAATTCTTTGACTGAAACAGCGATTTTATGTTTTGTGTCTGGTTTAAGTATTTTCTTTAAGTAAATAATCTTTGGAAGTGGATAAATGATAAGTGGTGGACATCCCGTCTCGTGATAAAGATCATGATTCTTCAGACTAAGCTCGTCTAGATGCAGGGATAGACGTGTATCTAAGTAGGTAATTAGCCTTGATAACGGTTCTCCATTTTTATCTAGAAGCATAGCACTATGCATTTGCGACGTAAAGAAGATTGCTTCTGCTTCGCCACCTGTCACTCTGGAAGCGTGTCTTAAGGATGCTACCACCTTCGAGTATATATCGTAAGGGTCTTGCTCCGCCCTGCCCGTGGCATCAACCTCCAGGTTTACTCTTTCGTAATGTAGATCAAGCAGTTGACCGTCATCGTCAAAAATACCTGTCTTTATATTTGTCGTTCCAATATCAATAACAACGGTTGTCATAAATTTCACTATGCTTTTACTGCTCCTTTAACTAGCCCTACTACTACATATTTTTGAACCAGCATGTAAAGTACTGAGGGTACAATTCCAGCAAAAATTGCTGTAGCAGCTAGACCGCCTGGATCAACTATTTCGCCACCCCATAGGAAGAATGTAGTAGCTATTGGCAAGGTATATTTGTGACTAGAATTTAGTAAAATCAAGGCAAAGAGCAAATCATTCCAAGATAATGTGAATGAGAAAATAAATGCCGTTACAAAGCCTGGTATAGCTACAGGAATAACGACACGCCACAATGCTTCTAGCCTTGTGCATCCATCAATTAGTGCTGCTTCTTCCAGAACGCTTGGTATACCTGAGAAATAGCTTCTCATAATTAGAGTTGAGTATGGAAGGGTATACGCTAAGTGAACGATTGATAATCCTAGCAAAGTATTGTACAGGCCAAGATAACGCATCATGACTAAGATGGGTACCATTAAGATAAATACGGGAAAAACATACGCAAAAAGTACAAGCCACATTACTATCCTTTTGCCTCGATAGCTGAATCTAGCCAAATTGTAGCCGGCAAGCGACCCAAAAATAACACCTATAATAGATGCAGTTAGAGAAACAATTAAACTATTTGTCACGTATACGATCATTGGGTCTGGTAAGGCCGCACGGAGACCCATGCCACGAAGAATAGCCTCCAGGGAGGGATTGAATAGACTGAGGTAGTTGTCTAACGTGATTTTTGTTGGGATTGGTTTCCATGCTTCTTCTGGTACAGATATGCTTGTCTTGAATGCCCAGAATGTGGGGATAATTATCCAGAGTAACAAGAGGATGACGCCCACGGCAATAATGATTTTGTTCAAGATTTTTCCTGAATGACCGGCCATCTTTATTCACCCATTTGCTTTAAAGTGAAATATATTAGGAACAAGTAAATTGGTAGTACTAATATAGTATATGCAGCGGCAAGCGGGAAATTAATTTCCGTAAGAAAAGCTATTTTATATGTAGCCATTGGTATCGTCAAAGTTGCGTCAACTGGACCACCACCAGTAGTCATGTAAATTTGTGTAAATTCTCCCAGCGTCCACATCGTTGAGAGCAACATCACGGTCAAGAGAACTTGTTTTAATTGCGGAACAGTTATATGAATAAATTTCTGGTAAACATTGGCCCCGTCAATCTCAGCCGCCTCATACAGGTCTGTGGGGATAGCTTGTAGACCAGCTAGATAACCCATAAAGAAGAAGGGCCATCCATGCCATATATTTATAAGGATAACTGACCACATAGCATTCTCATAGCTCATCCAGTGTACAGGCTGTAAACCTAACATTTTGAATATCGTGTTGAATGTACCTCTGTAGTTATAGTTGAACCAGAACAAAACTGCTACAACGAAAGACGGGAAAGCCCATGGAAGAATTGAGAAACCTCTTAAGAAGCCTCTTCCCCAGAATTTCTTGTTAAGGAGTAGAGCTACTCCTAAGCCAATTAATGCCTTAGAAGTCACAGAAATAAAAGTATACAACAAAGAATTACCAACAGACTTATAAAACATAGAAGATGCTAGCAATCGTTGATAATTCTTGAGACCAGCAAAAACGGCTTCTCCACCTATAGTTTTTTCTTGAAAGCTCAGCCATATGTTATATGCTATCGGGATTATGAAGATGAAGATAATCAAGACTAGGGTAGGCAGAACATAGATCCAGTTATAAAGTGATCGAGTAGTTTTCGACATAGAAAAATCACCAAAAAAGAAAAATAATTTTTTATCCTCCATATACTCTTTTAACTTCTTCCCTCAGCTTTGCTGCATACTCGTCTATGACTTTGTCTGGATCCTCTCCTTTGATGACTACTCTCTGAATCATTTCGTTCCACGTGAACCCTTCTCTAAATGTCTCGCTAGGTGTTGTTCTCTCACCTAACGGGAAGGCCGCTGTTTCCATGAATTTGATTTTTTCGACCGCTTTTGCTGGGTCTTCACCGAGGGCAGGATACTTGCCTGCTTTCCAGTCTTTGGAGATTACCTGCATTTGGGACTTAAATATGGGGAGCGCATAGAGGCCTGAGGCTTCACAGAATCCTTTACGATAGTCTTCTTTGTCGGCATATAAGTAGTAAACCAGGTCTTTTGCAAGGTCTGGATATTTTGTTGTTTTGAATATGAAAACGCTTTCGTCGCCACAGTCTACTGAGACTGGCAACAAGAATAATTTGGTGTTTGCTGCTAGAGCAGGATTCTGTGTCATTACTGCATACCATATGCTTGCCGGATTCATTGTCATTGCAATTTTTCCTTGAAGGTAGGCATTGTTGTTGGATGCATCGACCCATTGATCACTATCTGGCGGAGTTAATTTCTCAAGCCATATCTTCCTTTCTATTTCAAAAGCTTTTTTGAGACCCGTTCGATATGGCTCTTTATCCATTATAACTCCAGCTACACTTCTATCTGTTAGCATTCCTCCCCCGTATCCTCCCCAGAAGTGTAGGAAGGTCCACCATGTATCGTAGCCGTTCAATCCTAAGGGTAGACCTACTCCATACACTCCAGGCTCTACTTGGTTTAAGACTTTTGCAGCAGTATAGAAGTCATCTAGTGTTTTTAATGGGAATAGGTTTTCTGCATTTGCTTTTTTGACTATGTCCCAGCGGACATGTAGCCAGGTGGCTTCAAACATTGTGGGAAGGCAATAGTAGTGACCGCTCCATTCGCATTCTTTGAGTTTTATTTCATATATGTCGCTTTTATTTAGTTTCTCGATAATGTCATCTATTTGTATCAATAATCCTTTCTCCGCGAAAATAGCAACCGGGTGACCATTTATCACTATGTCAGGCGGGTTTCCTGCTTCAACAGCTGCAATAAGCTTCTTTCCAATATCTGTTACCGATAACCATGTTATTTCAACATCCACGTTATTCTTTGCCGCCCACTCACGAACTTTCTTTTCAATCCAATACATCTGAGGTGGTGTAAATGTGCTTCTTCCCCAGATAACTAGTTTAGGCCTAGTTGTAGCGGTTTGTTGGGAGGGGGTTGTTGGTTGCTGTGGAGTTGTAGGCTGTGGCTGCTTAGGTTGCTGCATTAGAAAGAAGCCAATGCCTGCTATTATTAGGACGACTAAAACAGCAATGGCAATTATTTTTGTATTGTTTTTTTGGCTCATCAAGGTGTATTATTATACTTTACCATTAATATTTATAGCCAAACTTGTTTGGCTATCCATAATTTCGCTCATTTAGTAATTCCTCCAAGAGGGCTTTGACGTCATGTTTTAACTCTTCAGGAAGAGGGATGAAGGGTTTTCTGGGCAAACCGGCATCTACTCCCCGCAGTTTCATAAGTGTGTACACGAGAGGAATTGTGGAACCCAGTCTATGGAGTTCTTTTCGGAACTTGTTTATCATGAACTGAAGTTCTACAGCCTTCTCAAGATCATTTTCCTCGAGCAACTTAAATAGTTTATAAACTACTTCAGGGGCATAATTCGACATTCCAGGAATAAATGCACGTGCTCCTAAAACATAGCCAGGAACCATAAGAGCCTCTGTACCAACGACTACGTCGAAATCTTTTCCCACTGTTACCTTATATTCTATAAACTGTTGAATATCAAAGCTACTGTCTTTAATACCAACTACCCCTACATTTTTTAGCTTAAGTGCAAGTTGAGGGTTAATTTGATAGCCAACTCTTTGTGGATTGTTGTATGCGTAAACTGGTATCGTGACAGAGGCTACTATGTCTTTAAAATACTCCACAACATGAGAGTCCGGGTGCGCATAGTAGAAAGGAGGAACACTAGCAACAGCATCTGCACCGATATCTTCCGCGTGCCTAGCCAATTGGACTGCAGTCTCTGTGTCTGTTGAACCGACATGTATAACTACAGTCTTTGACCCTTTGACAAATTCCATTATTTTTTCAGCAACTATTTTTCTTTGATCTATTCTCATTATAGGTCCTAGACCATAAGTGCCACAAACATAGTAGCCATGGACATATGGATAAGTAAATTCAATAAGTCGACTAAGAGTGTCTGTCTTGACTTCTCCCTTCTCATCGAATGGAGTTATAAGTGGTGGTAAGATACCATACAGTTTTTTCTCATTCATCGAATCCAACGATAAAGTTACCCTTATTTAACTATGGAGCCAAACATATTTGCCTTTCCAGAAAAGTTTTAAATAGAAAGATTAATTCTATGAATGCAGGTTTACAATGCACAGACCTTATCTCATATATATGCGACCTTACCAGAGTACTTTAGCAGAACTCTCGAAAATACCAGGAGTAGAGATTTTGGTTCTAGGCATAACATACGACGATAGTAAATCAAAGACTTTGGTCTACTCGCTAATGCCACAGAAGAAGAAACATGTAGATGAATTTAGCAAGGTACTCAATAAAGAAGACACAGGAAAAGTGAAGATATTAATGAAGTCGAAATCCTCTCTGACTTTTGTAATAGAAAAAGACAGCTGTGATTTTTACGCGTATACTCTAGGTTCTGGGAATTTTGTCATTTTTCCCTACTTAATTAGGAACGGAGTTAGAAAGTTTTACCTTATATCTGAAGAGGATCCAAAAGTAATAACCGAAAAGTTGGCAAAGAGGGGTGATATTTTAAGATTTCAAACTTCATACATCTATGAAGCTATAAATGATTCGTATAAACTAATTCTTCAAGCAGACATTTTTTCAAAATTAACTCCTTTGCAACGAGAAGTAATTTCTCGTGCAGTGATTCGGGGCTACTTCGACTGGCCCAGAAAGTTTTCCTTAACTGATTTAGCAAAGGAGCTTGGTGTGTCAAAGGCTACTCTGGCGGAGCATATTCGAAGATCTGAGGCAAAAATTTTAAGTTCTCTTGTAGGCTTAGAATGGAAGAACACTAGATATGAGAATACTAGCAGTTGATATAGGAACTAGCACAGTAAAATCAGGTTTAATTGATTTTGAAGGAGATGGAGTGAAGGGATTCAATACAATTGAAGTTCCCCTTTTAAGACCAGAGCCTGAAGCAGCAGAGCACAGCGCCGATTATTTATGGGGAATATTTAAAGAGACTGTCAAGGAGACAATTCGAAAAGCAAATATGGAGGAGATAGATGGAATAGTTGTTTCTGGATACCTGTTTGGTCTTATCGGGTTAGATTCACAAAACAGACCATTAACAAATATATTTACATGGCTTGACAGAAGACCAGCAAAGTATCTTCCTAGGCTTTATAAGACTTTAGATCCGTTTGAGGTTTACAGGAGGACTGGATGTCCTCCTTTATATATATATCAATTAGCGAAGTTGTTTTGGTTACTACAAGAGAAGAAGACGCTTCTCGAAAAGACAAAAACTATTCTGGATGCTAAGGGTTTTTTGTTTCTGCGTCTTATTGGAGAAAAAGTTATGGATAGAAGTTCAGCTTCTGGTTCGCAACTCCTCAATATGTATTCTCTCGATTGGGATTTCGACCTTATCGAATCGATTGGTATAGACCCTGGCATATTGCCAAGGTTGGTGGAGCCTAACACAATTATAGGAGACTTACCTGTAAGCATCGCTAACGAACTTGGGATAAAATCTGGGGCTCCCATTGTAGCAGGAGTTTTTGATGGAGCAGCGGTCTCTATTGGATTAGGCGGTTTGAATCAAGAGATAGCTACTTCTCATTTATCTACTAGCACGATGCTTAGAGTTGCAAGCCCGTATCCGGTCATTGATAAGTCTCCCTATATGCGATTCCAAACATACTATTCTTTAAAGAAAACTTGGCTCCCGGGTGGAGCAGTAAACAGCGGTGGCGTTGTCTTAAGGTGGTTCAGGGATTCTTTGGGAGGCTTAGAGAAAGTATTGGCCCAAGATCTAGGCATAAGTGTATATGAGATTCTGGACAGAGAGGCAATGCTTTCACCTCCAGGGGCAAACGGCATTATTTTCTTACCATACCTTAGTGGAGAGAGATTCCCTATTTTTGGTAACAACTCAAGTGCTGTAATTTTTGGACTAAGAGAGTGGCATACAAAAAGAGACATTTTGAGAGCATTCATGGAAGGAGTCGCTTATAATCTGAACCTTGTCAATGAGGCTCTGAGGGAGAACAACTTAAGATTTAAAGAAGTGAGAATTACAGGTGGCGGTGCTCAGTCCCAGCTATGGCTACAAATATTGGCGGACGTTTTAAATACGCCTATAAAGGCGTTTACTAGAGGAGATGCCGCTTTGTTTGGCTCAGCGCTAGTTGCTCTGGAAACGCTGGATCCATCTTTCGAATTAACTAAATTCGACCAATATCTTCGTTTCGACAGGATAGCCCTTCCTTCTGAAAACAGATTGGTTTATGAGAAGCAATATGAAAAATTTAAAAAAGTTTTAAATAGTTTGATTCCTTTGTTTAATGAGAACTAAGCTTTATTTTTGCTCTTGTTCCTTTTTCTAAAACTTCTTTGTTTACTATGTACTCGAAGGGTGGTTCCCCCCGTATGACCTGTAAGATTGCATTAGCATTTGATTCATCCATCCCTCTTAAAGCCTCTAAAGTATTTGCACCTATGTGAGGTGTTATAATGACATTCGGGAACTTAAGAAGAGGATGATCAGCTCCAATGGGTTCGCCTTCTATTACATCAAGCCCAACTCCTCCAATTTTTCCAGTCTCGAGTCCTTTAATCAAAGCATTTGTATCGATTAGTTCTCCTCTAGCTGCATTTACTATTATTACTCCTTTTTTCATTTTCTCTATTTCCTTCTCGCCGATGAGATGATAGTTCTCCCTAGTTAAAGCAGCATGTAGCAAGATGATATCTGAATTTTTTAAAAGCGTATCAAAATCTACCAGCTCAGCTCCACTTTTAAAGGCCTGCTCCTTGCTTACATAGGGATCATAGGCTATGACTCTAGCCTCGAATCCTCTAGAAAATATTTCTGCAACTCTACTGCCAATGTTTCCTAGGCCTACGATGCCGACTGTTTTGCCCTTAATGTTTATTCCAACAATTTTTCCTCTTTCCGACCATTTCCCTTCCCGAACATAGCCGGCGGATAAACAGACTTTTCTCGCAACATTAAGGCATAAAGCGACGGCTAATTCTGCTACTGCATCTCTTTCCTTGTATCCGGGGACACGTGTAACAATGACACCGTACTCTGTTGCCGCTGTAACATCTACATTGTCGTATCCTATGCCGTGTCTCGCTATTAGTAAAACATCTTTCTGGTGTTCGAAAAACTCTCGATCATAAAACGGTGTTACACTTGCAATTATAAAATGATAGCCCGAGAGTTTTTCAGCTAGCGGCTTACCTCGTAGGGTTTTATCTACGTCCAAGAAATCAACCTGTGCAACTCTTCTTAGGTTTTCTAGAACATCGGGTGCAACAACTCCATAAGACCTTGAATTCACTATTGCAACTTTGTACATACATTTGTTTATAGGCAGGGCATTTTAATTATTATCCCCATACATTGTTTGGTCTTTCCTCATGTTTTTCGCCGAATGTGTTTGGCATAAAAATTATTTAAAAGAAAAGAACGTATTTCTTGACACAAATGTTTGGAAGACTGCCTAAACTTTTGGTTGAGAACAAGATCAGTCTGGGTGCTTGGTTAACGATTGCAAATCCCGAAGTTCCAGAAATGCTTTCTCTACTCGGTTTTGATTGGCTCTTGTTTGACGTTGAACATGCACCTTTAGACTTTCAAATGCTGGAATATATGTTAATGGCCGTAAGGGGGGACACTACTCCCATAGTAAGAGTACCCTTTAACGACCCTGTTTATGTAAAACGCGTCCTTGACCTAGGATTTGCCGGTATTCTCTTCCCATTAATCAACAAAGCTGAAGATGCTAAACAAGCTGTTGCATCAACGAGATATCCTCCAAAAGGCATTAGGGGTGTAGGTCCCCGTAGGGCCGCTAGTTATGGTTTAAAGACAAATGAGTATTTTGACAATGCCGACAAAGTGCTAGTAATCGTCCAGATCGAGACACAAGAAGCCGTCAAAAATATTGAGGATATACTCTCGGTTGAGGGAGTAAATGCATTCTTTATTGGACCAAATGACCTATCGTTTTCATATGGGTACAGGTCTTGGAAAGAAGAGATTGTAAGAAAAGCCATAGAAAAAGTTGCCGAAGTTTCAATGAGCCTCGGAGTTCCTGGAGGTATGTATTGTCCTGACGATGAATCCTTAGAATTCGCATTGAAAAATGGTTTCAAATTTATAGCCTTGGGAAGCGATTACAGGTTCTTGGTTGCAGGTGCTAGGAGTAGACTCGAAAAAGCAAAAAGTTTAGCCAATAGTTTCTCATAACTAATGCATCCTTTTTTCTATTGTTACGTATAAATAGACATTTTTATTTTGAAAACATCGTTGACAAGGTGTCTAATGGTGGGCATTAAGTATATCTCTCTAGACATGGACGGAACCATCGTCAGCAGGAAGTATGTGGACTATTTTTGGCTAGAGCTTGTTCCTAGGCTGTACGCCGAGAGACATAGCTTGGACATTGAGACGGCAAAGCGTGTCGTGTTTCAGTCTTACGACGAGGTCGGGCAGGGAGATTTAAGGTGGTATCTTCCTAGGTACTGGTTCCAGAGGTTCGGTTTGATGGACGAGCTTGAATATGCTTTGAGCGAGGCGGGGAAGCTCGTCGAAATTTACGAGGATGCCCTAGAATTTTTCGAGAACGTGCCAAACCATGTTAAACTGGTGCTTAGCACTAGCGCGGCGAGGGATTTTATCGGTCTCGTATTTTCGCGCTTCCCATTCCTAGAAAAGAGGTTTGTAAGGGTTTTTTCCTCATCCTCGGACTTCTCTCTCCCAGGCAAACCCCCAGAGTTCTTTAAGGCTATTCTGCGCGAGCTGGGGATAGGGCCACACGAAATACTACATGTTGGGGATGACCCAGAGAGCGACTACAAGAATCCATCATTGGCTGGTCTTCGCGCAGTACTTGTTTCACGAGACGGAAAATATGATGGAATTAAAAGTTTAAACGATGTCTTACATATGATTGATTTCTATTAACAACGCTGCACCGTAGAGCTTTATTAACTCTTAACTCTGAGGCAAAAATATAATGGATAAAGGATGGGTGGAGATTCTCAGGTTTGTGGTTCCCAAGTCGCTTATAGACAAGTTACGTAGATATGTAGCCAAAAGTGGGATGTGAGGTTAAGCTCTAATAGGAAAGCAATTCGGGACAGGAACATGGAAGAAATAAGCATATCCTCTCGCTTACCAAGCGAAAGAGTGGACTCAATCGTAGGACTAGGGCTAGAGTCAGATTTTGGGTGGCTGGGGCGAAGATTTAAGCGATGCCTTGAAGTATAGAGTTAACAAAAGTATTTCAGGCAAGCATGATCCTTGAGCTTTTACCTCAGAGAAGCATGGAACGCATATCAATGTTCTCCAAACAGCGCAACACACATGGTGGCAATTTCTGGGAGAAAGGCTGAAATATTTCACTTGGGATTTATTACATGGTTAGATGTGGAGGTTAGAAGACTTTCCACGGGAATTCCTGGCCTGGACGCCCTTTTGAGGGGCGGGATCCCAGAGGGTTTCTTTGTCGCCCTCGTGGGGATGCCTGGTACAGGTAAGACTATTACATGTCTGCATTTTGTATGGGCTGGTTTGAGGGCTGGGGAAAGCGCGATATATGTGACTACGGAGGAGAGCAGGGAGAGCATCCTGAGGCAGGCAGCGCAGTTTAAGATGGATTTCCAGAGCGCTTTGGAGTCTGGCAGGCTTGTTATTATTGATGCCCTTATGCGAGAAAAGGAGGACGAGTGGACCCTTCGCGAGCTCGCTGTAGAGGAAATGCTTAGCAGGATTATAGAGGCAAAGAAAAAGCTGGGGAGAAACGCCCGCAGGCTTGTTATTGACTCTATGAGTGCTTTCTGGCTTAGGGCTCCTGTCAAGGCTAGGGAGGACAGCTACACTGTCAAGAGGATACTAAACAAGTGGGGGTTCACAATTATGGCTACAAGCCAGTATGCTATTACGACTGGTAGCGCTTTTGGCTGGGGCCTTGAGCATATTGCCGACGGAATCATCCACTTTAAGCGTAGAATGATCAACGGTGTCCTCACGAGGTACATCATTATCGAGAAAATGAGGCAGACAGCCCACGACTTGAGGGCATGGGAGATAAAGATAGAGGACGGCGTCGGCGTTGTAGTGGTAAAGCCACTGGAGAGGAGGCTCGAAGACGAAAGCTTACCAGAAAAAGTACAGAAGAAGATCAAGACCCACTCGGAAGAGTTCTCACTAGAATAGCTGGCAACATATCTTTTTTATACATATCCAGCAAAGTAACAATTGTATGAGCCTACCTGAATATGTTGAAGTAGTAACCAGGCAACATACCAGGTTGCTGCACCCCAAACTCGTGGTCCTCGTTGTCTCAATTGGGAAAGATGGCAGAGCCAATGTTATGCCCGCGGCATGGGTCACACCTGTCTCTGTGAATCCGCCGCTGGTTGCCGTTGCGATTTCGCCAAAGAGATACACGTACAAACTGATAAAGGAGAGTGGAGAATTTACCTTGAACCCGGTAGAAGCCACAATGCTGGGGCTAGTCGAAGAGACTGGCTCGACAAGTGGTAGCGAAATAGACAAGTTCAAAGCATATGGGATAGAAAGTTTAACACCTCTCAGGGTAAAGGTTCCATGCATAAGGAATTCACTGGCGTGCATCGAGTGCAGAGTAGCGGCTGAGTATCCTTGTGGTGACCACTCTTTGTTTGTGGGAGAAGTATTAGCCGCGAGAGTCAGGCGAGATGCGTGGAAAAACTCTCTTTATGACTTGTCTAAGGTTCGACCCCTTCTCCATTTGGGTGGAGAAGAGTATACGAGTGCATGTAAATTTTGAGTCGTATAATGCCGCTAGAGTCACACACGATTGGGAAAACATATGTGGAGGATTTTTCTCTAAGTGATATAGCCGGGGTTTCCAAACTACAGTTAGTTAGACCTTATTAAATAATACTTAATGTTGACGAAAACTATACTTTTCTAATCATCTCGTGTATTTTGTTTTGTCCATTAATCTCTCGTTGTACTTAGAAATAAAGCAGAAGACAATGACGAAGGAACTGAAAAAAGATCAAGCAACCAAAAAGCTTCTTGGAAAAAATGTTTGTGAAAAAATAATTTGTTTTTTAAGGTGGCATAGGTATGTGGAAGGCTGCAAATGCTACGTGGTACCACACTATTAGCATTGTTGCTATGAATACTCCGGGCCACACTTTGCCTGTTTTCCTGTAGAAGTACGTTAAGATGCATATTGTAAGTATTGAAACAACTGGAACAACTATGTAGTAGATCATTGCAAGTGGGACTCCGCCATAAACGTATGTCCAGGAAAGCGTCTGTGGCATTCCGATGTAGAGTGGTACGTAGTAGTAAAGGAGGAATATTATTGAGCCTAAGGATACAATTAACGAGTTTATGAGCAGTTCCATTGTTAGGCTTGCTTTTCCTTCTTTGTACCTCATGAATCCTGCGAAGAGTACTCCTGTTACTAGGTAGTAGAAGAGGAATGGTAGGAAGTACGTAAATGCAAAGGTGAATCTAATTGTACTCATTGGTCTCAGGACGACTGGTTCAGGTAGACCTGCAAGCGTGAATGGGGTCCTGAACAAGGCGTAGCAGTATGTGAGTGTTATGTAGAGTGGTAGGAGTGTCAAGGCCGCGAACAGGAAGCTCTTAGCCACCGTTTTGAGTGAGAGATCCAGTCCTGTGTGTTGTAGTGTGAAGCCTTTCTTCCTGAGGCTTGCATAGTAGAATGTCGCGAGCAACACTACAGTTACAAGCGCGACTGTGTCTTGCCAAGCCATATACCTGTTTGTCGGTGCTTGAGGCGTGAATATTGTTAGAAGCATGGGGTTCATTCCCCACTCGATGAATGTCGGCAAAAATAGTAGGGGTGGAAGTGCAGTTGTTATGAACGCTGCTATCCAGTAGCTGTAGCCTGTAAAGCCCTTGTATTCGGGCGGTGTTCCCTTTAGCTCCTTGAATGTTTCTGTTTCGAGCAGGTATCCTCCAAATGAGAATATGAAGAACATTGCTGAGAGGAATGCCAGGCTTGTAAAGAGCTGTTTAAGTGGGAATATCAGGTCATTTCTCGGGATTTTTTTGCCTCCTTGGAGCGTCATACTGAACCATTCTATCACGTTGCCAATGCTTGTCGGGTCATCGGTTGAGGCTGCGTGGTCTATGTATGGTTCGTATAGTATTCTTGCTGTTCCTTTGGATATATCTCCGTAGACTTTTCCTGGTATAATATCTTCAGTCACATTGAATATTTGCTTTAGTACAGGGGACTTTGGTATGTCTTTCCCAGTTGGAACCTGAAGCCAAAATGGTGTAAATTCATCTGCAAATGCCATCTGTATCGCTACATTCTTTAGCCTTGGAGCTAATGTTGGGGGCAAGACATAGGAATCCATGTAGAACATTGCTTTATAGCCATCTGGCACTGCGAGTGCCGCGCTCTGTATTGCCCAGCCACCCATAGACATGCCTACGAGTCCAATGTTGTTTTTGTCGACATATGCAAGGCTCCTAAGATAGTTGAGCCCAGCTACGGCTCCGTAGGAAAAAGCTCCCACATTTCCCTCTGAGAAGCCGTGTCCAGTCATGTCGATTGATAGTACGACGTATCCTCTTCTTGCTAGTTCGAGAGCAGTATTTGTCATATAGTCTTTCTGGTTATTGTATCCATGTATTGCTAGTATTCCTGGAGCTGGTTTTTGAGGTGTAGCGTCGGCTGGAACGTAAAGGTGAGCGCTAATCATTTCGCCGTTTGGCCCATAGAATCTGACGTCGTTTACTGTTACGTAGCCGAAATCGCTTATTACTAGGTATGCCAGAAAGCTGAAAAGGATTGCTAGTAGAAGGGAGGCGGCGGCATACATTCCAATTTTTGATTTTTGCATTTTTTGTCGTTATAAAAACTATCGAAAAACATATATATTTTTCTTTACATAGTTGTCCTCATAAAAGAAAAACAAAAATAATCAGTATTTTAGATGGAAAATAGAGTAAAAACTAGAGGCATGATATTACAATGTATTAAAATGGGTTTAAAGGTTTGAATTTGAAGGTAAAAAAAAACGTAGATGCTGATTGGGGACTTCCCTTTTGACCATTAAGTAGTCATAGTTCACCAATTATCTTTATTCCGGTTTTTTGTATGTCTCTCGAGACTTTCTTTATTACTACCAATAGTATTGGTATCTGCAGTAGTGTTGTTAAAAAGAGCAAAAATAGTAAATGTGAATCCAGTGGTTGCTGGCCTGCAAGCTTCGTGGCTAGCTGGGGGCCTAGGAGTGGTACAAAAATTATTTGGGACAGGCGTTCTTCATTTATAGGCATGAGTGCGAGTCCTAGGAACGCTAGGCTGGCAATGTCGAACATGTATCCGGGGATACCTGTTTTTAGCGCTAGGGCCCCCAGCAGAAGCCCGTATACAGCGGACTGCACAACTAGTAGTATAAGGGTTAGCAAGACGTGAATGGGGTAGTGTATGGCTATCTCGGCTCCAGCTATTCGGAAAATTATTAGTGTTATAGTGGAAGTTATTCCTGAGGAGAGGAGAAGAGGAATGATTCTGCCTGTTAGTACTAGGAAGACGGATGTTCCTCTGGCTTCGTGTTCCTCTATGAGGCCTAGGACTCCTAGGTAGTCTACCCAGCCGCTTATCATCCATGCTGAGTTCGAGATTATTGTCCAGGCTATTAGTCCCAGGAGGTTTTCTGCGAGGAGCTGTGTTTTTCCTGAAAGGACGAAGCCTAGGAGTAGGGTAACTATCCACAGAGTGTCTGTAAGAGAGCTCGAAATCATGGAGAGTAGGTATCTTCTGGCTCTAATCGCATGGAGCCATATGACTGCACGGGTCCTCCCCATCTATATCCCCCTTACCAATAGTTTTTCTTCGGCCCGCTTTGCTAGGCTCGCTGAGACAATGTTGTATCCAATGGTTAGTATCATCATGGCGACTATGACGCTTGTAAAGAATCCTCCTGTTTCGAGATGTTGTGTCAACATGTCGGCGGCTTCAACGATGTATGTGGTTGGCAAGAGCCTAGAGATTGCTTGGAGCCATGGTGGAAGGACGCTTAAAGGATAAATCGCTCCCGAAGCCAGTAGGATTATGGGGGTTATCCAGTCTAGCCAGGGTGATTCTTCTTTGGCCATGAGTGTTAAGCCTGCAAGAAGCATGCTTAGCCCTATTAGGGGCAAGAGTCCAAGTATGAGTAGGAAAAAGACCCCGGCTACGTATTCGAGGGCGCTTAGTAAGTCGAGGTATATAACAAGTAAAGGCAGGAATACAAGTGTTTTCAGGAGGTTTTCTAAGAGATATTTTGGTAGGAAGGTTATGGTAAGTGATACAAGCAAACCTTCTGGCACTACCGTGTAGTATGGGAGAATGCCGTGCATTCTGAGGATTATTCCTCTTCCTGCTATGTCCCAGAGGACATCTATCGATCCCGTAACAGTGAGGCTGAGTAGCACGAGGTCTTTTGGCGATGTTTCTGCTTGTAGTTGCTGGTAGAGGAAGTAAAGCATAAGGAGGACGAGGTATGGCCTGGCAAGTAATGTGAATAATAAACCCTTGTTGTTCTTTAGTATCGAGACTTCGAAGAACAGACCCGCCCTTAACATGTTTAGGAATGAATGCTTCATAGCTTAAACACCTCTTTGGCCTGTGAGCTTTACAAATACGTCTTCTAGCGATGGCTCAAGAATGCTTATGCTCCGGACTTTTAGCCTTGAAGACCTGAATTCGTGGAGTAATTTTTCCATTGTTTCTTCAGCCTGAGAGACTGGGACCGAGATTACTATTTTCTCTGCTATACCCTTCCTGTGGTAGATTTTTACCTCGTTGCTTGGAAAATCTTTGAGGATGTTTAGTGCCTGTAGTCCCGACATGCTTGGTAGTCGTACCTCTATGAAGACTGTGTCTGCAACCCTTTTCTTCAGTTCATCGATGGTGTCGATGGCGAGAATTCTTCCTTCTGATATTATCGCTACTCTGTCGCATATAAGCTCTGCCTCGAAGAGGTTATGAGTCGTTAAGAGTATAGATTTTCGTTTCTGGTGTGCGAGGTTTACCAAGAGGTGTCTTATACGCCTGGATGTCACAGGATCTAGGCCAAGTGTAGGCTCGTCCAGAATTAATACGGGAGGGTCAAGGAGCAGGGCTCTAGCTATGCTCAGTCTTGCCTTCATTCCTAGAGACATTTCCTCGTAGAACTTTTCCGCCTGGTTCTGGAGCCCTACGGCCTTTAGGGCTTCATTTACTCTTTCTTCAAGCTTTTTACCGCTGAGTCCGTAAAGCATTCCAAAATATTTTAGGTTTTCCCGGGCTGTCAACTTATAGAAGAAGCCTTTTTCAACACTTAGAGATATGCCTATATGTTTCCTTACCTTTCCTCTCTCTTTTACCACGTCATATCCAAGAATCTTTGCGGATCCTTCGTCTGGTAGGAGGAGCGTAGCTAGTATCTTGACAAGGGTAGATTTTCCGGCACCGTTTGGTCCGAGTATTCCGAGGATTTCGCCTTCGTTTACATTAAAGGACACGCCTTTGAGTGCCTCTATACGGCTCTCAACTGTTTTAAAGAGCCCTACACGCTTCCTAGTGATGTAGGTCTTCTTTAGTCCTTGAACCTCGACGGGATACATCCATTTCACCTCCAGAAAACTGGTCAAAAACCGGGTGACGCTTTGGAGTATATCCTCTAACAAGATATGCTTTGAGCCTATATAAAAAATTTTAGGACTCTTTTCTCCTAAGTGGCAAGCCAGCTAATAGAGCCATAACCGAGCTCATGAAGGCAGTAGTTGCGATGGGCTGGACACGCAATAAGCTACTGAAGCCCACACCGAGCATTGGTCCGAAGAAGTAGCCCACTCCAATAAATGACTCGAACAGGGATGTATATAGATGAACTTCTAGGCTCTGTCTTTTGAAAACTCTTTCTAAAGCAATGCCGTAGACTATTCCTTGCCCTATTCCTGATAGAAGTGCGGTAGATACGTGAATAAGCGAATCATTCGTATACACCACGAGGGCAGGAGTTAACATCAAGAGGGCGGCTAGGTCTAGTCTTCTCAATTTATTGGGAACCCTGTCGAATAGATAGAAAAGAAGCGTTCTAGAAAAAATCATGCCGAAAAGGGTCGCAGAGAGGAGAATTTGTGGAAGCTTCCTGGCTTCGACTAGGACAGGGTAAAACGTTATTAGTCCCGAAGAGTTTAGGGAGTATATTATACAGAGAAGCCATGCAATAGCGGCCTTCCTGAGAGATCCCAGAATGCCGGCAGGAGTGGCTGGCTCTATTCTCCTTTTGTGGCTAAAAATCGCGAAAGAAACTAGAAACACCGAGAATCCTGAGAAGAATAGAAAGGTAAATGCTGGCTCCACAAGCGACAATGGGTAGACAGATGCCATTGCAAGAAGGGAGCCAGAGCTCCAGGAAAATGAAAAGGAAGACACTTTTCCACCGACACTGGATACTGCATTTTCTATGGACGGCCAGAATATCCCAAAGCCTAGGAGTACAAGGCTTGCAGCGATAAAGATGACCACGATTGAATGTGAGAATAAAAATAAGAGGTATCCTGCTGTCAAGAGATTTAGAGAAAGAATTATTGTCTTCGAGTCCCCGAGCCTGCTAACTATGAATGAAGATAGTAATGCGCCTACAATATATAAAAGTGAAGAACTGCCTGTGATTATCCCTATCTCTGCCTCACTGTAGCCTAGCCTTAGCATATAGAGAACGATGACTGGGACAAGCAGTCCCTGCAGAAAAGATAAGGAAAATGATAAGGCGTAAAGTCTTTTCATGGGAACTCACCGGCCTCAAATGGGAAGCATTACAACTATTGATTCTAGAAGCGGCACGATAAATGTCAGAACGAATCCATGCATAATGCTTGGAACTGCGGCTTCCTCGCCGTAAGTATAGATAAAGACTGATAGTGTGTTGTCCATGGTCGTTGCTCCCCCGAGGCTTATTGTTGCCACCTTAAACCTTGATAGAAGTGGTGTAAGTATAAATGTTGCTTGTTCCCTTAGGATGTTTACCAGGAATGCTGTCAGCCCTGCCGATGGGCCAAAAAATTGTGCAACAAAGGGACCAGCGAAACTGTACCACCCAAGACCAAAGAGGATCGACAGAGAATACCTGAGAGACACTCTGAGAAAAATCGAGGCTACAATGCCAGCTAAGAACGCAGAAACCAGGGTTACCGATAAGGCCTTGAGGAAAACGTCTCCACCGTTCCTTATTGCCTCAAGGTTAATTGTTGTATGCATTGCCAGACCAGTGGCAAAGATTACTGCGAGTACTAGGGGCCATATGACTTGGGACAGGTATGCTTGAAGCCAATTAGCGTATATACCCGTCAGCCACCCTGAGGCTATAGCTATAATTATCGGGTAATTCGGTCTGGCTTCTACATGAGCCGAAATTCTGCGAGACCGTTCTGTGTAGAAGCTACCTATACCAAAGACAAACAGGATAATTAGCGCCAGAAATATGACTGTGTGATATAGAGAGACCTTTAGCGCCTCTATTCCGCTAGCCGCGGCCCATGCACTTATGCTCCAGACTAGTACGAGAACTATTCCCTGGAAGACAAAGCCCGGAAGCTTGATGTTAAAAACCCTGCCGATGAGTAGGGAAGCGAGAAATACGATTATTACCTCAAGGGACCCTAGATCCAGCATAGGAAGGCTTCACTGCTCATGTCTCGTAAACATGTTTTAAATTTTCTTGAAAATTATTCATTGTTTTGGCGGTGTCTTGGCAATTATATCTAGGATTGTGCAGAGTGAGTCGACAACTGGTATTTCTTCTGGAAGACTATAATAGGGGTCAAAGAAGTTTGTCTTGACTACTATTGCTTTGAAGCCTGCATTGTAGACCTCGAGGGCAAATTTCGCTCTATCATCGACGTGTACAATTTCCTCTCTTGGCACGCCCAGCTCTTCTGCTACCTTTATGAGTCCATCTACACGTGAAGGCACATCTTCATATACAACGATTATCTTGTCGAAAAGCTGTGCTAGACCGCTCTCAGCTATCCTCTTGTACTTCATCCCGGGAACACCGTCGCCACCAGACACTGAAACGACTTTTCTGCCAGCCTTCTTGAGCTCGGCGAGGAGCTTAAATGCGCATTTATATGGCTGAGACCCCCTGATACGCGCCTCGAGCATAAGCTCTTTAAACTTCTCTACGTCGTACTTTACATTAATAGAGTATTTGCGGGCAAAATCTTCCAGGAAAACGTGGAACTTGCCGTAGTCCATGACACCTTGTTTTTCAAGCTCATACCACTTCATGTAGACCTCGTCTGTAAGCATTTCAAGCATGTTTGCTGGCACCCCTATGTATAGGAGGAGTATCTGGATGACGTCCCGCATATAGGTGTAGCTGTCTAGAAGTGTGCCATCGATGTCAAAAGAGAAAACCTTTGCATCCCTAACGATTTTTTCAAGTGTTGCCATGTCTATCGCTTGGCATAAAGAGGATTATACCCTTTAAATCTTTCTTAAAAAGAAAGAAAAAACACTTTAAGAAAGAAATTTTAATTTCAAGCCAAGGTTTTTGTATCTACCAGTGACCCCTGTGAATCAAAGAAGTAAATCCTGGACGGCAAGAATCTTATTGTATCGTCGACATTTACCTTTGTGGTGAGGTATAGCTTTACAGGCTTGTCAGAGCCGATATCTGCCAAGACTACCCACTTGTCTCCCCTATACTCGGAACCTATTACTCTGCCCTTGATTCCTTGGTCGTCTAGACGCGTATGCTCTGCCCTAAAACCAATATATCCAATATTTTCAACACTAAGACTTTTCAGTTCGGCTATGCTTTCGATCTGAGGAATCAGAATGTTTGCAGGTAAGATATTCATTCCTCCAACAAAGTCTGCAACGTATGTGTTGACGGGTCTGTTGTATATCTCTTCTGGAGTCCCTGTTTGAATTATTTTGCCTTTGTGTAGTATCAATATTTTGTCTGCTAGAGACATGGCTTCTTCTTGGTCATGTGTAGCCATCACAGTCGTGATGCCTACCTGTTTAACGAGGGTCTTTATTTCCCAACGTACACTTGCCCTGAGAGCCGGGTCAATGTTGCTGAATGGTTCATCCATTAGTAAAAGTTTGGGTTGCTTAACTATTGCTCTAGCAACTGCGACTCTTTGTTGCTGTCCGCCTGATAGCTGAGATGGTTTATGGTCAAGAACATGGCTTATACGCAACATTTCTGCGACTTCTCTGACCCTTTTCTTTATCTCCTCCTCGGGCAATTTACGCATTTTAAGTGGGAATGCAATATTGTCAAAGGCTGACATGTGGGGATACAATGCATAGTTTTGGAAGACGTATCCGATGTCCCTTAACTCTGGCGGTACATATGTTTTATTGGAGTCGTCTACTACCCGCCCATCTATTACTACTTCGCCTTCATCAGGCCGTATAACGCCTGATATGATGTTCAAGATTGTGGATTTGCCTTCTCCGCTTGCCCCGAGTATTACGAGGAACTCTGATTTTTCGGCTGTCAATGAGACTTTGTCTAGGACTCTGTTTTTCCCATACGACTTCGAGATATTCCTAAGCTCTAAAAATGCCATTCTCCTCACCTTACCCCTTAATACCACCCGTAATTGCTCTCGAAATATTTTTCTGAACAAACGAGACAAATATCAATGCAGGAATTATGCTTAAAACATTTGCCGCGGCCATGACACCCCACTCTACAACGTATTCGCTACTTACCATTTGACCCAGGATAACTGCTGCTGTTTGGTACCTACTGCTTGAGACCATAACGCTTGAATACATGTATTCGTTCCAGAGATTCAGATAGTTCATTATTACTGCAGAGATAATGCCTGGTATACTTATGGGGAGAATCACATGGATTAGACGCGAAAAGCTTCCGGCTCCATCAAGTCTTGCCGCTACTTCTATTTCTCGTGGGAGATCCAAGAAGAAAGATGTGAGAAGCCAAATGGTGTAGGGCAACGTGTATACTTGATAGCTAATAGCGACGCCGAGAGGAGTATTTGTTAATTTTAGTCTCCACAGCCAGTCATAAATAGGTACTAGCAGGCTTCCCGGGGGAAGCGATTTGACTAGAATCACTAAACCAACTGTGATAACCCAAAGATGGTAGTTAATCGGTAAACGTGCAATCGCATAGGCTGTAGGAATTGAAATCACAAGCGATATTAAGACTGCTAGTGTGATAAAATAGAAAGTATTGAACATGTTTTGGTAGAACTTTAGCTTGTCAAGCACATAAACGTAATTATCCAACGTGTAGTGGACTGGCGGGAATGTTCTCTCTCCTGGAGGCATAAAGCTTATGAGGATAAGGGAGCCTAGCGGTATAATCACTGAGAGAACAATTATAACTAGTATTGCATCACTCAGCGACGCCATCCTCTTATCACCATTATCATGTATGGAATAATCACAACCATTGCTAGAAGGATAAATATCACGGACATAGCTGACCCAAACCCTATCTCGAGACCTCTAACACCCCGATTGTAGATTTGTAGTTCGAGCGTCTCTGTGGCTATTCCCGGGCCTCCTCTTGTTAATAGCTGGACCTTGGCGAATATTCTAAAAGCGTCGATCAAACGCAACAGAAGCACAGCCATAATGACGTTCTTGGTGAGCGGTAGAAGTATCTTTGTTGTCAATTGGAACTTGTTTGCGCCATCCAGCCTGGCCGCAGTAACTATTTCTCGGGGAACTGTGGATAGCCCTGCTAAAATGATAATCATTACGAATGGTGTCATTTGCCATGCATCCATCAATATTATTGTAGGCATAGCCCATGTAGGGTCGTTTAACGGATCAATAGGGCTAAGACCTATACTCTTTAAAAATATGTTGACTATACCGTAGTCAGGATGTAGAAGGAACCTCCATATAACAACTATGTTTACGGCAGGTAGAAGCATTGGAACTAGCATTAGTGGAAGGAAAAGGTATCTATATTTGCTCCAATACAGTAGAGAGGCAAGCAAAATGCCGTATAAAAGTTCAAGAGTAGTCGCTACGATGACGAAATAAATCGTGTTAAAGACTGCTGTGCGGAAGATCTCATCGTTGAACAGGCTTACAAAGTTTTGTAAGCCTATAAAGGTGGGTTCAGTAAAGCCAAGTTTGTACCTGAAAAACGACATGTAGATTGTGTAGATAAGGGCATAGAGGAATACTCCTAGTCCAACTAGGCCCGGTAAAAGAAAAATTTCTTTTTGGAGGAACTCTCTTAACTTCATATTGTAAATATCCTCTGAAGGTTATTTTAGGACTTTATGGCTGAAGTTACTTTAACCATCTCTTCATGTGCCTTATTGATTGCTTCCTCAGCGCTTATTTGTCCTAGCAATCCCATGTAGAGGTATGTACCCACGTTTTCAGCCATGTCTCCCCATAGCGGGTTTGTCCTAACTGGTTTAGCGTTTAATATTATTTCGCGGAATTTGTCTGCAAGCCTTCTTTTACTCTTGTAATCATCATCTGTAAAGACGTTAAGTCGTGTAGGTGGCAAGCCAGCCTCTAATGCGGCGCGTTTTTGTGCTTCAAATGACGTGCTTACCTTTACGAATTCAATTGCTGCATCTGGATTGGTGGTAAAAGCCGATGCGGCCATATACCACACTCCTGATTGGGCTCCAAAGAATGTTTTTTGCCTTGGATAAGGCTGAACCTCTATTTTTCCTACTACCTGAGACTTTTGTGGGTTGTCAATGTCAGCCAGCCATCCGTTCCATGCCACACCAACTGCAACCTCGCCCCGAAGTATAGCGTCGGAATACTCTGCAAGACTCTGGAACTCAGTCATGCGTGGATGACTGTAGTTCTTTAGTTCCTTGAAGAATTCCAGGGCATCTATAGCGGCTTGGCTTTTTAGCGCGGGAGTTACTCCGTCATCTGCGAAGTATCGTCCACCGAATGGATAAAGAATTGCTGGGAAGGTATCTTGAGCTATGGAGGTGCCTTTGACTGAATAAGCGCCGAAGCCATATAATTTGACTCCTACGTCTGTATACTTTGATTTTACTTTTTTAGCAATTCTTAAAACGTCGTCCCAGGTCTGGGGTGGCTGTTCCCCTATACTGTCCAGGATATCTTTCCTATAGAACAAGAAGTTTGCATTACCAGTTATCGCCTGGGCGTAGGTCTTACCGTTTACGGTTGGCCAGCTCTTCAAAGAGTCGGGATAGTTGGAAAGGTTTGGTTGATCAATTGGAAGCAACCAGCCGTTGTTTATCATCATGTGGATCCAGGGCTCGTCAATGTATAATACGTCGTAGTCTGTAGACTTGTTCCGCATGGAAAGAACTATGGTTTGATATTCGTCTGTGTATCCCTTTGGAACATAATCGAGGGAAACGTCGGGATACTTCTTGGAAAATGTGTCCATCAAGTTTCTGACAATGGTCTCGTGGTAACCTGAACGTCCAAGAATAGTTAGCTTGCCGCTGAGCGTTTTTGGTTTCTGTGGTTGCTGGCTTGGGGTGCGGGTCAAAAAGTAGACGCCTCCGCCTAGAACTGCAACTGCAACTGTTCCTCCTAGGATGTAGAGGAACTGCCTTCTGGTTACCATTTTTCCACCGGCGATTTAGTTAGTGTAATTGTAGTATATAAACATTTTTGCAAATTCTTTATAAAATGAGTAAATCGTTTACTTTAGGCCTAATATATTCTTTATAGTCTAAAAAGACCGTTAGACTTTTAGATTAAAGTAGTCGTTCGAGTACATTTTCTATCTGTCTGGAGAGCTGTGGCGAGTAGCCAATGAATCGTGTAAATTCTTTTCCACGGCTGAAAACAATGAGGGTTGGTATACTCATGACTTGGTATTCCGCCGCAAGGTCAGGGTTTTCGTCGATGTTTACCCTCAGGAAGGCAGCTTTCCCCCTGTATTTCTCTGCGAGGGACTCAAATATTGGCTCTATTAGTCTGCAGGGGGCACACCACTCTGCCCAGAAATCTGCTATTGCCAGTTTGCACTTTGCCAGGTTTTCGTGGAAAGTTATACTGTTGCCGTTGGCGTCGTAGGGGCATGTGGCTTCTCTCTTTGTGGCGCCCTCTTTGAGCAACATTTCTTTTAGCATTTTTCTCTTGATTATTTCAAGCTCGCTCTCCATTTTGCGTCGACCAAGAAAGTTAGTTTCTTGAAGATTTAAATAGATAAGTATGGTTTTTAACTTTTAAAAGTCTAGATATATAAATCTTTGGGCATTTTACAGGCAAGCAATAAAGAGAAATACTCTTGGCTCAGCCTCTTATCTATTATATAGCAAAAAATTCATTAGTTTCCTGGTTTTTTATAGGCTTTGTTATGAAGAAATATATACTTGTAATTGACCAAGGAACGACTGGAACCAGAGCAGGCATTTTCGGAGAAGACGGGAAACCTGTCCCAGGGGGATGGGCCTACCGCGAACATACCCAGATTTACCCTCGGCCAGGATGGGTTGAACATAACCCAGCAGAGATCTGGGAGAAAACCCTGCTTTGTATAAAGGATGCCGTTCAAAGGTCAAAGATTTCCCCTAGAGAAATAGTAGCTATTGGAGTAACGAACCAAAGGGAGACAGTAGTTGTTTGGGACCCCAGAACTGGGAACCCGCTTTACAACGCGATTGTCTGGCAGGACCGGAGAACAGCTACGATAACGGATAAACTCAAAGAGAATTATTCTGAGCTCATACACAAGAAGACCGGGCTTGTTCCTGATCCGTATTTCTCAGGTAGCAAGATCCAGTGGCTCCTAGAAAACGTGGATGGTCTCAGGGAAAAGGTAAAGAGGGGAGAGGCAGTTTTTGGAACTATCGATACGTGGATTATTTGGAACTTGACGCGTGGCTCCCGGGAAGTCTTGACGCCTGAAAAGGGCGGCGCACATGTGACAGACTATTCTAACGCGAGCAGAACCATGCTCTTCAACATTGAGAAGTTGAGCTGGGATCAAGAGCTATTAGAGCTTATGGGTAAAATACCAGAAGAGTCCCTGCCACTTCCTCGTCCCTCAAGCGACAAGGAAGTATACGGGTACACTGGTCCAGCGCTAAACGGCATATTTAACGGGGCAAGCATACCTGTGACGGGCGACGCTGGAGACCAGCAGGCGGCACTTTTCGGTCAGGCAGGTTTCGAAGAGGGAGAAGTCAAGTGTACCTATGGTACGGGCAATTTCATCCTTTTGAATACTGGTTTAAGGGTCTTCTATTCGGGGAGAGGCTTGCTGTCGACGGTTTTCTATTCTCTCGAGCCTGGTAAAGCTTACTATGCACTAGAAGGGAGCATCTTTATCACTGGAGCTGCTATCCAGTGGATAAGAGATGGATTAAAGATCATCGAGGTTTCGCCTGAAATCAACCCCTTGGCAGAGTCCGCAGATGATACGGGTGGTCTTTATTTCGTCCCCGCATTTACAGGGCTAGGCGCACCCTACTGGGATCCTTATGCAAGGGGCCTCATCATTGGTATTACACGTGGAACAACGAGGAAACATATCGCTAGGGCGACCCTAGAGAGCATTGCCTATCTGACACGCGACGTTGTTGACACTATGAAGACAGATGTAGGGAGGGATATAAAGGTCTTGAAGGCGGATGGTGGCGCGTCGCAGAGTGACTTCTTGTTGCAGTTCCAGGCAGATATTCTTGGAGTTGAGGTAGTTAGACCGCTTGTGCGTGAAACAACGTCTCTAGGTGCTGCTTACCTTGCGGGTCTAGCGGTTGGAGTGTGGGGTAGCTTAGAGGAGCTGAAGAGGCTGTGGGTAGAGGAGAAGAGGTTTATCCCACAGATGGATCCCTCGAAGCGTGAAAAGCTTTACGCTGGCTGGAAAGCGGCTGTCAAGCGTGCTCTTGGATGGGCAAAGGAGGTACCTTGGGCTTACGGCTACTCGGAGTAGCAATATGTATATAGCTATTTATATCTTTTAATTAAAAAACTTTTTATATTATTCATAGGAATAATCTATGAGCCGGCTTGACAAAGCATGTTGTCGTTATCGGTGGAGGCGTGACTGGTGCCGCAATAGCCTATGACCTTGCCCAGCGGGGGGCAAGAGTCACACTGCTGGAGCGTGGCTCGATAGGCAGTGGTACGAGTGGTAGGACGCATGGGCTTCTGCATAGTGGTTGCAGGTATGTCGCTGACGTGGATGTTGCCAGGGAGTGCTACCTCGAGAATGTTACTTTGAGGAAGATTGCCCCGTTCCTTTTCGAGAAAAATGGAGGGCTATTTGTTGCGATAGACGAGTCTGATCTAAAGTACAAGGATTTCTTTTTGAAGAAGTGCGAGGAGGCAGGTATACCGGTGAAGGAGCTAGACAGGAACGAGGCGTTGAGGCTCGAGCCGAACCTTAACCCTGGGCTAAAGGCGGCTGTCCTTGTTCCGGACGGCACGTTTGATCCGTTGAAGGTTATGCTGAGCTTTTTAGCGTCGGCAAAACTGCACGGCGCAGACATAAGACCATTCAGCGAGGTTGTAGGCTTCAGGATAGAGTCTGGAGCAATAAAGGCTGTCCGTGTCCTCGACAAGACGTCGGAACGCGAATACGAGCTCGAGGCTGACTATGTTGTCAACGCTACTGGTGCCTGGGCAAACAAGGTTGCCAGGCTCGCTGGTCTAAGCGTGCCGGTGAAGCCGAGCCCAGGCGTCATGGTAGCCCTCAACGCCAGGATTGGTCACAGGGTCTTCAATAGGCTGAATAAGCCCGGAGACGGCGACATCATTATTCACCAGAGGGGGACTTCGGTGATTGGTACGACTTCTTGGGTAGTGGAGGACCCGGACACGGTTACTATACCCAGAGAACACGTCGAACTAATGCTGAAGAGGGGCACAGAGCTCGCACCGATAGTTGCAAAGCTAAAGGTGAAAGCTACTTTTGTCTCTTCTAGGCCGCTTGTAGGGGCTGTCCAGGCATCTACTGGCAGGGAGGTTAGCAGGAGCTTCGCAATAATTGACCATGCAAGGGAAGGGGTCGAAAACTTTGCCAGCATTATTGGTGGGAAATTTACTACTGCCCGGCTGATGGCCGAGAAGATGGCGGACTTCGTAGCGGAGAGGATTGGAATAACTCAGCCTTGCAGAACCGCTGATACACCTCTTGCTCCTTACTGGAGCTATTTCACATGAGGTGAGGCAACTGTATGAAGTACCGCGTTATAATTAGAAAATATAAGACTGAATGGAGAGAACCAAAATACGTAAGCTACGAAGTTGAGGCCGACCCAGACACCTCCGTTCTCGATGTTGTTGAGAAAATTAGTCTAGAAAAAGACAGAACCCTAGCCTTTGAGCATGCATGCCATCACGGTGCGTGCGGCGCATGCGGAATGATTATAAACGGGGTAGAGAGGCTGGCCTGCATAACGAAAATAGGGGAAGTCGCGAGGAACGGGATAGTTGTCCTAGAGCCCCTGAGAGGATTCAAGGTGATAAGCGACCTGGCAGTCAACAAGTCTAGAATGTTTAAGCAGTATGCCCTCGTGAAGCCAGGGACCCATGAAAAAGTAGCGGGCACAGTAGAGGTAGAGAAGCTACTCGACTGTCTAGAGTGCGGCATATGCTATTCCGCGTGCCCAATCGCAAACACGTTTGAAGGATATGTTGGCCCCTCAGTTATAGCTATGTCCTACAAGTCTTCCAGCAACGGAAAAGTCCCCGCAATCATTGACAGCCGCAGGGGCGTGTGGGCGTGTCACGGGTCTTTCGAGTGTAGTGCAAGGTGTCCTGTTGACTTTAAGCCTGGCGAGACAATTATGAAGATTAGGAAAGAACTCTTGTTTGGAAAATTACAGGTGATATAAATGAATATAGGGTATGTTCTAAGGTCTTGGTTCAAGCTAAGGGGTAGAAGCCTGGAGCAAGTCTCATTTGCTGCTCGAAGACTAGCCGGGATAATTATGGCTCTATACTTCCTTGCACACATGATCGATATATCGACTGTTGTACTCGGAAAGGATGTCTACAATGCATTTCTAGGAGTATTCACATCTCCCCCAGCTATTTTGGTGGACCTGTTTTTGTGGGCCGCGCTAGTTATTCACGGAGTCCTAGGATTATACTCGTTAATAGTTGAGATGGGGATAATGGTAGAAAAGAGGAAAACTATTCTCGCCATTAGCTGGGTTACCATTGTTTTGTTATTCCTTATAGGTACATGGGTGATAATGAATGTCTTCTAGGAGTCGGTCTGGGAAAGCCTGGCTCCTCCAGGCAGTAACAGGGGCAATACTGACCCTGGCCGTCCTCGCACATATCTACAGGGTCCACTTGACGGGCTCCGCCCACGGTATTCCAACCTACGAGGAAGTGATATCTGCGTTGAAGAATCCACTCGTAATGGCGGGGGAAATTGTTTTAGCAGCGGCAGCAACCTATCATGCATTGTATGGCTTGCACATGGTGCTGGTTGAGGCACAGTTGCTACGTGAAGATGTCTCAAAGAAGATAATGCTGGTCATCGGAATAATAATCATGACTTGGCTGATAGGCTTCAATGTGATAATACTTTTAAAATAAAAACACAAAAACAAAATTATTTTTTGTTGTTTCCTCTGGCCTCTTCTTTTTTACCCTGATTTCCTTTGCCGTATCCCTCTTCTTCCTCTTTTACCTCTTTCTTAATAACGTTGATGTCTTTCTTTGCCTCTTGTATTTGTTTCTCAGCCTGTTTGAATAATTGTTTTATGTCTGCCTGCTTCTTGGCTTCCTTCTCTAGCTTGGACTCTGTCTTGTTGACTTCTTCCTCGAGTTCTTTTGTATCATTTATTGATGGTTTTCCTTTACCCTTTATCTTTGTGTGGTTGATTATTGGAGTCATGTTTAGAACCTGTGTAGCGTTGTTCTTGAGGATGCCTAGCTTCATTGCCCTGACTACTGTTACCTTGAGGGATGCTCTTTGAAGCTCTGCGTTGACAAGCCCAAGTATCTTCTTGACTGTTCCAAGGGTCTTTGCAAGCTCTGAGACAGTTATGTTGCCGGTCTGTAGCTTTGCCTCTGCATCGGAGAGTAGACTTTCTGCGTCGTCAAGCAGGTTCAGGGCGCCGGTTACATTGTAGATGGACTGGTTAACTTTGCCGAGGACGTTCTTAAGTTCAGCTATTCTTGCTTTTAGGACTTCTAGTTGGAGTACTAGGGCTGTCCTGTTTATAGCTGTGACATTTGCCGCGGTTATGTTGTATTCTTCTTGCTCTTTTCCTACCTTAAACTCTACATGTAGTGCGTCTGAGAGTTTCTCCTGTAGCTCGATAACTTCTCCGTAGGTGTTTATTGCCTTGATGGCATAGGTGGCAGCCCCTGTATAATTGCCATGGCTGTAAAGTTGCTTGCTCGTGTTTAGATAGGAGTCAGCTAGCTTCGTAAGGTTGAGTATAAGAGATAAATTGTATGCATACAGGCTTGTGTTTAGACCTGAAGTAGCGTTGACGAGTACACTGTTCCTGTAGTACACCTGTCTCTGCAACCTCTCAGCATTCGTTATGAGAGTTTCTGCGCTTTTGTCTGGGCCTGAAAAAACTGGTACAAGCATAGAGAGTATTAATACAGCCGCCAGCACTAATCCGATATTTCTTGTCCTCATGTTTTACCCCACAGAACATTACACATATCGGGTTAATTAGGAAAACTATGGAAAAAGCAGGAGAAAACGTTTTTCACCCAAGGAAAAACATCCATCTATGATTTTCATGGGAACAACTAGTGAGGACAAAACTTCAAGCGCGCGCTAGAGAACATTATTTAGAGGATAAAGCCCCTATATTCATGTACAACATGTAGAGAGCGACGAGAAAAATTATCACGGCATAGATCTTTTTCAATGTGCTCTGCGGAATCCTGGACATGAAATATGTGCCGGCCCACCCTCCAATGATTCCTCCTACCACATAGAGAAGTGTAAAAGTGATATCCACGTAGCCCTTGAGGAAGTATCTTATTGCTGTTAGAAAACCAAAAGAAGAAACAGCTATCTGGGAGGTTCCAATGGCCTGCACAATATCTATGGTAGAAAATGTGGTCAATGCGGGAACAATTAAAAAGCCTCCACCTATCCCGAAAAATCCTGAAAGAAAACCTACTCCTAAACCTGCACCTGCAAGCTTTAAAAATGAATTCTTTGCTACTTGGAACCCCTTGCTGGAATTTTCCTTTTTTGAGAGGATCATATTTATCGCAACTAGTATCATTAGCAGGCTGAAGAGGAAGAGAAGCCTCCTACCCTCCATCATTAGTCCAAGCTCAGAGCCTAAGTAAACACCTATAACGCCAGTAGAACTAAAAATTACTCCAAGCCTAAAGTTTACATGCCGCTTTAATGCATGGGGGACGATATTTAAGAGGGCATTTATACCAACAGCTAGGGCAGTTGTCCCTATTGCCCCATGGGGATCACTATAGCCTACGAGATAAATAAGCAAGGGAACCGCCAGAATGGAGCCGCCCCCGCCTATCAGCCCTAGAGAAAAGCCTACAATGCCGCCAGACAACAAAGCTAGAAACACTTGTATTAGGCTTATGCCACTCATAAAGCATGAGTATACCTTCTCTAGAACATAAACATTTATGTAAAAATAAGGAGCTATACACATGAAAACATCTATAGAGGAAGTAGAGGAAGTTTTTAACAGTGAATAATTTCCAAAGAAAAAATAATATTTTTTAAGGCTTTTTCCCTAGAGTGTTATTGGTATTGGTATTCCTGCCCAGAGGACAAGCATTCTGAGGGCCAAGGCTCCTATGAGCCCGCAAATCGCTGAAATCAGAGCAAGGTTTCTATCTTCCTTTTTAAGCAATACGAAGCCTAGACCCATAGGTACAAGTACTCCTATGATAATTACAAATAGCCAGAACGCCGGCGCCAGGGGGCCTAGGAAGAGTGCGTATGCGCTCTCTTGTGCGGCCTCGATACCCGAGTACAATGAGACGTTTATTAGAGCTACTAGGGAAACCAGTTCTCCTACTTCGAGTGTGAGTCCTGCCCGTGTAAGGAAGTGTATAATTGATTCGTTCTTTACGAGGATTTTGAGGATGGCCACTGCACATACTGAGGCTGAGAAGATCCATAGAACAGGGATAAGTGCGTTGTTCCAAGGGTATTCCTGGGGCATTTGCAATGAGGAATCCGCTGTATATCACGACCAGGAATCCTATAAGACCAGTCAGTACGAGGTACCATTTCTGATCCGTGAGCTTTTGTAGGCCTGGAACAAACGTATGCCTCAATAGCAACAGGAAAGAGAGCAACAGGAGAAGTGCAAGCACAGATATTCCGAAACTCATCCATGAGATGAATATCTTTACGATGAAGGTTCCCGATAGGAGAGACTGTAGGATTGCGAAGGGCATGTTTAAGGGCCGAGATAGGTCTGCTACAACGAAGACAAGCGCCAGCACAATGGAAACGAAGATTATCACTGATAATTCTTTTAGCTTCTCCTCGACCTTGGAGATCTTCATTAAGGCATAGGCCACACTGCCCATTCCAGCGATACCAGCGAACCAGAGGAAGAATCCCAGCACTACCGGGTTCCAAATTTCCTGGAATATCATCTTCCCACCACCACGAAGAATTTTGGTTTAGTACCCTTATACTCGAGCAACTTTATGACCCTGCCTGATTTAAGCCTCTTGTTGATTTCACTCTTGGGGTCGTCTAGGTCGCCGAAGGCCCTGGCTCCGGCTGGGCATACTGTTACACAGACGGGCTGTAGGCCCTGCTTAATCCTGGTCTGGCACTCTTCGCCCATGCATTTCTCCGGTAGCCCAAGAACGGGCTCAAGCCACCTCATGCCGTACGGGCACGCGGTCATGCAGTACTTGCATCCAATGCAGAGGCTCGGGTCGATCTTTACGAGACCATCCTTATCTATGTATGAAGCGCCCATCGGGCAAACGGTTAGCGCGCGCTACATGCGCTATATGTTATGTTTCATATACCTCAAATCTTCTTAGGAAGGGTCGCATGGTTCGAGGTGGGTAGTTATGTCTATTTTTGAGCTTGATAGATTCTTTATCTTCTTCTCAATTGTCTCCGAGATTTTGTGTGCTTCTTCTAGTGTATAGCTTGGGTCTAGGGCTAATGTGAGGTCCACGTGGTAGGTGTTTCCTGTCCACCTTGTACGGATTTTTCTTATTTCTTTTACTTCTTTTGTTTCCCTGAGAGCTTCCATTATTTTAAGTGTTAGGTCTGTTGGCGACTCGTCCATTAGTACGGAGGTTGTTTCGCGGAGGAGTCTGTAAACCTCGTAAGCCAAGAATGTGAAGAGTAGTGTTGCGATTGGGAGGTCTAGGCTGGGGATGGATATTGCTAGGAGTAGGCCTGAGCCTCTTACTGTGTCTCCTAGATAGTTTATTGTGTTTGCCCTAAGGGCGAGGCTCTTCTCGATTCTGTATCCAATATAGTTTATCGCTACAAGGAAGATATCTACAACTATTAGTCCAGCTGTCAAGTAGATTGCTTCTTGGTTGGCGTGAACCTGGTACCCGGTTGTTAAGCGTGTTAGTATTTCCCGAGCAATATAGAACATGGCAATTGTTGCGAAAATTCCAATTGTGTAGCCGGCTATTGCCTCTGCTTTACCGTGTCCGTAGTGGTGGTTTTCGTCTGGCGGCTTGTTTCCGAGCCTAACAGAGATGAACGTCAAAAGTGAGGTAGCTATGTCCGTCACCGAGTCTGCGAACTCGGTTAGTGCTGACATGCTTGAGGTGAGGAGATAGACTATGCCTTTCCCTATTGTTACACCTAGAACAGTCATGAAAGTTGCTATGGCTACTGCTTCTTTCTTGTCACCCATTAGTTCAGTCCTTGTCTGTACGAGAAAACTGTAGAATTAAATTTTTTGCTAGTAATCTGGTACGTTGCTTATGCTACGGGGGATAAATTTATTTCTTGGGACAACTTAGGCTTTGCGTCTAGATATGTTTGTGGAGGAGCTAAATGTCGGTGGACGCAGGGTTCCTCTTGTACACTTGGCAAAAGACGAAAACGCAATTGTTTTTTCCGATGTGCATTTCGGTTTAAGGTATGGTGGGAGGACACTTTCTCTCCACGAAGATCTCTCAAATTTTTTGGATCACCTCAACGATGAGGACAAGACTAGGCTACTGGTTCTCCTTGGCGACATTTTTGAGCTCTGGAGCGGGAGCCTGAGAGACGTTTTCCAGGACGCCTTGAATCCTTTGCGTCTTATTGCTCGCCTAAGTTCCTCGGTCATTTTTGTGCCAGGCAATCATGACAGGATATCTGCGAGGATGCGTTTCCCTGGTAGTAGGTGGGCTGGAGAAATATATGTTACTCCAGACATCCTCCTGCTCGACGTGGAGGGGAAGAAGGTCCTCCTTTTCCACGGCCACCAGCTGGACAACCTTTTCCTTCTTACAAAGGGTCTTTGGAGAGTCCAGTCCTATATCTATTTGTTCTCGGAGATGCTGTTTGCCTTGCCTGGGCCGCTCGAATGGTTTTTTGCAGCTTTGGCGACGCTTACCGTCCTTTTGTTGCTTTTCCTTTTCCATGCGACATCGCTACTCATGGAGGCTACAATTATCCTGGCAAGCATCATACTCTTTTCGCCCCTGATCATTCTTCTCTGGAGGGACCTCCAGGACAAGGTGTGGTACGGCTTTGTACAGAAAATTGGGCCGAGACTTTTCAAGAGTAGGCTACGTGGAAAGAGCATAGAGTCACTGGCAGTGAGCAAGCCTCTTAAAAAGCTAGTTTCATTTCTGGAGTCGTACCCAGAAATCGGCAGGGTGGATGTAGTGATTTTTGGACACACACATGTTCCCGGATTTTTGGTTAGCAATGGGAAAGTTTTTATCAACACTGGTAGCTGGGTAAAAAACAGTTATAATTCCGATAACGGCGTGGAGAATAAGACATACGTCAGGATAGAGGGGGGCAAGGTTAGGCTCTGCAAGTGGGACGGAAAGGAGGTTGTTCTCTTCGAAAAAGAGATTCAAGGCAAAAAACAAATATTCAATAATAATTATTACGGCTTATGATATCTCCGGACACATACTATACTTGTGTAGCAAAAAACTTGTCCAGACTAGCCTCTGAGTCGGCTTCTCTAGAAAATGTTCCCGAAATATTTTACGATTGTGCCAGAAAATTTTTCGACGACGTGGAACCAGTCCTTTTCCATGCTTTTGCTGGAAAAGAAGAGCCAGAAAGGATAAAGGAAACTCTCAACAAACTGGTATCAGAAAAAATCTCTTGGGTAAACATCCTAGGAAAAGACAAGAGGCTTGCTGAAATATTTAGGGCACTAGTCGAGGCGTTTTTTGGAGGCGTAGATCTTTCTTTGTTAACCATAGAGAGTGTCAAGTGGCTAGTCAATGGCTTATCCTTTGTGGAGGAGACTACTGGGGCTAGCTTTCACAAGTGCAAGGAGATAGCAGACGAGATTATTGAGAGACTTTCATACAATATTAAGGTCGAACCAAAAAAGGGAGAGCTTTACGTTGTCTCTATTATGCGAGAGAATCTGCCCTGGATGATAGATTACCTCTGGCCCCTCCTTACAGAGATAATAGTAAGCGAAAGGATCGAAGCCTTGCTTGAGGACGCATTAAGGAACATAGATTCTGGAAGAGCAATTCTAATTAGCGGTGAAAACGGCTGGGGAAAACACAGCTTTGCATTCAAGTTGTCTGAAAAGCTACTAAGCGAAAATTATACTCTCTACTATGGCTCTCAAAACGTAGCGTTTAAGCTCTCAGGTAAAAAGGTTGTCTTTACACCTGGCAAAGACTTTTTATTCACGCCTGCCGGCTGGGACGGCGCGTCGCGGCAACTAGTAGAACTTGAAGGAGTAATAACACTCGAGGACGCTGAAAAAATTGCTTCTTCTAGACTAAAGTGGGACGGGGTTGATGACGAACGGCTTGCCCACGAAATCGCTAAGAAAAGTATGGGAAATCCCTCCTATGTAGATCTGGCCTCTACATATCTAGGCGTTTGCCAAGTGCTGGGGCAAAATTGTGAAGTTCCAGGCGATATTGGTCTACTAGCTGAGAAACTTAGAAAAATCGTTCCAGTGAAGGTTGCAGATGCACTTAGGTTGCCTTCAATGTTTAAGACCAGGAGCTTCCCGGTAGAGTTAATAGAGGAGATTGACGAGGAGTCTGAAGCTATACTACAGAGACTTTTGCTAAAGGTTCCGCACCTGGGACTGTACTCTTTCAGGAACAGCTATGTCCAGGGGATGTTTCGGGAAAAGATATTGGTTCCAAGCAATATAGCAGAAAAGGTTTATTCATCCGAGGCCCCCTTCATAGCTTCATGGTTCCTTGTTTCAGGCGTACCTGGTGCAGACAAGTATCTGGCTTTTCTCGCACTAAACAATCTGCACAGCGAAAACTCTGTCGATATATTGGAAGCTGTTTCTATCCTGAGCAGGGGGACTGTTTCCTCTCTTTTAAGCAATACCACTCTTTTCAGGCTACATGTCTTGGAGAGACATGCCTCAAGCAACTATGCTATGGCCCTTGCCGAAGAGCTACTCGAGCTCCAGCTAGAAATCCTGAAAAAACTTTATGCTATTAATCCCAGGTACTCTGAAAAAATCCTGGAAACGTCCTATAGGCTTGCAGAGGCTAGGCTTTCCCGTTTTCTCCCAGAGCTTGCACTAGAGGCAATCGGTGAAGTGGAAAAGATTGGGTTAGAGAAGAACATACAACTGGAGACTCTGATGGGTATCGCATTTATTCATTTAAAGGACTATGCAAATGCCAAGAAAATCCTGGGAGGGGTACTAGAAAAAATGGGTGGGGCCGAGAATGCCAGCTATTATTCAGTGAAGCTTGCGTATTTAGAGGCGAAGATAAGAGAAAAGCAGGATCTGGACACATTGAGGGAGCTCGAGGACTTTGTTAAGCTACTTAGCCGTGGGAAATGTGAGTATTCAAACATTCTACTTGAAGCCGCTTTGCTTCTTAAAGAATATACGCAGAAGAAAAACTATGCGGTATGCATGCAGCTTACCAGGTGCGGGTATCCAGAGCTTGCCGCCACTTATGGTTGCTTTGAATAAAGGTGTTGATTCTAGGAAAAATTATTCTTCAATCCGCGCTCCACTGTCAGGCCATACTTTCCACGCTTCCTTAGCGCCGGCGGAAAGTGCAGACTTTACTATTTCTTCTTCATTTTTCTCTACTAGTGCTATGAGGCTTCCTCCCATGCCTGCGCCGCTCAGCTTTACAGCTAGGGCTCCAGCCTTGAGCATCGCGTCCCTTATCTTTTCGAGCTGGGGGAGGCTTACATCGTATAGGTCTCTTAGCAGTTCGTGCTGGTAGTTGATTTCGGGTGCTATCTCTTTTAGGTTCCAGTTTTCTCTCCTCATTTTTTCTACTGCTCTCATTGTTGAGGCCTGCATTAGGATGGTAAAGAGGATTCTTTTCCTTTCCTTTTCGGCTAAGATGTCCAGGTATGGCTCTATCTCATCTAGGCTAATTTGTTCCCATTTTGGCTGGTCATATCTGTATCCTAGTTTTTCCCTAAGCTCATGAGGAACTTTTGGGTTCTCCATTAGCTTCCTAAGGGCGCTATTTATCTCCTCCTGCCTTGATGGATGTATATCTGCGACACTATGCCTTATCCCAGAGTCTACAACTATGAGTTGCACGTTTCCAGGCTTTAATTCTTCTATTTCCACGGGAGGTTTGGGTCTCAATAGAATTATTCCGCCGAAGGCCGAAGAGTACTGGTCTAGTCTACCACAGGGGATGCCTGCTATCCTGTTTTCCGCCTGGAAGGCTAGCTCGGCTAAGTCCTTTTTTGAGAGGCCAAGATTGCAGAAGTGGTCGATAGCCTTCAGGAAGGACACTTCTAGTGCGGCGCTACTTGATAATCCGCTTCCAACGGGAACCTTGCTCGTGATGGTTGCCTTGAAGCCTTTTCTTAGGGGCTCTCCCAGATGCTCCTCTACAGCTTTCACAACTGCTCTGAGATAGTTTCCCCACCATCTTCCTTCGAGTAGTGACGGATTCAAGGGAGAGAACTTGTCGATGCAGTCTTTGCCCTCTCTGCAGAGGTCTTCGCTCTTGATTTCAAAGTAGTTGCTCTCCTCTATCACTGTTACGTATGTCCTCAGGTTTATCGCTATGGGAACAACTGGTAAACCCTTATAGTCCTGGTGCGTGTTGAGGAAATCCACTCTACCTGGAGCTGACGCAGTGAACACATGTTTTAATTCAACAATGGTGGATTAAAATTTTTTCAAAAATATTTTCAGTAAAAGGAAAGGCTAGGAAAAATTTAAAAGCCTTTATCACTATACATTATATCGTGACAGTGGGAACAATAATTAACTTTATTCTAGGATGGATTGTATCAGCCATCGCAGTCTGGCTAGCGCTAAAAATCTTTCCAGGAAAACAGAAAGCAGAATCAATCACTGGAGCCTTCATAACGGCACTTATTGGAGCAATAATTTTCTGGGTCTTCAAAGTTGTAGAGATACCTTTTGGAACAGTGATAGCTATTCTTGTATGGCTATACGCCCTTAGAAAGATACAGGGCGTCGGATGGCTAGGCGCAGCAGTCATCGCGGTGCTCGTCTACATCATAAACGCCATTTTCGGCTTCTTTTTCCCAACCCTTCTTTAAAAAGACTTATTTTTCTTTTTTTATTGCTTAGCTTTGTGAGCAACAGTTATAACGAGTTAAGGTGGAACCCTCTTCTGGGATGCTGGGTCATAGTTTCAAGTCAACGTAGCAAGCGTCCCTGGAGACAAGTAGAAAGATGCCCCTTCTGTCCAGGGAGCGATGAGACTGGCTTTGGCTGGGATGTTCTCTTGCTGGATAATAAGTTCCCAGCATTGAAACGCGAAGCTAGAGTATCTCGGGAATCTCGGGATATTTACCTTGTACGTGAGGCTTATGGTTCTGCAAAGGTTGTAGTTGAGACGCCAGAACACGAGGGGGATCTAGACAGCATCCCATTTGAGAACCTAGTTAAATACATAGAGACGCTTAGGAGCGTAACAGAGAAGGAATGCATGGATGAAAAGATTCAGTATGTGCTCCCATTTAGGAACAAGGGAGAAGTGATTGGTGTCTCCCTGACACATCCGCATAGCCAAGTCTATGTATTACCATTTATTCCTCCTCGGGTAGCTAGGGAAATAGAGATGCAGAAAAAGTTCATAGAGGATCATGGAGAGTGCCTAATTTGCCACATCACCAAACTAGAGAGGGACGGAAAAGAGAGAGTCATATATGAAAACAGAGATTTTGTGGCTGTCTTGCCCTTCTACGCTATGTGGCCTTACGAGGTACACATTTATCCTTTGCGCCACTTTGGCAGTCTCAAAGAATTGAAAAAGGAGGAGGAAAAAACCCTGGCGGACGCTATTCGATTTGTCGTAGCTACTTATAACTCGCTTTTCGGCTTCAGCTTGCCTTACATGATGATTCTGCATCAAGCTCCGTGCCGCGGAGACGTGGATTTTCATTTTCACGTAGAGTTCTACCCCGTTCACAGGTCTCAAGACAAACTGAAGTACCCAGCCGGGATAGAGTGGGGAGGATGGGTTTTCACTTATGACGGCTTGCCGGAGGAAAGGGCAGGGGAACTCAAGGAGGCTGCCAGAAGGGCATACGAGAAACTTAAAGCGAGTGGGTCGCCACCCTTAAACTCTCCCGCATAGAGCTGTCAGATTTTATATGCTGTTTATTCTCATCACATTTAAATCTCACTTGTGTTTTCTCGATAATATGCGTAGAGTTGCCCCTGCGCTACTCGTGTTTTTGTTGGCTTTAGCTTATACTGTTACATGTTTGCCCGATGAATATGTCACGCTCACTGTTCTGGAAAGTGGCTTAGTCAGGGTAGACTATTCGTTAAAGGTCAATGCTACAAGTATATATGATGTTTCCCTTATAGGTACACCTATAACTGAGCTAGGCATCATAGTTACTGATCAATCCGGAAACCCATTAGCATACGACATCAACCAGACAAGTAACACTATTACCATTCTTGCCCTTAACTGCACGAGAATAAATATCAGCTATTATACCCAGACCATAACGACTTTTTCCAAAGGTATATGGAGTCTCCAGTATAATTCGCCCATAGAAAGCATTGTGAAGCTTCCAAAAGGATCCACTTTAATTTCTATGCAACCCGTACCCCTAGCCGTATCTACTTCTGACTCTAACCTCGTCCTCGAGTTTCCCAGTGGAAGCGTGTCTTTATCCTTTGCATACATACCGCAAAGTATCTCACAGGATAAAACCACGCCGCAAACAACTCCACAAGTAAACAAACAGCCAGCCTCTACACAGAACGGGTCATCTCTAGCCCCAGGCAAGCCAAGCCAAACATCCACTCAAATATTCAGCGCTGAAACAATAGGTATAGCATTGGCTATATTATTGTTTGCGGGAATAGCTATGTTCTATTTGCTTAAGAGGAGGAATGGTAACCTTTCGGAGGAAGATAGAGAAATAATAGAGCTTCTAAAGAAAATGGGCGGGGGCATGTTTCAGTCAGAAATTGGTCAATACGTGAAGATGCCGACAACAACGCTGTGGCGCCGTATAAAGAAGCTGCAGGAACTTGGATACGTGAAGGTAGAAAAAGTTGGCGGAAAAAATTATGTCAGGCTTCTTAGGTATTAGAGCCTAGTTTAAGCACTTGTTTTGCCGCTTTTACATACTCGTCTGGCACTGTGCCCTCTGCTATTATCTTTGAGAAGACGTCTGCGCTCGCCCTCTTTTGTCGTTTCTTTGTCTGTAGGTCTACGTAGATGAGGCCGAAGCGCATTCTGAAGCCGTCGGCCCACTCATAGTTGTCTGTGAGTGCCCAGTGTAGGTACCCGTTGAGCTGTATTTCTTTGTTCATTATTGCGTCTTCTAGGTATTTGAGGTGTATTGCCAGGTAGTGTGGTCTATACTTGTCGTCGCGGTCTGCGATTCCGTTTTCGGTGATCATGAGTGGGACATTGTAGTTTTTCATGAGTTTTACTGCTTCAACTATTCCTTCTGGGTAGATTTCCCAGCCAAAGTTTGTTGTGGGTCTGCCTGCTAGGCTTTGTGAGTCTGGTGTACATTCGAAGCCGTATCCCTTGACTAGGACTGGGTATGCGGGGAATGGGATTAATGGTTTTAGTATGTTGAATTTACCTTTGACGACTGCCCTTGAATAGTAATTGATGCCCATCCAGTCGAGTTTTCCCTTGTATTTCTCATAGATTTCTCCCGATTCTTGTTTGAGGTCGAAGTCTAGGTCGATCCATCCATTTACGATGGAGTTGGGAATCCATGCGTTGTGCAGATGGTGTACAACCCTTGATGCATCTATGTCTGACTTCTTTGTGGCGTTTAACGGGTAGGATGGGACAACGTTGTGTATGATCCCAACGCTTGCCGGAGCTTCGGAGCTAGGATAGGCCTTTACTTTGTCAAATTTTTTGATGACGTGGTATGCTAGGAAGTGTGCTTGGGCAATGTTGATCATTGCGTTTTTATATGCTTTGAAGTTGAATATCCCAGGTGGAAATTTTCCTTTTCTCGTTAGGAATCCCGACTCAGTTACAACGCTTGGCTCGTTGAATGTTGACCATGTGTCGACAAGGTCTCCAAAGTTTTTAGCGATGTAGGCGGCGAATTTTGCAAACTCTATGGGGAATCTGGGGTCAGCGTAGCCTAGAGGACCTTTTTTCGCATTTGTGGCTCTCGAGGTTATTGGGTCGTGGAGCCATATTGGAAGCGTGAAATGAACTAGGTTCAGGATGACGTAGAAGTTTCTCTGTCTGAGATCCATTATGATGTCGCGGTAGTGTCTTAGCGCTTCCTTGTTTGCGAGCTCGTCTAGCTTTTCAAGATCAGACTCGGATATGTCTATTTCTGTCTTTATGCCTTCCTCCTCCTCGATACCTACCTCTACGTTGAATGTTGGTTTAGGGAATATCCTGCTCCACTCAACGTTCAGCCTGTAGGCATTTAGACCTATGCTCTGTGCTAGGGCGTGATCCTCCCTGTAAAGGTGCCAATAATCTATGCCGTTTTCTGGCAAATCCCCACTAACTATTTTGTTTTCAATGTTGTATTTGTCGTGAACCCATACATACCAGTCAGTGTTTGGATCCAAGGCTTCGCCTGCTGGGTCTCCCATCTCAAACTGGAAACCTGCTAGTGATACACCCCACAGGAAATTCTTTGGGAACACTTTTAGCCACCTTTTAATTTCTCAGCTCTCTCCTTCATAAGGCTTCTTAGCCTGTCTACGTCCCTTGGTATAGTTATGGCCAACAAGGAGAAGAAGACAAAGCATAGGAGCCAAGTTGATACGCTTATCCATAGAATAGCTTCCCCCAGCCCAATGCTTTCAGCTAGCAAGCCGGACAGGAAAGGCGAAGCGGCGCTTCCAAGGTTTTCGAAAAATCTGAGATAACCTGTTGCACTTGACCTTAGCTCTGGCTCTGTAATGTCTGTTATAGCTGCTACAACGTTGGGTCCAGCCATTGGTATCTCGAACGCCGTCAAGATTGTGAAGAGCATGAATTCTTCGTTTGTTCTGGCACGGATAGCTAAGTAAATTAGTACAGCTGAGAAGAACACAACTATAGCACCAAATATGGCTCTGCCCCGCTTCGTCCTTTTGAACATCCAGTCGCCAATTACCCCAGCGACAAGGTTGCCGATAACCATGGCTATCAGCGAGATAGACATAACAACCATGACTATATCTGGGGCCATTCCTCTTTCTTTCTCCATGTAGGTTACGAACCAGAATGTGATGGCGTTCCAGGGAAAAACGCCCCAGAAGCCCTGGAGATAAAGCAATATTAGAGACCTGTTTTTCAATAAACGTGGGAGGTCCGAAAACTTCGCCTTGTAAATGTCTTCCTCGAGGAGGTTTTGAAGTTCTGGTTCAGAGCTTCCTCTAGGAATGTCCTTTATGACGAAAAATGTTAGGATTCCTATGATGACGCCTATGGGACCCGTTATGAAAAAGGCGTTCCTCCAGCTAAGACCCATCGATACAATTGACAGCGAAAGTATTGTTCCTATGATTGCGCCGAGGGGTCCCGTGGCATTTAATATACCGAGGGCTTTTCCACGGCTATAGGGCTCGAAATAGTCTGCTACCAAGCTATAGATTCCTGGTGGGGCGGCGTCATCTATGCCTGTAGCAAGCCTTGTGGCAAAGAATTCTCCGAATGTCCTTGAAAGTGCATTAAATATTGTTGTAAATCCCCATATTAGTGCAGCGAGTCCAGCAAGCATTTTGCGTGAATATCTGTCATATAGATATCCCCAGACCGGGTAAAGCAAAGCTGCTACGAGGACTGTTAGCGAGAATACTAAGCCAAGTTGACTATACGTCACTTTAAACTCGTCCATTACTTGTGGCGCCACCGCTGATATGATGAATCTATCTGCCTCGTGTATGGTCAAGAATATGAAGAAGAATATTACTATGAACCATTTATATTTTTTCGTCATAGCATTTATTAGTCACTCTCAAACTAAATAAATCTTGCGTTCATATGGTTTGTTTTTACTTGTTTCCCCTCTCAAAATTAAGGCAGACTTGAGAAGAGCCGCTAAGTTCTTATATTTCAACCCTTGATTTTGCCTTTTAGGGCGTATTGGCTCTCAAATTGAGGTGCAACATGCTTGGTAGAATCTAAACGTGCCAAAGAAGTAATCGACACGTTTGGAGTGAAGACTGACGTGTGTAGGAGGGTTGAAGAAGAATTTTTAGGTAAAGATGCAAGGCTCTTCAAGGTAGATATGGATGTTCCGGGGCAAGTCTACCTGCTTGATTCGCAGGAGGGCGTAGAAATTGCCTCGCAACCGGAGCTTGTTGGTTCAGATTTGTCTGCCAAGGCTCTAGCTTTGGCGGAGAAAGCCTCACGAATAATACTCCACATGATTAAGGATGATCAAACAGTCTTTCTCCATGTTTTGAGGGGTTCTCCTGGCTATATGTTGCATGAGGCCTTGAGGAGACATACCGCTAACATTAGAGAGATATACATTCGGATATCTAGTCATGCTGTCCCAGGCGAGAGTAGCGTAACCTATGGATCCCTTGGAGAGATACCTAGCAAGATCGAAAACGTGATTGTAGCCGATACAGTTGCGACTGGGCAGACTCTTGAATCAGCTTTCAAGTACCTGGTTAAGATAGGGGAGCTGAAGGGCCTAAGGTTTAAGCGTGTTTTTATTTATGGGTTCCTCTCCGAGCCTGGGGTTAAAAAAGTGGCAACTTTTCTTGATAGCTTGGATGTGGAGTCGGTTTTCATAGGGATCGAGGACTTGTCTGCCCTTGCTTCAAACAACTTCGATATGCCCCTATATGGTCTCGACCTTGATTTGCCAGGCAAGAATCCTCTCGGTGGCACTACAGATACCAGTATCCTGGAGAAAATGATTTATTCTTATTTTCCGGGGCTAGATCAGCCGGGTGACTGGAGCGAGAGACAGTGCATCCTTTTTACTGGCGAAAGCATGGAGCACGGCAGGATCCGTGAACACCTGGAAAAGACGTTGGCAAGGCTGGAGGCTTCAAAGAGCAAGCTTTCTGATTATGGATGGTACCCTGAATGGCTGGAAAGAGTATATGAAACGAGGAAAAGAAGGCTAGAAGAAGCTTTGACCCTGCAACATTGCCCAATGTAGCTTCTAAGATTTTTTGTCGCCATGCTTGCAGAGCTGTGCTATGAGGGGAGTTTTAAGCTTTGCATCCCTCGTTATAGCATCGTTAGTCAATACATCCACTGGGGATCCGTCTGCTATTATCCTTCCCCTTCTTAGGATGATTAATCGGTCAGCATACTTGGCTACAAGCTCTACACTGTGGGTAATGACTATGACGCTCTTATTTTTGTAGGACAATTCTCTTAATAGTTGGAAAAGTTGCTCTGAGAAGACTCTGTCCTGACCTGTTGTTGGCTCGTCAACTATAAGAATGTCGGGGTCTAGGGCATATACACTTGCCAATGCTAGGCGTCTTTTTTCGCCCTTGCTAAGGAAGAACGGGTGCTCGTCTCTTAGGTGACCAAGCCTAAATGTTTCTAGGGCAACTTCAACCTTCTCCTCAATTTCGTTAATAGGTAAACCTCGGAGCCTAAGTCCAAAAGCTACCTCTTCATAGACAGACTGGCAGAACAATTGGTGCTGTGGGTTCTGGTAAACATAGCCTACCTTTGATGCTAGCTCGAGCCTATTAAAGCTTCTCAAGTCTTTTCCATCTATCAATACCTTGCCTTCGGTTGGATCCAATAAGCCTGCGAGAATCTTGGCAAGGGTCGTCTTCCCGCTACCGTTTGGACCAAGAAAAGCCACAAGCTCGCCTGTCCCTATAGCTAGGTTAACGTTTTCAAGCGCTTTGACACTGCCTGGATAAACATGTGTGATGTTTACTGCTTGTAGCTTTGGTTTCCCCTCGCTTCTCGTCTCGTAGAATTTGCAGATGTCGTGGTTTAGGTTGCCACTTCGGGCCATTTCTAATAGCTTCTCATAGGAGGGGCTGTTTAGCCCCGCTTTGAAAGACAGCTCGTATAGCTCGGGAGGATATATTGAAAACCTCTTTAGGTGCTCTAGATTCTTGTAGAGTTCGCTTGGCTCGCCGTCGAAAACTATCTTCCCATAATTGAGAACCACGACTCTTTCAGCAAAACGTTGAATTATTTCTGGGTCCTGCTCTACAAGAATAATCGTTAGATCTGTCTCGCGCCTTAATTTTTCTACTGCCTGTATAACTTCCTCTTTGCCGAGTGGGTCTAGGTCTGAGGTTGGCTCGTCAAGGATAAGTATCTCTGGCTCTTTGGCTATGGCTGATGCTATGGCTACCCTCTGTTTCTCTCCGCCTGAGAGCTGTAACGGGTTGCGTGAAAGGAAAGACTCGTCAAGCCCTACCACTTTTAGGGCATGATTAACACGTCTATGAAGCTCGTCTTCGGATATGTCGAGTGGTTCAAGTGAAAGCGAGACTTCGTCCTCCACCGAACCCATTACGAATTGTATTTCGGGATCCTCAAACACTACGCCGACTTTCTGCATTAGTCTTGCCAGGTCTGCCGAAAGAGTGGACTCGCCGAGAACAGTGACTTCTCCTTTAAACTTCCCGGGGAGCCTCTGCGGGATAATGCCTGCAAGTGTAAGCATTAGTGTTGTCTTGCCGGCTCCACTTGGACCAGTAACCGCTAGGAATTCGCCCTTTTCCACACTGAGGGAGATGCCTTTCAGTGCATAGTCTGGCGAGGAGTAATATTGCCAGTAGAGATCCTGGACGTTGATTATCTCCACTTCAAATCACCCCGAAAATAAGTAGCTGTGCAAAGCCAAGGACAAATACTGCGAGATCCACCCTTCTAAAAGCGAGCTTTCTGTGGCGCTTCGACTTTGTCCACGGAGATATTCCTTTTGATTCAAGGGCAAGAGATACTTCATAGCTCCTGTTTATCATCAACGAGACAAGGGGTATCAATGCGTTCACGTAAAGCATGAATTTTTTTGAAAGGCTTGTTTTCTCGAAGTCTACTCCTCTAGACATCATTGCCTCTCTGATAACTTTGAAGTCTTCTAGGAATAGACTTATACCCCTAAAGAAGAGGGACACAGCTACTGAAAATCCCAAGGGTAAGTGGAGGTCTCGAAGCCCCCAAACAATGTCTCTGTCGCTTACCGTTGCAACGAATAGTGTCGCAGTGAAAATCATAGCGAGTATCCTAAAGATAAACATGCCTGCCTTGATAAGAGCGCTGTCAGTAATGCTTATCTTCCAGACAAGTGTGCCCTTCTCGGCGTTGACCTGGAGAAGGGTGTATTCAAATAACTTGTTTCCAGGGACGTTTGTGAACAGGATAAAACTCAAAACAATGAAGATGCTTATACTGGTTATAAGTATTAGGAAGCCCTTGAGTATTCTCAACGGGACACCAGCAAAGAGAAGAGTAGCAAAGACGAGGAAAACGAGAATGAGTGCCGAATGGATGTTCTTTATCAGTAGGACATCAAGAGAGAAAAAAAGAGGAACTAATATTTTGATTACAGGGTGCAACGACATATAGACATTATTCTTTGCTTCAAAGCCTGTTAGTTCTCCAAGTATTGTCGGCATTAGTTACGCCCACCATTTTTCAACGTAGAGCCCAGTTCGCTTGAAGACAGGCGTAAGTGCCACGAGGAGTGCAGTTGAAAGTACTGAGAGGACAATGAGGTCTCCTGCAACCCAGCCTACAAATACTGGCCAGAAGGCTTCGCTGGGGAGAGGCGGTGGAAAGTTAAAGATGGTTAGGGTGCCGGCTCCCCAAAGACCTGAAATAAATGAGGTCAGAATGACTCCGACAATGTATGTAGCCCAAGTCTTCTTGTCACCTACGAGTAGCCCTACAAGCAGGCCAAGTAGGGCGAGGGCTAGCCCTGTATAGACAGAGTAAACGTAAATGCTTGTGAAGGGTTCGCCAAGGCTTCCCCAGAGAACCTGTATTGTAATGCCGACCAATAGTATAATTGAGCCCAAAGAGATAAACAATGGAAAGAGCTTGGCAGCCCAGCCCCTTTTCACTGTGAAGTCTGGATCGATTTTGAGGACTCTAAAGAGGAATGCAGGTATAAAGGCCTCGATGAAGTCTGCGAAAGACCAAACAACGGATTGTAGTAAGGTGTAGCCCGAGGGATAGAGCCCCAGAAAAAGGCAACTAAAGTATCCTGCTAGGGCGCCCCACATGCCCATCCAAACACCTAGTGGAACGTAAATAGCTGCCGCGACGTACAGAGCGGATACGCCGGGCGCGCCGAGGACTGGGAAGATGAGGGACGAGACTACTGCTAGGACATATGCGACTGCCGTTGCAAATACGAAGGTGACTATGTGCATCCATGTTATTTTTCTTTTGATTTGTGCCTTCACGTGTTTTGCAACCACTTTTTATTTTTAAATTTTTCTCTCTGATTTAGCGTTAAACTTATATATTTCTTTCAAAAAAATGAAATCATGATAACCAGAAGTGAAGCAGCAATACCCCAGATCCTGGCTTGGAGAGCCCTGAAGACCCTAAGCAAACATTTTGAGCTCGGCTACTTGTACGAGATCTTGGCAGAGAACAAGATTAGGATATCACAGCCTGAACTTAAACGGTACATTGTTGGGACAGTTCTGCCTCCACAGTTAAAGGCAGTCCACATTATTCAGGCATTGAGGAGCGAGAACGTCTTCGCCCAAGTTGTTCAGAACAAGCTGAAAATCGATGAGAACGGCGTGGTCAACGTAGCAGAGCTGGCCTACGATGAAGACGTCTTGACAGTGGCAATGGCCGAGGCTTATTTATCGTTTTTTAGAAGCGTAGACGTCGTCTTGACGGCTGCAGTAAATGGTATCCCACTAGCATCTCTACTTGCTTGGGTTTTAGACGCCAAGCTGGCAGTGGCACGCAGGGAGCGGGAAAGCCAGTCGATAAAATACCTCTCTGCACAGATTTTTCAGACAGATCCACCCAGCATTGTCCACATATATCTCCCGGCGAACCACATACCAAAGAACTCTAGAGTGCTCATAGCTGATGACCTACTCCGTTCAGGAAGAACTCTGAAAGCACTATTGAATATTGTCCGCGACGCTGACGCGTACACTGTGGGCGTCTTTGCAATAGTATCTTTGAGCAATGCATGGCGGAGTCTTCTCAGCGAGGAAGTTAAGTCTCGGGTCTTGCTCAACATTCAGCAGTGAAAAACAATCTTTTTTTCTCTTGCATCAATAATTACGCATGGTAATTACTTCTATAATAGTTCCCTTAGTATTGACAGGGCTTCATAGGTATTTTTTGCTTCACGGAGGCTGTTCACTATTTGTTCTCCTTTATTTGCGAAGAGTTCAGCTAAAACTTGGAGAAATTTTAAATGTGATTTTTTGTCAGGAGAGGAAAAAGCCACTACTATGTAAACGGGGTCGTTATGAGAACCGAAGTTAACACCTTTACGCACTACTAGTATAGAGAAACACGTCTTTTGGGCACCTTCCTCTGGTCGTGCATGGGGAATAGCAAGTCCAGGAGCAATTGCAATATAGGGTCCCAATTCTTGACATGTCTTGATCATTCCTTCTATGTAGGATTCTTCTATGCAATTATCTCTCTGCAGAAGCTTACCTGCAAGGATTACTGCTTCTTTCCAGTCTGACACTACTTCCACAACTTTGATTCTTTCCTCAACCGCCTTCCATATCTCGTTATAGGAGCAGGCCACATTTCATTGCGTGGCTGAAAAACAATAAATACTTTCTTACAATTAAATTTTAAGGTAAGGTGAAAAACCGATGACTTATAGCTACATTTTAGGAAGAGAATTAAAAGTTCTCACTGTATGTGGTGTTGGGCAGGGAAGTTCCTTGATCATGAAAATGTTCGTAGATGATGTATTTAAGGAACTCGGTATTCCTGCAAAGGTTGAACCAACAGAAATATTGACTGCAAAAGCCGGAGGCGCCGATATTATCGTTTGCTCTATAATACATGAACCCGAATTAAAAGGCTCGGCAAAAATAATTGTAGGATTAAAGAGTCTCGTGGATAAAAAAGAGATGAGAGAAAAGATAACAAAAGCACTACTTGATGCTGGATGGATAGAGAAAAAATAAAAAAATTAATTTATTTCTTATTTGAAGAAAGGTCCTAAGATTGCCTTTAACAACCAGATAATTATGTACCAATCTGGGTCAGCTAGTGTTGCAAGTTCTGGAGCATAAGTCAATGCATTCAGGGTAACTGCCTGCCCAATAGCTAAGAAAGCACCATTTATAACACCTCCAAGTACTGCGCCTTTCCAGCCTCCAGTTCTATTTCCAAATACAGCTGCTGCTCCGCCTGGGAAGAATAACATTATCATTGGCGGAACAATTATTGCAAAACCTGTCGCTGCAAATAATCCCATGAATACTAGGAAGACAATTAAACCACTTACGAATCCGATAACTACTGCAGTTGGTGCCTGCGGAAAAACTACTGGGCAATCAAGTGCTGGTTTTGCTCCTGGAATAAGTTTCTGTGCTATACCTCTAAACGCTGGGACAATTTCTGCGATAAACATTCTTACTCCTGTTAAAAGAACAACGATGGCTACGGCGAAGTATATGCCTCTCAGAAAAGCCCAAATTATAGGATTGAGCTCTCCAGCTAATTTAACTACAGCAGTTGGGTTTATGGCATAACCTATTATGGCGGCTATGATCATTATTAAGCCCAGGATTACGGCTGTACTTACAGCGTAGTCTTTAAAGAAGCTTAATGCTTTGGGGAATTTTACTTGTTCTGTGCTCTCTTCTGGTTTACCTATATATTTACCTAGATAGAAAGCTAGAAAAGCAGCCGAAGATGATGTATGACCAAAAGCTATCTCATCTGTGCCCATAACTTCTTTCATTGCAGAGTGTATATACCATGGCTGTATGCTCCAGTAGAGTGCCATAACTATTGAACCGATTGCTATTATCTCGAGGGCTGACGCATTAGGTTTAATGGTGAGAAGAGTTGCAACAACAGTTAAAGATACCCACCACATCAAGTGTCCTGTTAAGTAAACGAATTTTATTTTGGTGAATCGGGCAATTATCAAGTGGATAATAAATGCAACAGTCATTATCATTGCTGCATAGCTACCAAACTTAGCAGTAAAGTCTCCTAGAGGGATATACCCGGGCGGGTATTTTGGCTGGAAGCCAACCGCAGTACCTACAATGTTTTGAAAGTTTACCAATTCATTAACAAAAAGAGTGGCGCCGGCAATCATCATTACGACTCCTATCATTACTTTGAAGGTGCTAGTTATAATCTCCTCAAATGACTTTCTCTGTATCAATAAGCCTATTAAGGCTACTAGGCCTAGAAGTATTGGTGGTTGTCCAAGAATATTTTGCCCGATCCAGTACAAAATTTCTAACGGGCTCATACGGTAGTAATACTTTTTTAAACTATTTATTTTTTACGCCATTGTAATAAATATTAGCATATAAACATTAAGAAGAAACTTAAACTAATCAGCAAAAATACAACCAATATGTGTAGCCTTTTATTTCATAATTCCTTCAGCTAGTCACGCAATTATATTGGATGCATGGGGTCTAAAGTAATAAGTTATCCTTTTATTCTTGAAAGGTTTCAGCACTAGGTGAAGAAATGTTGTTGATAGTTGTTGACTATGATGGAACTCTGGCTGAGGAGAATCATCCTGTTAGATACGAAGTGGCCCAGTCGGTCATGACTCTAAAACAAAAGCATGGTTTTAAGCTAATTCTAGCTACGGCCAGACCTTTAAGCGACATTGAGAGATTCGTTGAAGCGAGTTTGTTTGATGCCTTGGTTCTTGAGCTTGGCAGTGTTCTCTTCTTCCCGCCAAGTGATTTGATCTTATTTAGGCCTAAGTGGTGGAACACGTTTATCGAAGAGGTTTCTAGAGTTGTCCCCAGGGTTAACCTGGGAGAAGTTCTGTATTATTTTGACCAAGATAATATTTCCCTAGCGCAACATGTATTATTAAACAAACAGAGTGAATACTCTGTGGAAATGAAGAAGGTAGGTTCGCGGACTCATGTTTTTGCACCAAGGGGGCTTGATAAGGGTGTCGGGGTGTCTAGGCTTTTACAGGTAACTGGCTGGGATGCTAAGAATATGGTTGCTATTGGAGATAGCGCGTCTGATATACCAATGTTTCGGATTGCCCGCTTTAAGGTGGCTGTTGCTAATGCGGATCAAAAATTGAAAGAGATGGCAGACTATGTGACTAATAGGCCTTATGGTGAGGGGGTCGTAGAAGGCTTACAGAAGATTCTTGGAGAACCAAAGTGAAAAGAAAAAATATTTTTGTTTATCCCAGGACTCCTATTAAAGCAAGCACGAAGGCTGTGAGGAACAGGATAATGACAGCTTTACCGTAGCTGTAGCCTTTTGTCTTGATGAGCCAGTAGGCATATAGTGTAAATAGGAGTGGGAGCAGTGATGGCATGAGCTGGTCTAGAACTGGCTGCAGCTTGATGGCCTGGCCACCGTACTGGGCTAAGACTATTGGTGTTGTTGCTCTGACGTATGTGGCTGCTATGCCTCCAACCATTGCCATTGCAAATGCTGCAATTCCTTCCCTGAATATCTTGAGGACGTCTCCCTTTAGTACCTCAGCCAATGATAGACCATACTTGTATCCATAGACGAGGGAATAGTATTTGATTGCCCATGAGACGGGTATCCATATGAGGAGTGCAACTACTGGGCCAAGGATATTTCCATGTACTCCTAGGGAGGCGCCTATGAGGAATGCTATTGGGAGGATTGTGAACCATATTAATGAGTCTCCTAGTCCAGCGAATGGCCCCATTAGTGCTGTCTTTATGCCTCGTATAGTGTCTGGGTCTGCACCTTGTTCTTCTAATGATATCGTCATTCCGTATATTGCATTGTGAATGTGTGGCTCAGTATTGTAGAATTCGTTGTGTAGTCTCATCCAGGCTTTCAGTTCTTCTGGGTCTTTTCTTAGCTTCTTCTCTATGTCTAGCATTCCATGTGCAAATCCTGTGCCCATCATTCTTTCATAGTTCCAGGAGGACTGAATAAACCATGAAACGCCAAACCATCTGATAAAGTCTTTTGTTGTGGCTTTTCCAGCTGGAGGCGCTGTTGTAGTTGAAAGCTGTGTCTCGAGGGTTTCGCGGTGTATGAAATAGTAGATGGCAAATATTATCGAGCCAGCGATGAGTGCTATTGCTAGTAGGCTTAGCTTGAGGTAGGCGGCCAGTGCGAATCCAAGAATGAAGAACATGACGTTTCTTCTAGAAATCATAAGCTTCATTAAGATTGCGGCTCCGAGTGCTGGTAGAACTGCTCCAGCAACAGCCATCGCATCCCAGAATTTAATGACAAATGGCCCTATGTATACTACTTGTAATGCGTCTATGGCGGCTTTAACTGCTGGCGGGTTGATTGCTAGTGCACCTACAAAGAGCCATATAGGTATGGCTCTGGAAAGACCCCAGGGAACTGCACCCAATATGTTTATTATTGGTATCATTCCATAGTTTCCTCTCTCTATTTCACGGTCGGCCCAGTGAGTGAATACGGCGTCAAAAGACCTTACAACGATTTCTATGTTCATCGTTAGAACTGCAACTGGAATTGCTAGTGGTACAGCTGCCTCCGGCTTCAAACCGGTCACTACGGCTACGACGACTGATGCTATTGTTCCTGTTGCGGCCTCTGGCACTGTGCCTCCACCGATTGTAAAGAGACCTGCAAAGACGAATTCGAGTAGTGAACCTACTAGTAGACCCGTTAGTGGGTCTCCAAGGAGAATGCCTGTTATTGTGCCGGCTACTACGGGGCGCCAGATACCTAGCGGGGTTACCCAGATGTAGTCTAGTCCGAAGAAGAATGCTAGGAGTCCTAGAAGTCCCACTTCGAATGGTCCAATTGCTGTCATACAAATGTATTACGGATATTGCTTATTAATAAAATTTTTGGATTATAAATGTTTCTATCGAAAATATTTTTAATTCAAATATGCCTGTTTTACAGCTGTGGCTAAAAGAGTTTTGGAAATGACTGGTAAAGAGCTCTCAAAATGTTTAGCTAAAGATTTTAAGGCAGCTGTTCTAAGCTCTGAGGGGAGGACCATTGCAGCAGAAATCGTGGTTACTGCTCCTCCACTCATAGATGGGGTCTCCAATGTCGAGTTGGCGGCGTCATTTGGTGCGGATGTAATTCTTCTGAACATGATTGATGTATTTAATCCCAGGATTGAGGGTGTTCCTGAAAAGTATTATACTTCTTTTTCGATGCTTTCTGAATTTCTCGGCAGGTTTGTCGGCCATAACCTTGAGCCTGTGGATCCTGGATTGCTTCCTGCTGGAAGAACTCTTTCCGAGGAGAGTGTCAAGGCCAGCATTGATTTGGGATCTAAACTATTAGTTGTTACGGGGAATCCAGGTCTTGGCGTGACTTGGAGTAGGATATCTAAAGGTGTAGAATTGGCGAGAAAAATTGCTGGAGATAGAGTTTTGGTTTTTGGTGGAAAGATGCATAGTGGAGGCTTGAGAACAGAAGAGATGTACGACTTGAGACTTATTGAAGAGGTTTTAGCTAGGGGTGCCGATGGAATAGTGATACCTGCACCTTACACTGTTCCATGGTCACTGCCGGAAAATGTGAGTTCGGTTGCTAAGCTTGCTTATAGGTATGATGCTGTACTTATGTGTACAATTGGGACGTCTCAGGAGGGGGCCCAGAGAAGTGTAATCCGGAAAATCGGTTTAACCTCGAAGGCATGCGGCTGTGATATTCACCATATTGGGGATTCTGGGTATGGGATGAGGGTAGCTCTTCCAGAGAATATTTTGGAGCTTTCTTTAGCTGTGAGGGGTGTTAGACATACTTATAGACGTATCGCTATGTCTTATTTGAGGTGAGGGGTATGAGGATAGTGTTTGCCTCTCATGGAGGCCTTGGGTGCGCAATGCGTGAGGCTGTTTCAATGATCCTTGGCTTATCTGTCAAAGAGAAGACTGATTGTGTAGATCTTTTAGAGGGAGAGAGCCTCGAGAATTACTATGAGAAGCTTTCGGGTAAAGTGGATCCTGAAACAATAATATTGGCTGATCTGTTTGGTGGGACTCCTAGTAGGGCCGCATTAATGTTGCTCCAAGAGGGAAGGGCTAAGGCTGTCATTACAGGTTTTAACATGGCAATAGCTATAGAGATCCTCACGAATGAAGATCTCGGAAGTAATCTGCAAGAATTTATTTCTAGAGTAAAGGACGCGGGCTTGCAGGGAATAAGAGCCTTTGTGGGACCTCAGCTTGTTGAAATTTCAAAATAAAACTGGTCTTAATGATGCCTAGAAAAAGCTTAAAAGATAAAATGAAAACTTACATGAGTAAGAGTTTGGGTGTAATTGATGGAAAACAATCAGAATATTATCATTCGTATTGATGACCGTTTTATACATGGACAAGTAACAGCGGCATGGACAAAGAAATTTGGAGCAAATGCTATTTGGGTGGTAAACGATAAGATAGCTAGTAATCCTGCCTTGAAGCAGTTGCAGGTTATGCTTGCGCCCCCAGGCATTGCTGTTGAAGTGTTGAAGGTAGAGGAGGCTGCTATTAAAATCAAGAATGTAAATAATAATCTAAAGATATTAATGCTCTTTGAGAATCCAGTCGATGTTCTAGCTTTCATTGAGAAATCTGGAGTAAATGTTGAGTGGGTTCTCTTGGGACAGATGGGTTATAGAGCTGGGAGAGTCAAGGTGGAAAAAACATTCGATATTGGTCCCGAGGATCACAAGGCTTTGCTTAAGCTTCTCGACATGGGTATAAAGCTTTATTATCAGCAACTTCCAGATTTTCCACCGAAGCCGTTAGATATGGCTGAGAAGATAAGAAGTATAAAATTCTAAAAGATGATGCCTAGTGAAGATTAAGGCTGGACTTATAGGGGCGGGGTGGTCGGCTCAGGCACAAGGATGGACACTTTCTTCACTAAACAGAATAGTTAAAAAGAAAGATTTTCCCGAAATAGAGCTTGAAATTGTTTTGAGTAGAACAGCTACTCATGCAGAGGAAACTGCTAGGCAGTTTGGGTTCAAAAGGTGGACAACAAGCGAAGATGAGGTTTTCAATGTAGATTTAGATCTCGTTGCAATTGCTACACCAAATAATACGCATTATCCTTTAGCGTTGAAAGCTTTAGAAAGAGGGTTTAACGTTGTCTTGGAGAAGCCTGTAGCTCTAAGCCTCCATGAAGCCGGCGAAATAGAACGCTATGCTGTTAAAGCAGGCAGAAATGTGACTGTATGTTTAGTTTCGAGGTTTACCCCGGGAATCCAATACTTGCGTGGACTTCTTAGGAATGGGGAGCTAGGAGACTTTCTAGAGTTCCGGGGTGTAATAGCCCATGCAAAGCATGCTTACAGAGATACTCCTTTCGAGTGGAGAATGAGCAAGGCCATTGCAGGAGGTGGGGTTTTTGCAGATATCGGCGTGCATGTTCTTGACCTTGCTGAAAACGTCACAGGCAGACGCATTAAGAGGCTTTTCGGCAAGGCCTATACGCTAATAGGTGAGCGAATTGATCCCGCGACTGGTACAAGGCGTAAAGTTGACACAGAAGACGTTGGTTTTGCACTTCTCGAGTATGACGAGGGACAAGTAGGCAGTATTGAGGCTTCAAAAGTGTCTCCAGGCTTTGAAGAACAGATGAGAATAGAGATCTATGGCAGTGAGGGGAGTGCAAGATTCCTTCTGAATGAGCCTCACAATCTTTATGTCTTTAAGAGAAAGAGTAAAAGCATCGAGAAAATAGTAAAAGGTTACGAGGAGATTTATCCAGACCTAGTATGGCCAATTTCAAAGAGCTTTGAGGGATGGGTTTACTCCTATGTTATCTTGTACAAGCAGTTTATAGAGTACTTAGCAGGTCTACGGGAGGACTATCAGCCAACCTTAAAAGAGGGGCTTCGAAACCAGCAGTTGTTGGACTCGTTTTATCTTTCTAGCTCACAGGGAACCTGGATCGATGTCTAGCACATTACATATCGCAGAAAACACTTGTTGACGCGTTTTCTCATCTACAAACTGCATTATTTTTTCGTATCCTGGCTCGGCCTCCTTCATCAATAAGTAGCCAAAATATTCATTTGTATATCCTACAAGCGCAAGATATCGAGGCTCCACCAGTTTTTTTAAACTTAGAGAAATATCTGAATGCAGTTCGAACGGGACGAATACCATTTTGAGGTCGCCCAGATTTAGACCTATTATTTCAGCTTTCGCTGTGTATCTTTTCTTTGAAATAATTGGATAAAGTTTGTTTAAAGCTTCTATTCCTTCTCTCAGCGACTCGCTTCTACGTGTTCCGTCTTTCCATGTAGGCATCGATAGCTTGCGTATTTCCTCCTCGGTATATTCTTTGAAAGAAACAGTTATTTCTTTGGACACTATTCTAAGATTTTCCACATTGTGGAGCCTAAATTTCGATACCAAAACTTGGCGTGCAAATTCATTGCCGATTCTTTCAGCTTCACTGAATGTTTGTGCTCTCCTGGTAAACCTTGTTGAAATATTGCCTGCCGCACCATTTAGGAAGAGGCCTATATTTGTTTTAAGGACAGAATAAAGTCCTTTGAGAATATATTCAATGAGATCCTTAGTTATAAGTAAATTGTCGGGTCCTAATACTGTAGGGTGGACTGCGTAATTTACAAGGAAACCCTTAGTTTCCCCCTTCGAGGCAAAAGTTAGCAGAAGTGCCTCGTTGTCTATAGGGTTTCGTGGATCGTTTCTGTCTGTGGCTATATCTCTTATCTTTGTTTTATAGATATATGTCTCAGTTGGTTCGAGGTTATTAGCTATGTTTGAAAAAGTCTTCTCGGTTTGTTCCACAAAATAATCGAAGTAGTCCTTTCGGAAAACATTGTCTCCAAAAGTAAGCAAGAGGTTTGTAAACAGAGTCGCTGGGGCTGAGTGAGTATGTGTAGCAGTAACTATAACATTGACATTTCCAATTGTCTTTTCTGCTACTCTTTGAATTGTTTCCTTGATATGTGTGTCTACCCCTAAAAGGTCGAGATTAACAAGCAAGACCGCTGACTCGTCTTCAATAAGTAGTGCTCGGAGTTCTATATCGTCATGTACTCCCTGCGATTTTTCTCTCCTGGTTATGTAGCCAGCCAACTCGTGTCCTTGAGCCGGCTGAGGAGTTATAGTTGTCTTTGTGAAGGCTAACTCTAACAAGTTGTACCCCTTACTGTGTAACGGCTTTTACTAGGTGCCTAGGAGTATCTATGGGCCTGTTTAGTTTTTCGCCTAGTCTATAGGCGAGGAGCTGGAGAGGTACAGCCAGCGATATTGGGGCAAGGTGCCTCTCAGTCTCTACGGCTCGTATGGTAGTTACGCCGTCTTGTGAAAGCTCAAGCAACTTCTGATTGTTCTCAGAGCCTATCACTACTACGGTTGCACCTGTTTGTCTGGCCATCTCTATCGATGGAAAAGTTGCCTCTGCAGAAACCTTTTCGACAGGCATAATAAATATCGTGGCGAAACCTTGCTCTACAAGGACGAATGGACCGTGCTTGAATTCTCCTGCTTCGACACCCTCGGCGTGGAAATACGAGGCCTCTTTTAGTTTTAGTGCTCCTTCTAGTGCGAGGGGATATGTTAATCCTCTTGAAACTACATAGCCTGACCTGCAAAGAGATATTTTTTCTGCGGCTTTTGTTGCTTCACTATCTATGAATGCAAGCCTTTCATCAAGGCTTTGTGCAAGCTTCTTGATAGCTTCAAGCCTCGCTTTTTGCTCGGATTCCTCTATTTTGCCTTTTTGTCTTGATGAGCTTAGGGCTACTAGGTAGAGAACTTGAAGGGTTGAGGTGAATGTCTTTGTGGCTGGAACGGCTATTTCTGGTCCTGCGGCAATTGGTAAGTAGAGATTGGAGAGCCTAGCGAGCCTCGAGCCAACATAGTTGGTTATTCCAAGAATCGTGGCTCCTCTAAGTTTTGCCTCGTATAGAGATGATAATACGTCTCCAGTTTCTCCAGACTGGGAAATAGCAATGACGAGGGTTCCTGGCCCGACGTTTTCCAGGTAGTATAGTGGGAACTCGGCCGCACTTGTCACTATTGGGCTTATGCCGGCGAGCTCGGAGAAGTAGTAGGAGGCTATCATGCCTGCGTGTAGGCTTGTGCCGTTTGCTATGATGTAGATATTGTCGGCTCCTGTTACCAGTCTTCCCGCGAGGTTCAAATATCTCTTTTGCACAGAACTGAGCGTTCTTAGGAGAGCTTCTGGCACTTCGTTTATTTCCCTAAGCATGTGATGTTTATAGCCGCCTTTCTCGACGAGTATGGGGTCGAGTTGGAGCGGTAAAGACTGTACCTGTTTCGCTAAGCCTTCTGAGGTGTAAATGGTGGGCCCATCTTTTGAAAGGATTATTAGTTCTCCTGGAGAGAGCTCGCCGTATTGGTCTGCAAAGCCGTGCAGGGCGTATTGGCTACTGGAAAGGAGAACGTATTTGTCTGACAGCCCGTAGAAAAGTTTGGGCCCATTTGTTGTCGCGATTATTCTTTGTTTTTCTGCCTCCAGAACTGCAAATGAGAAGTATCCTTCCATTTTCGAGTAAATCTCCTTCAGGAACTCTGATGACTGATATTCTTTGTTGAGAAGAGACTCAAATATATGTGCAACTACCTCAAAGTCTGATCTCGAAGTAATCTTGTGGCCCTCCATCAGCAGTTTGTCTCTTAAATCTTCATAGTTTGAGAGTGAGCCGTCTCCGACGACAGCAATCCTTCTTTCACAGTCGGTGTGGGGATGAGCATTTTCAACAGTGGGTCGTCCATGGGTGGCGAAGCGCGTGTGTCCCAAGACTATTCTTGAGGATATGTTTTCTAGTCCGAGTTTCGCTGAAACTGCCTCTATTGATCCCGCTTCCTTGAAAATCTCTATGCGTCCGTCTAGAAGAACAGCTATTCCCGAGTTGTCTGCGCCCCTGTATTTAAGCCTTCTAAGGCCTTCTATTACTATGGGAACAGTGTTTTCAGAACTTTTTGAAATAGCAGCGAATATTCCTCCCATTTTTATCCCTCGTAGACGAGCTCTCCATTTATAATTGTCTTCTTTACATTTAATTTTTCATCTAGAATAATGAGGTCTGCCTTGTATCCGGGCTTTAAGTAGCCTATTTTTTCCCGTGTTAATGCCTCGATGCTCTTAGAGGGTGTATAGCTAGCCATTGTAAGTGCCTCTAGAAGGCCTGCTCCGGCCTTTATCACATTTTTGACTGCATTGTCCATTGTCAAGGTGCTTCCGGCCAGGGCCCCGCTTTCACTCAGCCTTGAAACGCCATTTTTAACGGTTATCTTGAGGCCTCCCAGTACATACTCGCCATCGGGCAAGCCAGACGCACTAACTGCATCTGTTATGAGGACTGTTCGTAGGGGTCCTGCCAGTTTGAATACGAGTTGAACAGTGGCTGGATGGAGATGTATGAAATCTACAATCATCTCGATAAATGTGTTAGGGTTTAGGAGTAGAGCAAATGGGAGGCCTGGTTCCCTGTGGTGAAATTGCCTCATCTGGTTGAAAATATGGTTGGCGACTGTAGCTCCCGCCTCTATTCCTCTAAGGGTCTCGTCGTATGTTGCCTGGGAATGCCCCAAACTGACCGTTATACCTCTGCTCTTTACGGATTTGATGAAATCTATGGCTCCCTCGAGCTCAGGCGCGACCGTTATTTTTCTGAGAAGTCCCTTCGAAGCAAGGTAGTAGTCTTCAAACTCTTTCAGGCTTGGCTTTCTCAGATATGCTTCATTCATGGCACCCTTCATGGAGGGATTTAGATAGGGGCCCTCTAGATGAGGTCCAAGAATTCTCGCACCTTTAGAGGGAGACCACGATTCAGCCGCCTTTGTAATGTTTCTACAGGCTTGGACAAGTTTCTCGTGGGGTGCGGCGACTGTTGAAGCCAAGAATGCCGTCACTCCACGTCCTGCAAGTTTTTGTGACATTTCTAGTATTTCTTCTGGCGAAGCCTCCGTAACATCTATGCCTGCATAGCCGTGTATATGGGTATCGATGTATCCTGGGGCGACATACTGTCTTTCAGCATCTATTATTTTGTCCGGTGTTCCTTGGACATTGAAACTCTCAATTACGCCATCCCTTATAGAGATATTAACCACGCCGATATCTTCTAGCGGAGTCAAAACATGCGCATTCCTAACTTGAATTCTCAAGTGTCAACCCTGAATACAGTTGTGTATTTAGGAATATAAACATTAGTTTTTCGCATTAGTTTTTAAAAACATTTTATATCCTTTTGATAATAGAAGATTGGGTTAAAGAATGAGTAGTTTACCGAGGAGCAGTGAGACGAGGTATAGAGGCCTAATCGTGTCTCCTGGGGTGGCTATTGGAAGGATTTTTGTCCTGAAGGAGAAAGATATATTAGAAAGCATTTCTGAATCGAAATCCAACGGTGTGGATAAAGAAACAAAGCTTCTAAACGAGGCAAGCCTAATAGTGAAAAAGAGACTTGAAGACTTAAAGAGAATTCTCCCGAAAGCAGAACAAGAAATTATTGATGCACAGTTACTTATGCTTGATTCCCTTGTGTCAGAGGCTGAAGAACTTATTCGGAACCTGTCTCTCAGCGCCGCTTCGGCTGTAAAGAGGGTTTACGAGAAATATTCAGAGTTGCTTAAGAGTGGTAGTGAGCTTTTTGCTCTTAGGTCTCAGGATCTGCATGACATTTCAGCCCGCCTGGTTTCAAGCATTATTGGAGCGGCTAAGACAGATGTTGATTGGAGAGATAGAATTCTTGTAGCAGAAGAAATTGATCCCATTAGGTTTTTGGAGGCTGTTGAGGGTGGGCTAGCGGGCCTAGTTACTCGGAGAGGTGGGTTGACGGCGCATGTGTCTATATTGGCTAGGTTGAAGGGTGTGCCTTATTTGATTTCTCAAGAGGTTGACTTAAACAGTTTGAGAAATGACGTTACCGCTGTGCTTGACTGTGTGAATGGCTATTTAGTTGTTGATATCTCCCCAAGATTAATTGATAATTACAAGTCTCTAGTCGCCGAGTATAAGGAAACAGTATCTCTGTATGCAAGAGAGGAAAAGCTCGAGCCCATAACAGTTGACGGGGTAAAAGTAGCTGTTATGTGTAATACTGGTAGCCTAGAGGAGGTCCGCGTAGCTCCGAGCTATGGTTGCGGGGGAGTTGGGTTGTTTAGGATTGAGTTTGCTTACATGGCTAGGGATGTAGCCCCTAGTGAGGAGGAATTATTTAATCTCTTTAAGAAGAGCTTAGAGTTCCTAGGAGGCGGTCCTCTAACTGTGCGTGCCCCAGACATTGGTGGAGACAAGCCTGTAAGGTTTTTAGAGATTCCGAGGGAGGCAAATCCCCAGTTGGGTTTTAGGGGGACGCGTCTTTTGTTAAAGTATCGTGACTCAATGCTTAGGCCTCTGGTTCGTGCGGCTTTGCGGGCGTCGGTATATGGTGACTTGAGAGTTATGTTTCCCATGATCTCCACAGTTGAGGAGGTTGAGGAGCTTAGGAGATTCATTGAAGAAGAAAAGGAAAAGCTAGAGAATGAGGGACAAAACGTTAAGATCCCTCTTTTGGGCGTCATGATAGAGGTGCCTTCTGCAGCTTTGCTAGTAAGAGAACTCGTAGATAAGGGCAGATTGAGCTTTGTTAGCTTTGGTACGAATGATTTAACCCAGTATGTTTTAGCGGCAGATAGAACAAGTACATATGTAAGCAATGTCTACGATGAACTTAATCCATCCGTTTTGAGGCTTATGTCGTACGCCCTTGACCATATTCGTGAGGGGGTAGAGACGGAAGTATGTGGCGAAATGGCTAGTAGAGGTGTTGCTATACCTGTTCTTGTCGGTCTAGGTATTAAGGGACTGAGTGTAGCTCCGGGCTTTGTAGGGAAAGTTAAATATGTTGTTAGGAGGATTAACTTTGCAGAGCTAGCTGAGGAAGTTAGAGAAATGATTGAGGAGGCTGATTCCTCTCGAGATATAAAGGAGTGGTCTCAGAATTATTTAAAGAAAAAGGATGTCAAGGTTTTCGAATGAATTTTATGAAATTATTGATCTATAGATGGGAGGTATTCAAGCAGAAGTTTGCTCAACTCGTTTATTGCTTGTTCTTCGTCGGGACCTTCAGCCTGGAGTTCTATTTCGTCTCCCATGTCTATGCCTAGGGATAATATTTGAAGAATGTTTTTTGAGTCCGCGGTTTTTTCGCCCTTTTTTACAATTATTTTTGACGTGAATTTTTTTGCTGTTTGGACAAAGACGGCTGCAGGTCTCGCATGTAGTCCGCTCTTGTTTTTAACTTTGAGGACGATGGTTTTCATGGTGTGTTTGAACATCTAAAAATATATTTATGTTGTGAAACATGAAGAATGATAAAAATGGTTTCCGATATTTATTCAGAGTTTTTGACTGGAATAGCCAGTCTCCAGGAGAGGATAGTGCGTGAAGAAAAATTGAACATGGAGAGAGCTATAGAACTCTTTGTCCAAGTTCTTAAGAATGATGGTTTCATCTATGTTTTTGGTACGGGGCACTCGATGATGATGGCTCTTGAGACTTTTTATCGGGCAGGCGGCTTGGTGCGTGTGTACCCAGTTTTTGATTTGAGTATTTCGGGTCTTAATGGTGCCTTTAAGAGTACTATGCTTGAGAGGCTTTCTGGTTATGCCAGGGTCTTGCTCGAGTCAATTAAGCCTGTCCCCAATTCTGTGCTTGTAATTGTGAGTAACTCTGGCAAGAACGCTGTTCCTGTTGAGATGGCGGCAGAGGCTAAAAGCAGGGGGTTGAAGGTTGTCGCTATTACTTCTGTTGAGTATAGCAAGAGGGTGCCCCCAAGCAATCCTTTGGGGAAGAAGCTTTTCGAGCTTGCAGATGTTGTTATCGATAATAAGGTTCCTGAGGGTGATGCTTACCTTAAACTCGAGGGCTTAGAGCAGAAGGTGGCGCCGGTCTCCACCATAATCAATTCGTTTATACTACAGCTTCTTGTCGCTAGAACCGTTCAGAAGTTGTTATCTATGGGGGTTAAACCTGAAGTGTGGATGAGTGCAAATGTACCCGGGGGCGACGAGGCAAATAAACAGTATCTCGAGAAGTATTTCAGTAAAATTAAGTTCTTATGATTTACCGTGTGCCTATGTCTCAACTTTTGGTTTCTTTGGAAAATTGTGAATAAGGAATAAATATCTACGCGAAGCAAGTACACATAATGAAGGCAACAGTTTTGGTTGAAGACTTGTTTGACGAGAGGGAGCTCATTTACCCACTTTATAGGCTCATGGAGCTTGGCTTTGAGGTAGACCTCGTAGGACCTGAGGCAAGAGAATACAAAGGAAAGAGCGGGCTAACCATAAGGGCGAACAAGGATGCAAGAAGTGCATTAGCTGAGGATTATGTTGTCTTATGGATACCTGGCGGCTATGCTCCTGATAGGCTGAGAAGAAGCAGGGAAATTCTTGAACTTGTTAAGAGAGTGGCCGAGAAAGGAGTGGTGGCGGCGGTTTGTCACGGTCCCTGGGTTCTTGTTTCTGCTGGCCTCGCTAAGGGTAGGAAGCTAACGGGATTTTTCTCGATACATGATGACCTCCGTAACGCTGGAGCAATAGTGCTTGACGAAAAGTTTGTCCGCGACGGGAACATCATTACTGGCACAGATCCAGAAGCTATGCCCGGCATGTTCAAGCTTCTTTTGGACGTTATTCGTGAAAAGGGATGGCTCATCTAGCCTTCGGTGACTCTTTAAAATGTGAAAATTCTTTACAGGAAAAAATATTCTTTTATTTCCCAGTCTGTAATCTCCTGAGGGTTTTGGTTTCCAGCTATTCTGGAGTATGTGTCCCATTCCTTTGTTTTCAGTTCTACCATTTTCTCTGTTAGTTTTTTTAGGTCTCTAGGAAGACTTGGGCTTTTTTGTGCAATGTTTATTGCTTCTCCCAGGCTTTGAGGGACTCTTGGTAGACCATTTTTTTCGAAAACATTTTCATTGCTTTCTGGTGGCGGGGTTAGATTTTCTTCTAGTCCTTTCACTGTTGAGTATAGGACAGAGAGTATCTTGAGATAAATGTTTCCAGCGGGGTCTGGTAGACGGTACTCGATTGTGCCCGAGAGCCCCTTTAGGCCCACGGGTAGCCGGATCATTGTAGTCCTGTTTCCTCTCCCCCAAGAAATATAGACTGGAGCCTCGAATCCAGGGGCCAGCCTCTTATAGGAGTTAACAGTGGGGTTGGTGAGTAGAGCGAATGTGGAAGAATAAGAGAGCAGACCCCCTACAACCCTCTTTCCTGTTTCAGTAATTTCGCCTTCTTCTATTGCAATATTTCTTTCTCCGTTATGAACGGAGACGTGAATGTGTAGACCGTTCCCCGGCAAGCCTTTAAAGGGTTTAGGCATAAAGGTTGCCTCCAAGCCTTTCTCGTAAGCTGTTTCCCATAGGAGCTTCTTTAGAAATACCACTTCATCTGCCAACTCGAGAGGTGTTCGTGCTTTTGGGAGAATCTCGTATTGGCTGGGTCCCACTTCGTGGTGTGTAGCAGAGATTGCTACGCCGGCTTCTTCTGCTCGGATGATTACCTCGGCCAAAAAGTCTGAATTGTTTGAGTAGGGGGAGAGATACATGTATGAGCCGTCGTCTATTGGTCTATGGTTTTTTGTCAGGTAGAATTCAAGCTCGGCTCCCATCAAGACCTTGTAGTTTTTCGAACGGGAAAACTCTCTGAGTAGAGTCCTCGGAGAAATGTCTAATGGTTTGCCGTCTTTGTAGAGATCTCCCATGAGGAAAGCTGTAAGACCCATTCTTGTCCTGTAGACTTTGAGTGTTGTAGGGTCGGGAACAAGCATCGCGTCTGAATCTTCTATAGGTAAGAAGCCTATGCTGTATGCATCTACGCGGTATCCCTTTAGGACGTCTTCAGGTTTTTCTGGCTTTAGTATGCGGCCACGTATGTGTCCATATAGGTCTTGCACAGCTACTTCGTAGAATTTTACGCCCTTGTTTCTCAACTCGTTGAATTGTTTTTCGAATTCCTCGATTGTTTCTTCTCTGTGCATATAGGGTTCCAAGGCTGTAGAATAAAATGTTTTTCTTTTCAAAAAGAGAAAAAAATTCAGAAATATCTAGGAATTTTTTGTATAAATTCTATTGTATCGGGAGGAAGATCGGTATAAAGCCTGCTAATAGTGAGATTATGGCTGAAATAATTACTGCTACTTTGAGTCCTCTATCTTTTGAGAGGTTTGGACTTCCTGGCTCGAAGTACATGGCTTTTATTATCCTAGCGTAGTAAGCGGCGGCGATTCCAGTGTTGATGAGGGCTATAGCGGTTAGCCATGTAGCTGGCCCCACGACAGAGAAGAATAGGAACAATTTGCCCCAGAAACCTACGAGTGGGGGCATACCCATTAGGCTTAGGACGAGTATTAATGAAGAAGCGGCTAGAGAACCATCTACCCTTGATAGGCCGTTTAGGTGTTCAAGTTTGAGCGGGGGACTTTCTTTTTGTCTAATTAGTTTTGCTAGCAGAAAGAGGCCGGTCTTGGCAAAGGAGTAGGTTACTAGTTGCATGAGTAGTCCTAGCATGGCGAGGTACCGTAGATGCGGATCCGGTAAGGAGAGCGCCGCGATACCTATTAGGATGTATCCTGCATGTGCTATGCTACTATAGGCAAGGATGCCCTGGAAGCCTTTCTGTAGGAGGGCAGTTATGTTTCCATAAGTCATTGTGAGGACGGAGAGTATTCCGAGGAGCGTTAGCCAATGGGACGAAACGATAGGGGCTATCAGAATTGCGAGTTTGTAGAATGCAAGTATAACTGCGGCTTTTGAGATTGCAGCCACCACTGCTACTGGGTATGGATCTGATATGCCATAGGTGTCTGGTAGCCAGCCATGGAAGGGGAATATTCCAGCTTTAAAGCCAAAAGCAGCTGCGGAAAAAGCTAGGGTAGCTACCGCCACTATTATGGGTGGAGAACTTAACGGAGTGATTGATAGTTTTGGGTCCTGTGTTGTTACGAAGGTTAGTGATAATAGGAGGAGCATTGAGGAGGCTAGGCTCATTAACCCGTATTTTGTTGCTCCAGATGCTGAGTACTTGTCTTTCATGAGTGCAATCATAGCGTAGCTTGTCACAGAGACAAGTATCCATGAGACGAGGAGCATGAGTATTGTTCCTGCATGGGAGAGGCCTATGAGGCCAGTTATGCCTAATAGTAGTGTCGCTATAAAGGATGGGCCCTCGGGGGACAGGTTGAGGGCTTGGAATGATGAGGCTATTACGACGAGGATGTCTGCGAGGACAATGGTTAGTATGAGGGAGGTAAACCAGTCGGTGACCATTTCTCCTGTGGCTATTGTGCCTGATAATGATTCCTCTAGGCTTACGAGTAAGGTGAAAGCTAGGGCGAGTGATGCTAAGACATAGAGTATCTTCGGCTGTTTCCTTAAATACGGGGCTATTATTGCGGTTAGTACTAGTAGAGCTATATCGAGGTATATGGCTTCCAACATCATGGGAACCACCCTAAAATGTACATGGATACCAGGATTAGGGACAATCCTAGCCAGAGATAGAGTAAGTAGCTTGACACCTTGTCAGTTTGCAGTTGCTTGAATATCCTCCATAAGCCTTTAAAGCCCTCTACGAGGTAGTGATGCAGGATACGGTCCCATGTGTGTTCTATGTATATTGAAGTCACATTGACTAGTTGCTGGAATAATTTAGGTATGGCTTTGTGGTAGAAGTTGTCGACTATAAGTGTATCTAAGTATTTGTAGAGGGCCTTGGACGTTTCCTTGAATCCATCAACTATAGTCCTATAGTACAGTGCATTGATATACCACCTGTCAAAGAGGAAACTGTGAAGCTTCATTAGAATGGGGCTCTTAGAGATGTAATAGTAGGGCTGTTTCTTTGCTATGCTGTAGATGTAGAATACTGAGAGAAATAGGAGGAGGACAAGGATAATTGTGGCTTCAAATGTTCCAGGTATGTGACCTTCAAGCATATGGACAGAGTTTTCACCTCCCAAGGTGTGTTCAAGCATTTTTTCAAAGCTGCCAGAAATCGAGGGCCATATTGCTCCGATTCCTATGCTTGCTAGACCCAAGACGAGGTACGGGGTAAACATTACTGGGCTGACTTCGTGTGCTTTGTGGTGGGAATGGCCAAAGAATACTCTTGAAATCATTCGGGCTGTATAAGACGCTGTTATCCAGGCAGTTATTACTGCTAAGAATGTGGGCACTATGAGGCCTGTCTCTGAAGACAGGTGTATTATCTCGTCCTTCGTCCAGAATCCTAGGAAGGGTGGTACACCAGCAAGGCTCAGGGAAGCTAGCACAAATGCTGTGGCTGTAATGGGCATCTCTTTGGCTAATCCGCCCATGTCGTCAATAAACCTAGAGTGGACAGCGTGAATCACTGCTCCGGCGCCCAGGAATAGGGCCGCCTTGAACACGGCATGACTCATTAGGTGTGACATACCTGCATAGAGACCCCCAACAGCGCCCCCGACCAGTGTTCCCACGGCAACGCCGAGGAACATGTAGCCAAGCTGGCTGGCTGTAGAGAAGGCTAGTACGAGTTTGAGCTCTCTGCTGACGATTGCCATTGTAGCCATCATGAAGGCTGTGAATGCGCCTATCACTGCAAGGCCAACGAGGAACTCTTCAATTATTGTGGAGCCGATGCCGCCCTGGAGTACGATGTATGCGGCTACAAGGAAGGGTGAAAACCTGAGCGCAAAGTATACACCCGCCTTTACCATTGTTGCAGCGTGTATCAGCGCGCTTACCGACGTTGGGCCAGTCATTGCTGTGACGAGCCATTCGTGGAACGGGAACTGTGCGCTTTTCGCTAGGGCTCCGAGGAAAAGTAGCCAGAGAAACACGGGTAACACGCCTTTGCTTAGTAGCTGTGTTGCCCATTGGGCGTCAAGGAGTCCGGACAATAGAGTGGTCCCGGCCAATGTGTGTAGGGTCGCTATTCCTATGACCATTCCAACGTCTCCTAGCCTTGTAAAAACTATTGCTCTGAGGCTTGAGTGGCTTGGTTCAGACCACATTGGGACGCCTAGTGCTCTTCTGCCGGGTTCGCCGACCCATCTTTCTTCTTCGTCTGTAAACCAGTGCCCGATGAGGGCGTAGCTTGCAAGCCCTGTTCCCTCCCAGCCTATAAACATGCTTATCATGTTGTCTGAGAGTACGAGTAGCATCATGCTTCCAACAAAGAATGTGAAGAAGAGCCAGTACCGTGTTTCGCCTACTTCTCCCTTCATGTATTCGTAGCTGTAGACAGCTATCAGGAAGCTTAGCCATGAAACCACTAGGGCCATAACTGTAGAGAGGCCGTCAAAGAATGCTCCCAGAGAAACGTTTAGGCTTTTCACCCAGGGATAACTTATGTGTATGGATTCTCCCTCAGTTAGGAATAGATAAGCGGCATAGCTAGATACGAGTGCAGAGACAAGGATGGATAGTATGCCTAGGAGTGATTTTATCTTCCAGGAGGCGCTCTTAAATAATAGTATGAGGAGGGTTCCAATGAATGGTGAAAGCCAAGCAAGCAGTAGCAGGCTCTCCATGTTTATGCACCTAGCGGGAACGTTTTCAGGAAGCTTAAGAGGGGATCTATGAGAAGAGAGGCAAATAGGAAGAAGAGTATGCCGAGGAGTGCGAAGACTAGTAATGGTCCCCAGAGCGACGCGCTGGCTTCTCTAGCTTCCTGGACTTTGAGTGGGCCATAGAAGATTCTTCTCATTGTTACAAATGCATATGCAGTTGATAGGCCTATTGCTATGAGGAGCCCTACTGCTAGAAGGATATACCATGTTGAGCCGTTTTGTAGTGCCTGTGCTACTGCTCCTCTAACTATTAGGTATTCGCTCCAGATGCCTAGGGTCGGCGGTATTCCGGTGATGTGCATGAAGCCTAGTAATGCAAGTGAAGCTGTATAGGGCATTTTTGCGGCTAGTCCACCCATCTTCGTTATGTCTCTTAGACCGTGGTATGTTGCTATAAGGATGCCTGCTACGGCGAAGAGGATTGCTTTTCCGTAAGCGTGGACCATGTAGTGGAGGAATGTTCCAGCTATGCCGTAGGCGTTTACAGAGGCTAGTCCAAGTAGGAGGTATCCCATTTGCGAGATACTGCTGTAGGCGAGCAACCTCTTAAAGTCTGTCTGGCTGAGCGCCATTAGTCCACCGTAAGTCATTGTTATGACTGCCCACGCTGTAAGTATTGGGGAGGCTGATGCAAACATTTGCGGGAATAGGGTGTATACGATCCTAAACATCATTGCTCCTCCTAGACCAATCAGGTTGGGGCTTAGAAGTGCAGATATCGGTGTAGGTGCTTCGGCGTGGGCGTATGGTAGCCACATGTGGACGCCGACGGCCGCAAGCTTAACTGAGAGACCTAGAATCATTAGCCAGAAGGCGTATTCTAGTCCCACAAGGTTGTTTGCGGCACCTATTCTAAAGCCTCCCTGTGTAATGAAGTCGAAGCCTATCTTTTGTCCAACGCTTAGTGCACCGATGAGGAATAGTAGGGCACCTACATGTGTCCATAAAAGATACATTATGGCTATTTTTAGTCTCTCTCCGTAGCCATAGAAGGCTATCAGTAGGAAGCTTGGTATAAGTGTGAGCTCTAGGAATATATAGAACTCGACTATGTTTGTTGACATCACGGTGCCCATCATTGCTAGGGCGAACAATGTGTAGAGGAAGTAGTAGGAGCCCCAGCCGGGCGCAGATACCCCCTCGTGGTGCAGTTCTTCAAACCTGTGATCCATGTATGGCAGGCTGTATAGAGCTATCACAGAAGTTGTAACCGCTATGCTGAATGCTACCAGGAAGACCGTGGGGTCAATTACGAGTGCAAATGTTCCGAGACCGCCTATGCTGAAACTGACTGGATCCATCCAGGTTGTGCCTTTGCTGGTATAGAGATAAAGAAGAACAATTGCGGAAAAACCTAGTGCCGCTGAATTTAGAATGGCAAGGCTCTTCTTTTCCTTGATGAATAGAGACAAAATGGATGCTAAAAGTGGAGCCAACAGTGTTGCCCATAATAATGGTATTTCACTCATTTTTACTCACCCAAACCAACTATTTCATAAACATCCAGACTTTTACTCCTCCTATACAGGAGGATAAATACAGAAATAAGGAGCCCCACCTCTACAGAGCTCAAAGCGATCGCATAGAGGGCCAGGATGCTTCCGCCCAGAGGATTAAAGTACTTAGAAAGAGTTAATAGCGCCAGTAGGACTCCGTTGAACATTATCTCTAAAGAAATCATCACTCTGACCGCACTTCTATGGATGACAGCACCTACCAGACCTATGCTGAAGAGCATTGAGGAGACTACTAGAAAAATCAAGTCATTCATTTGTCTCACCCCTAGCTATTGATATGCCAGCTAACAAGAGAGCAAGAAGCGAGAGAGACAAGTAGAAGAATGCAAGCAAATTCTCTGAGAAAACTTTCAATAGCCCTTCTAGACTGAGGGCAGTATTCACAGTAGTTACCTGCTGAGCAAGTGGCGAGACTAGTATCTGTAGCACCGAGAAAAATCCCAGGACAGCTACTAGGACAGCTGGAAGAATCATTTTCTTCTCCGAAACCATCCCTCTACCAATAAAAACGACACCCATAATCACAAACATGACAGTTGCCCCTACATATACCAGTGCCTGGAATATCCCGACATATGGGAAGCCTAAAAGCGCAATTAAAGATGCTATGGCTAGGCCCACGATTCCAAGCAGGATTGCTGAGTAGAAGTCTTCCCGTGCTTTTACAGATAGAATTGCCGCTATTACCGCTACCGTGCCGGCGGCTAGAACATACACAAGGCTGAATTCAGGCAGACTCATGCCTCAACCCCCTCTCTTCATCAAATACAGGTTTAACCTTTTTAGCCCCCATCTTTAGTGCTGGAGAAACAGGCTCAAGAGCCATTTTCTCTGGCGGGAAGACAAGATCCTCAAACCTTTCAAATGCAACGTCATGGATCTTTGTCATTTCGAGTGCGTCCTGTGGACAAATGTCAACGCAGAAGCCGCAGAATATGCATCTCTGATAGTTCACTCCTGGTCTTCCCTTCTTTTCTCCCTTCTTAACGTACATCTTCATTGCGCCTGCTGGGCAAACCATTGCGCATAGACCGCATTGTATACATTTGTCTGGATAGTACCTTATTAACCCCCTGTAGCCTTCTGGAGGCTCAACAAAGTATTCAGGATAGTATACAGTCATTCTGTTGGGCTTTACGAGGTACTTTAGCCCTGTCCATATAGCTTCGATATGCCTGGGGAAATTCTTAACTGGATTAGACATTTAGGATCACCCTTACCCCCAACGAAAGTATGAGGGAAACAATAGACATAACAAAGTATACACGCCAACCTATCTTCAAAGCTTGGTCAAGCCTATATCTCCCGTATACAGATCTTAGAAACACTATGAAGAGCATTAGGAGGAATGCCTTCACAAAGAGGAATATGCCTGCTATGCCTGGATAGATATCATAGAGTAGCTTGGGAAGAGGCTCCCAGCCTGACAAAAAGATTATTGTGTAGATCAATGACAGGGCGTAGAGCTTTAGGTATGCAAGACCCATCCCTATCCCAAAAATTATGCCCGTATACTCAACGTAGGGACCTGCTACGATCTCTTGTTCTCCCTCAACTATGTCGAAAGGCAGTTTGCCTGCACTCATAATCATGCTTACTAGAAAAGTAAAGGCCGCTATCGGGTTAAGAATAAGCCCCGGAATAAATTGCTTAGTCACCATTTCTTCTAGGCTCATTGTCCCATACAGAATAGACATAGAGATAGCGGAAATAAAGAGCGGGACCTCGTATCCTAGAGACATAAAAGCCTCTCTTACGGCTCCCTGTATAGAGAACTTGTTATTAGAAGCCCATCCCATTAGCAAAACAGAGATTGGTATCGCAGAGATGACAGCTAGAACCGCGGGCAATGTTAGGGGCGAAGATATAGGGGAGAACCCAGGAGCTGAGGGTATAAATGCAAATGGAAGTATCGCCAAGGTCAATGCTAGGATTGGCGCAACAATAAATGGTATCCTGTCCGCTGTTTCGGGTACAATGAATTCTTGGAACATGTACCTTGTTCCATCGGCAAGCATCTGGAGCACTCCTCCCAGGTGGCGTGTCACATATAAGGGCCCTACACGCATCTGTATCCTGGCAGCGATTTTCCTCTCGGCCCAGATTATTATCAGTAGGACAACGAGGGCTGTAAGGAGTCCTGGAAACACTATGGGCGCAAATACCTGGGGGGACAAAAACAACTTGACTATAAAACCAATTATATCCATAGTTCTCACCTATCTGCTTCTGGTGGGAAGTAATCCAGACTCCCATATATAGCTGGGAAATCCATAAACCTGTGCCCGGGCGGCAGGTAGCGGAAAAGTATCACGTTTCTAAACGATGGCGTAACAACCCTCAAGCGATAGGGCTTTGTAGAACCGTCGCTTACTATGTGGTAGAATATTTCTCCGTGGCCCATCTCTGCCCTGGCCACTGCTTCTCCAGCCGGCAATTTTAGGGATGCAAAAAGCCCTGGGAATTTAACGTGGCCGGTTTTGAGAACTTGTTCACGCGTCTTTGGCGGCAGGAGCTTCAAGTATTTCTCTGCAAATATGGGTCCACTTGGCATCTTTTCTAGAACCTGCCTGATAATGGATAGGCTCTGCTTGATCTCTTCTACTCTCACGAGCATCCTAGCCATACAGTCGCCTTCCTCCCTTACTGGCACCTCGAATTCTAGTTCCTTGTATGCCCCATAGTCATCTGCGAGCCTCGCGTCGTACTTGACACCGCTTGCCCTGAGGTTGGGGCCGACTATGCCAAGTCTTTGCGCCTCGCTCTTCTTTAGGATTCCGACTCCTTCGTACCTGGACGCGATCTGGGGGTTGAGGAGAAATATTTTCATGTATTCCTGCAACCTCTTCTCCATGTAGCGCGCCGCCTTTTCGAATTTCTCTTTGAAACCCTGTGGAAGATCTCTTCTTACTCCCCCCGGTATGCTATACGTATGCGTAAGCCTGGCGCCAGTCAGCTCTTCTGCCAGCTGTATCCAGACCTCACGATCCCCGAACGCCCACATGAACATTGTCGAGTGGTTTAGCATTATCCCTGCTATTCCCATTCCATAGAGGTGGCTTGCAATACGATTTATCTCTGAGAGGAGAGTTCTCAAGTAGAGAGCTCTGGGAGGTGGCTCTGCGTCGAGCAGTCTCTCGAGGGCAGTTACCAGGGCAACGGTGGCATTATGTGAGTCGATTATAGTGAGCCTTTCCAGTAGGGGTATAGCTTTGATTGCTTCCCGTCCCTCTGCTAGCTTTTCCATTGTCCTGTGGACATAGCCTATGTCGGGGTCTACCGAGACGATTATGTCCCCTTTAAGTCTCACAATGAACCTCATGTGTCCAGAGGATGGGTGCTGTGGACCAATGAAGAGCTCGTATGTGCTCTCGTCGCCCTCCTTGAAGAGTAGCCTTGAAGAGACAAACTCGCTACTCATACTCAACATATATACCCTCCTCTACTACCTTGTAGTCTTTTCTTAGAGGTGGGGGACCAGACCAGTCGGGAGGCAAGAGAAGCCTGCGGAGGTCTGGGTTCCCCTCAAATACAACTCCAAACATTTCCCATGTTTCACGCTCCAAGAGCAGAGCGTTTGGCCACAGGTCTATAAGTGAGGGGAGCTTAGGATTCTCCCGGCTTGTGGCAGTTTTTAACTCGATGAGGATGCCTCTTTTTTCTGGCTCGTAGCTCTCGGCAAAATAGATAACTTCAATGGTTCCCTTTGTGGGCCAATCAACGCCGCTTATTGATGCCAAATGATCATAGCCATATTGAATGAGTATCTTGGCGGCTTCCCGTAGAGATTCAGGGGAAACTTCCATTTTCAATACATTCTTGGCTTCCTCGAGCTTTATTCCTAGCTCTGAAAGCTTTGAAAACATTTCTATAAGCCAGCTAGGCTTTTCTCCATTCACCCTTCCTCACCTTTTCCTGTAACATTATTATTGCCTGTGCTACTGCTTCGGGTCTCGGTGGGCAACCAGGGATATAATATTCTACTGGGAGGATATCTTTAGGTCTCACTATATTGTAGCTGTTATAAAAGAGGCCCCCGTCAATTGCACATGCTCCCATAGCGATCACAAACTTGGGCCAGGGCATCTGGTCATATACGATCTTGGCCGCTTCACCCATTTTCTTTGTTAATGTTCCCTCGACTACCATAAGATTGGTTTGTCTAGGCGAGTTGAATGGCAAAAAGCCGAATCTCTCAGCGTCGTATCTTGGAGCCGAGGCGGCAGCAAATTCTGCACCGCAACAAGACGTAGTGAAGTGGACTGGCCATAAACTGAACGTTATTGCCCAGTCCCTTAGAGACCTTATAGGTGTTTTTTCGACAAGCCACTTGGTAGCTTTTCTTGCTGATTCTTCAAGCCTGCCAACCATTACAAAGCCAAAGGGACAGCTCATATTTCCCACCTATGGATTTCTTCAGCAGATTTGAGCCCCCAAGCTAAAACAGGGAGAAACATTGCGAGAATAATTATTAGCACAATAGCGGATCTAGTTAGTGTCTCCAATGGCATATATGAGTACAGAAATAGGAATGCCACGAGGGGCTCGAGCGACAGATAAAGCAGGAGATAACCATAGTACTGGAAGGGGAGCCTTGTTTTTGCTTCTCCCTTAGGGGGGTTTCCCGCCTCGTATCTTTTTCTTTTAAATGTTCCCTCTGGGCCTTTTTCTAAGAGAAACGCCAAGACTATAACTAGCGTCCCGGCTATAATTCCCAGGAGGAGGGTTAGAGCAATTGTTCCTGAATCCGAGAGCATAAGACCCTCTTAAAATCTGTTAAAGAATGCTTAAAAGATTTTGCATGATAAAATTATATCTGAGATTCTATATATATAAAAAGCCTATTTGTCTTATGACGAAATCTTGTTAGACTTTTTATGCAATAGTTATCCAAGAAAGCTTAACAAGTTCTGATAGAAAAAGAACAAAGCCACGCTAGACAGTACTAAGAGAATTATTGATAGTTTCGATAAGGGGAATTTTCTCTTAGAGGTTATACTTGTTTGTGTTTGAGGGGTCGATTTGATGCTTAGATTGTATATAAGTGCAAAGTAGTAGCCAAAGGATGTTATTATTGCCAATGCTAGGAGAATGGCTAGGATCCATGAGGCCTGTGATAGACCAACAATAAGGTATAGTTCGCTCCAGAACGTCAGCGTGGGCGGTGCGCCTGTTAAACCTAGAGCCGCGAGTATAAATATCGTTTTTAGGAGGGGTCTAGAACTAAGTGATCCTAGTAGTAAGTCAAGCCTTCTTGTTCCGCTCTCGGCTAGTAGGAGCCCTGAGAGAATAAACAGGCCAGCCTTAAGGAATCCATGGGCAGCTACGTGTAGAACGGCAAAGGATTGTGCCAGTTTGTTCATCGAGAAAAGCCCCAGCATTATGTAGCTTACATTTGCTATAGAGCTGTAGGCCAGTAACCTCTTCATGTCTACTTGTCTATAAGCACTGAAGTTTCCAACAAATGCGCCTACAACTGCTAGGGGTATGACTATGCCAGCAATGGTTGGATCTCTTCCTAGCAACCTGTATACAAGCAAGCATGCTGTTTCTATGGCGATTCCAGATAGAACAGCGCTTCCTGGAGCAGGTGCCGCCATGTGCGCATCGGGTAGCCAAAAGTGAAGTGGAAAGAGTGCTGCTTCTGCTCCAAAGCCGATCAGGATGAGGATTTTTGCTAGTAAACTGGCTTCTGCAACTTTCCCGGCGACAAGACTGCCTGTTTCAAAGTAGACTAGGCTTATACCGAGAAGGGCAATTAGAGACGCCACTCCGCAGAGCGTTAGATATTTGAGTGCAGCTTCAGAGCTTTCCTCGTCCCTGTGGAAGGCCGTGAGAAGAACGATAGAAATGCTTATTGTTTCCCAAGCAATAAACATCCTTACCAAGTCATCGCTCAGAAGCAGGATTGGAAGCAGGGATGCGATTGAAACAATTAATGCATCGTGTAGAGAGATGTTTTCCTCTACAAGCTCATGGGCGGAAAGTATGCTTGCTATCCCGATAGTTGATGAGACGAGTCCTACGATGCCAGCTATCCCCTTTGCTTCGATACTGATGATAGACACTACAAGTAAAGTACCTATGGATAGTAGTGTTGAAAGATAGCGGGATACTTTCCGAGGTGCAAAACCTGTGAGTAGTACTGCAAATACTCCGTAAAATGAGTACTGGATTAATTGTTCCTCCATTTTAAATCACCCCTAAGATAAATATGAGTAGGATAAGAAGCAGACTTATAAGCCAAAGAGTATTGACTGATGGGTTCCCTGTTTGTAGGCTTGTAGATAGCTCCGACAATATGTTCAGGGCTTTCTTTGCTATAAACGTGTATAGCCTATCTATATAGAATGCTTGGTCAGCTATTCTGCCAGAGGGCTTTAGGGAAACTCTTAGCATAGTGAATTTATTCGTGCACCACACGAGGTAGGCTATCAAGAGCCCTAAGAAGGTTCCAGTTAGCGCATAGAGGTTGACTTTGAGTTCTCCTATGTTTAGACCAATAATGCTAGAAATTGGGTAAATAAGGACTGTTGCCATCAGTGTCAATAGGATGAGGACGCTTACAGCTACAACCATAGTGTCTATGTTCTCATGTAGATGCCGAGTCGAATGCCCTACGAAAAGCCTGAAGAAAAGCCTGAATATGTAGAGCGATGAAAGGAGACATATAATGAATGATAACAAGTTTACTGTCTCCTCTGGGAACAAGTGTTCCATTGATTCTAGCACCATTTCTTTTGTGACGAATCCTGAAAGTGGAGGTATCCCTGCCAGGCTTAATGCCCCAACAAAGAACGCTATTCCCAAAATCTTGAGGCCGCTTGCCCACAGCCCAGAAACTTCGTCCAGGCTTCTGGTCCCAGTCTCATGTATAATTATGCCGGCAGTGAGGAATAGAAGAGCCTTAAAGAGTGAGTGAGAAAACAGATGGAATATTGCGGCGGTTAGCGAGCCTGCTCCGAGCGCGAGAAACATGAGTGCCAGATGATTGATCGTGCTATATGCTAGAACCTTTTTGATATCGAATGCTCCGAGAGCGGCTATAGCAGAGATAAATATTGTTATGAGAGCTATCGTTGAAATTGTGTGCTGGACTTCTGGGATTAGCTGGATTACTGGGTAGAATCTGGCTATGAGGTAGACGCCCGCCTTTACCATCGTGGCTGCGTGGATAAGTGCACTTACAGATGTTGGACCCTCCATTGCGTCAGGCAACCAGACAAACAGTGGAAACTGTGCAGACTTACCAATAGCGGCGACAAAGAGTAAGGTGCAGAAGAGTACGGAAAGATCTTGATTACTGGAGAGGGCAGTTATGAGCTGAGAAATGTCCGTAGTATTTAGCTGCCAAACAGCTAAGGCTATAGCCAGCAACAAACCGATATCCCCTATTCTCGTAACAGTAAAGGCTTTGAGGCCGGCTCTCCTGGCTTCAGGCTTTTCCCACCAAAAAGCAATGAGTAAAGCGCTACATACACCAACCATTTCCCAGAATATGTATAGCTGGACTAGGTCCCTGGTTAAGACAAGCCAAGACATGGAGCCTATGAAGAGAAGAATCAGGGTATAGTACCTCGTGTAGCCCGTATCATTAGCCATGTAGCCAACACTGTAAAGTGTTATAAGTGCGCCCAGAGAGTTGACTACTAGGAGCATTAAGCGAGAAATACCATCAGTATATATCGGCAGGAACGAGCCGTTTTCGATGGGACACAGGAAAAAGTAAATAGACAGAACAGCAGCTAAACCCGTGATGAGAACCGATACTGCCTCACATAGTTTTCTTGATAAACGACCCACTATCAGATTAAAGAGGCTCCCAGCGAAAAGCAACACTGGAACGTACAATGGATTCATTCATCTCACCCCTTTAACTTAGAGATTTTTTGAGGATCAATCGTTCTGTGTTTTTCTCTAGCCAAATAGAGTATTGAGAGCGAAACTGTCTCCGATGCAGCACATACAGAGGTCACTAGAAGAACTGGATCGACGTTTGGTTCTGGCAAACTGTTTAAAGCTACGGCAGTAATCAAGAGTGAGCCTAGGATGATGGCCTGCATGCCCATCGCTATTTTAATAAGGTTTCTTGTAGCGGCAACAATACAGAGTCCCGAGACGGCTAGTACTCCACCTAGCCCTATGAGGATTAATTGTTCATTCATGTTTATCACCTCTCAAAAGGTAAAGAGCGCCCGTAACAGAAACCAACATAGCTAGAAAAACAAGCTCAAGATCTGTTTCGGTCATGTTTCTTATGTAGAGGTATGGGTTTCTCGTTGGGTGATATTTGAAGGCTATGAATACCATTAGAGCAAACCAGAGCAAGACCATAAAGGCCAAAGATAAAACATTGATTGGGTCTGCTCTAGTCGTTTCCTCTTCTGCTATTATTAGCCATAGCGCCATTAACGCTACCAATGCACCTGCAAAAACAGTTGACACAAGTAAGCCAGCCGTTGTATTGACTAGGAGACCGATAGCGAGAGCTACAAATGTTGTCCCAAGAGCCAAGAGCAGTAATGCTGGTGTTATCCTTTTACTGAGCAAGCCACCTATTATGAAAATTGTCCCGAAAAACGCGAATACTAGTTCCATCATTTTACAACCACCTCAAAAAATAGGAAATCAAGAGCTGAACAAGAAGCAAGGGATATAGCCTTTCCCAGAAAATGTCCGCCAATCCATAGACTCTTATTCTTCCGGTAGACGCGCTAATAACTGTGAGCAAGATAGTGAGACCAAGCGCTTTTATTGCAAACCAAGTAAATCCAGCAATGGGCATCAATGAATTAAAGCCGGGGCCAAGTGGACCGCCAAGAAAGACTATTACTAGTAGGGATATGCCCCAAACCATGCTCAAATCTGTATAGAGCCGAATAAATGCGAGACCTCTTCCGCTGAGCTCTGTTTCCCATCCTGCAACTATTTCTTGTTTTGCATGTGGCAGGTCGAAAGGCCTTTTCTCGAGTTTTGCAAGCAATGCAAGCAATGCACAGACAAAGCTTATTGGCTGATAAAGTATCAACGGCCCTTTTATAGATTGGTACCTAAGTAGACCTTCAAAGCTTATTGTCTGGGTCTGGATCATGGCAGAGATAAGTGATAAGAGAAAAATGCCCTCGTACATTGAGTACTGAACCAGGAGCCGACCGACACCCATAGAGGTGTATGGGCTGAGAACGGAGTATCCAGTTAAAGCAACGTTTAGGAGACTTAGAGCTAAAAGCAGGAAGACAAGCAGGAAGTCGGCTTGAAACGAAAGTGGTGTTTTCCATGAAATTATCGGTATGAAACACATTCCAAACACTGGTATTGTAACTGCGAGAACCGGAGCAATGCGGAAAGCGAAGATATCTGTTCCTTTGGGAACAATTTCTTCCTTAAAGAGCAACTTTACTACGTCTATGAAGGGCTGAAGAAGTCCCCTGGGCCCAGTAATCAGTGGTCCAACTCTTTTTTGGACGCGTGCAGTTATCTTGCGCTCTAGATATTCAAACCAGAAGGCCATAACTACTGAAAAGATGAAACCCGGGAAAACCAGGACAGTAAACACTTCATCAAGAAGGCTCGTCATTTTTCAACACCCCTGTGAAGTAGATTAAGAGTCAAAATGAGTAAATAGGCCAGGAATAATAAGGACAAGAAAAACGTGCTACTTAAAGAACTCTCCAGTATCAATATGAAGGAGGCAACCTCTAACATCGTAAATAGCACAATGAATATGTAGAGCTCGTCTATGTGGTATCTATATACTGGAAGTTTTGTAGCAACACCTCCTGTAAACGGTTCTTCTGCCTTGCTGGAATGTTTTCCTTTCGGTGCAATTTTTCCTGAAATCCAGTAGATAAGGAAATTCAAGAACAAGAGAGAGATAAACGCAAAAAGAACCTTAAGGGCTTCAATATCCGTAATAGGTATAGCCACAAGGGATAAAGAGATGATTTCTACTGGTTGCTTCTTGACCATTGTTATGGCTTTTCCCGGGCAAACATCAGCACATAACCCACAGTATATGCATTGATAATAATTGAAGCTTGGAATATTTCTTTGGACTTCTTTCCCAGCGATTACCTTCTTACCTCCAGGAACCATCGTTATGGCTCCGGGTGGACAAGACCTTGCACACAAACCGCATCCTAGGCATTTCTCGCTATCAAGCATGGGTATACCCCTCACTTGCTGATCCTGGAGGCTTGTAGCAAGGGGCTGGGTGATAGGTGTCGACAGAAGGTTCCTAATGGCAGATGTAATTATCTCAAGTCTTGCCCTCAACTTGTTCATTTAAATCACCTTCTCCTTTTTTCTTTCAATAGTTTTACTGGTAGAACGGTCTTTTCCCCTGTTGAACTGTTGATAACCGTTACCCTGTCCATACAACTGAAGCATGGGTCTATACTGGTCACGATTACGGGGAAGTCTGATATTGAGTATCCCTCGAGAATATTAGCCACGAGCTGTATATTTGCAAGTGTAGGTGTTCTAATCTTGACCCGGTAAGGATTATGTGTATTATTTGCCTTTACATAGTAGAATAGCTCGCCCCTTGGTGCCTCAATCCTACCATATGCTTCGCCCTCTGGAACTGTACCCATAAAGTATCGCGATGGCACAGGATTCCCAGAGGGCATTTTCTCGATCAATTGGTGGATTATGTTGATAGACTCAAGAACCTCCTTAACACGTATCTTGATCAAGCTGTATACATCTCCCTCTTCCTCGGTAGGCACCTCGAAGTCGACTTCGGTATAAGCACCGTACGGTTCAAGCTTCCTTACGTCAAATAATTCGCCAGCGGCTCTCCTCACGGGCCCCACTGTGCAGAACTTTCTCGCAACCTCTATGTCATATTTTCCTATACCCTTTGTCCTCTCTATAACTTCCTCCGAACTTACCAGTGTGTCCAAAAGATTTTCGAACTGTTTGCCAAATTCCTTTGTTCTCTCCTGTATCTTTCTCAATAGAGAATCGCTGACGTCACGCCTGACACCTCCAATAGTCACAAATGACTTATGGACACGATTCCCAGAAATCTCTTCCATTAGATTCATTATTTCTTCACGTATGCCCCAAACCCACATAAACATGGATTCGAAGCCTATCCAGTAGCCTACTAGACCTAGCCACAAGGAGTGAGAGTGTATTCTTTCTAGTTCTGCAACTATTGTCCTGAGATAGGTTGCCCTGCTAGGTGGCTCTACGCCGAGTAGTTTTTCAACGGCTTCGACAAAGCACCAAGAATGCGAGGCACTGCATATCCCGCATACCCTTTCTAGCAGGAAAATGTCCCTAAGATAGCTACGAGTCTCGGCTGCCTTCTCGATTCCCCTGTGGACAAAGCCTATCCTTAAAAATGCCTTGACTATTCTTTCTCCGTCTGTGACGAGGCTAAAGTATTCTGGCTCCTTAAAGGCGGGATGATATGGTCCAACCGGGACGACGCTTTCAGGCGATAATGGTGCATGCAAAGTTGTAGCTTTGAATTCGCAGGTCTCCTGTTTGGCTAAAGTATCTTTCACTTGATTTGAATCGACATTCTTTAACAATGGTGGGGGAGAACCGGGTGGGTAACATTCTGGTAAAATAAACCGACCAGTAGTAGTCTGCTTCCCATAAAATGATATGCCAAATAAGTCAGTTATTTCTCGTTCATAAAAGTCTGCCCCAGGAATAAGGGTCGTGACGGTTGCTATTTCGGGTTTATCCCTAGGAATCCTTGTTGACACGTGCTTTATGTTGCCCTTTAGGTCGCTTAGGTGGTATATTAGCTCGATACTTTCCTTTAGATCAACAGCTGTTACTGTAACAAGGTGGTTGAATCCATTGTCTACTTCCTTTTTTAGAATATCTAAAATTGTGCCTGGCTCTACAAACATTTTGCTTTGGATTTTCCCACTCATGTGCTAGTCACCCAAGGTCAATTTCTTTAGAAGTTCTACGAGGGCCTCAGGTTTTGGTGGACAACCCGGAACCTTGATATCTACGGGGACAACTTTGTCGGCGCCTCCGAGAATATTGTAACAATTGTTAAATACTCCTCCGCTACATGCACATGTTCCAAAGGCTATTACAATTTTTGGCTCGGGAATTTGGTCATAAATAGTCTTTAAGGCACCCTCGGAGTTTTTAGTAACTGGGCCAGTGACAACTAGTACGTCTGCGTGTCTGGGGCTTGGAACCAATTGGACTCCATATCTTTCTAGGTCAAATCTTGGTGTTAGTGAAGCGACAAATTCAATGTCGCATCCATTACATCCACCCGAGTTGAAATGGTATACCCAGAGACTTTTCTTTCTAAAACCTAGCTTTGAGTTTATGCTCGTCATGTATCTCTGAATATAGATATACAAAAAATCATATATACAATCCTTAATACCTTTTCTTAATACGGGAAATCATACATTCATTGTAGTTCTTTTATCAGTAAGTATTGAGGATTTGCGAAACTTCTAAATGTGGTAAGTTTATAGTATGTAAAGGGAAAAATTGTCCCAATAAAATTGATAGGTAGCCTTGGGTTCCACTCCCTTTTAGTTCTAGTAACATCGCTATTAAATGAATCTTCACCTCGTAAAAATACATATTCTAGTTTTGTATAAGAATAATTTGAACAGTTTTATCAGTCTATTGTAGGGCAAGGTATTGGTTCTCGCATTTATGTATGAAAAAATATAAATATAAATTTATAGAGTCTTTATTGAGTGAAATGGCAACAAATAAAATCGTTAGAAGGGTACAGCTGACAGGGGGCTCGACGTTCATAGTGTCTATACCCAAGGAGTGGGCAGAAAAAATGAACATAGATAAGGGAAGCCTCGTGGTTTTATCCCTTGAAAGCGATGGTTCAATAAGGCTTTTCCCCAGTACTAAGAGGCCTGAGCCACTGGCATCTACAGAGATACGGGTCAAAAAGGGAATGAGCCAGGGCTCTGTCCTGAGGGAGATTATGTCGAAGTACCTTACTGGCTATAAGACTATCAAGGTTGTGTTTCCCAGTGAGGACCTGGAGTTTAAGAAAGCGATTCGAGACATCATTACTAGGAAGCTTATAGGCGTAGAGATTCTTCATGAGGATTCCAGGGAAATGGTTCTACAGATCCTTGTCAACGTAGAGGATCTACCTATTTCTTCAATACTTATGAAAATGCTCGATGTTTCCCTCAGCATGTTGTCAGACGTGAGACTCGCCCTCGAGAACAATGAAAAAATCTTGCCTAGCGATATTTCTTCCCGAGACGACATTATTGACAAACTTTATCTATACGGGCTTCGACAACTTCACACGGGGCTTAGAGGCATAATAAGCCTGGAAGAAATCGGGCTCCAGAGACCTCATGAGGTGTTGCACTATGCAATGGTTTTAAAGAACCTCGAAAGAATAGGGGACCACGCAGTCTCTATAGCCTTAACAATAGAAGAACTAAAGGACAAGAAGGGGATAGCTAAAGACCTAGTAGCATTGTCCGACAAAACTGCACAGTTTGTGAAGGCGGCTCTCTCGGCATTCATGGGCCGTGATAAAGATACCGCAAACAAGCTACTAGACGTGGATGCTGTCGAGATAAAGAGTTTTGAAAATGAAATATTCAGGAAGCTGTCCCAGGAACACCCAGAAGAAGTGTCAACGATTAGAAGCATCATTGGAAGCTACAGGAGAATCCTCGAATATGGAACAGACATCTTGGAGACAACAATAGACATGCAAAACGAGTAAGAAGAAATATATAGAAAGAAAACAAGCCGGGAAGAAAGGATGGCCTCCATAGACGCACAGCCAATAAATAGCAAGGGTTTCAGACTCTCTCTAAAGATTGATGGCGAGGAAGTTGGGCACTGCTATGTCTACCTCATTAAAAACGATCTCCACGAGAGGCCCTATGCGCTTCTTGAAGACGTCTACGTGAAGGAGGATTTCAGAGGCAGGGGGATTGGAAAACAACTAGTCCTGGAAGCTATAGAGCTTGCAAAGAAACAGGGATGCTACAAAATGATAGCGACGAGTAGGTTTGGCCGTGAAGCGTTACACGAGTGGTATGAAAAGCTTGGCTTCCAAAAGTACGGTTTTGAATTCCGCATAAATTTTGAATAATTCCGCGTTTTCAGCTTTTTATACTCTCGATGCTATAGATGAGAGAGCAAATAGTCGTTTTACCGCCTAGGAATTCTAAATATATTGTCTTGACTCTTTCTTTTTCGATTCTTACTATTCCTATGTACTTCTCGGGCTGTATACCCTTGGAGGATGCTAGGCTTTCAAGAGTATTGAACAAGTCCTTGCAACTACTGGAACAGTTGTCCTCGAAGAATATATGGTTGGACGTGTCATAAGTTCTATACGTTTTACTGCTAGACTCTGTTGCAAGGGTAAACAATTTGTAAAGTATCGTCTGTTCTGGTGCCCATCCCTCACCTATTTTTATCCATCCCCCCTCAATATTTGCATATGTTCCAGTCCTATTTGCAAAAGTCAAGGTTAACGATGGAAAGCCGTTTTCAAGCTTCACCATGGTCGTGTTCAGGATGTTGTGCTCGAGATCAACGTTACCAGTAATTATGAGCCTTGTTGAGGTGAAGTTTATTTCTTCCCGGAAGGCCCAGCCCTTTGAAGAGAATATGGCTTTCTGCGCTGTTACAAGTTTCTCTGTTGGGTCTATGCTGCGAGTGTAACCTGTTAGGAAGAAATAAATTACTATGCTTATTATGACTGCTAAGATGCCGTAGATGAGATAGGTCTGCTTCATTTGACTCTATATTCTTGAGATTTTAGCTAGTAGAAATTGTTAACGACAAGCCCGCTAAAGCAGTAGCGCTAACAAAGATACTGGCAAGTAGGATAATTCTAGTGATTGTTTGCCTGAATACTGTTGCCTCTATCTGTTCTCTGCCCATTTTTGAGGCTACGACAGAATTTTTTGCCTGGTGCAATAGCGTTTTCAAGGGCCGCACGCTAAGCTTATTTTAATAAAAACTGTTACTCTTCTTTTCTCAGAACAAACTGATTTATATCTTACCTCTTCAAAGAAGTGATAGGATAAAGATGACATGTGTAAAAAACACTAGCCTTGTCTGTGCATCAAGCAAAACCTATCTTCTAGCTGTAGAAGAAGGCTGCATGGGTAAAATTGAGGAGTGGCTCAGAAAAAATGGAAAAATCACTGCGAGCTATGGACCGCTTGTAAAGGGCCTATATCAAGACGCTATAATAACTCTCTTGAAGCCCGACAAAGTCCAAGCCATCCTTCAATTTAGCAAGCTTACGATCGAGGAACTAGAGAAAACCTTGAATAGTCTCTAGTGTCCTTGCAGAAAAATATGTCCGAAAAAGCCTGCATCGTTGGCGCTGGCCCCTCTGGTGCATACCTGGCTCGGCTTTTAAGCGAAGAAGAAACAGATGTAACCGTCTTCGAGGTTAATGGGAGGCTGGCTAGTAAGCCGTGCGGATGGGGGATACCTTACTCTATTGATGATTTTATGAAGCTACCAGAGGAAACTATTCTCGAGAAAATTAGAGGATACGAGATATTCCTGGAGAACAGCCTTATACACGAGTATAAGGGGGATGTCCTAGGCTACATTGTGGATAAAGAACTGCTCCTCAAGCAGCTACTTGAGGGGGCAAATATTGTACATCGAGGTGTGGATCCCAGGAAGCTAATTGATTGCAGACTAGTGGTTGACGCGAGGGGGCACCCTGTATACAAGGGGAGAAAGGCGCTTGCATTACAGGCAGAGGCAAGGGCAAACATAGAGAGAGACCGAATCAAGATCTTTTTCTTTTTAGACCTAGTGGGCTATGGCTGGGTTTTCCCTGGAAGAGACGGACTCATCCATATTGGGGCAGGCGGCTTTGCAGATTATGATTTTCTCAGAGACAGGGTACTCTTCTTGGCGAGGCAGATTGGTGCAGAGATTGTTTCTTTGAAGGGGTCTCCTATTGCTGCTGGAGGCTTACGTTTGCCAGGCAATGGAGATTTTGCTGTAGGTGAAGCCATAGGGGCAGTGATGCCTCTTACTGGCGAGGGGATAAGGCCCGGATTTTTGTCGGCGAGGGCTCTGTATGATTCACTTAGAAATGGTAAGCCGTACAGAAAGTCTCTAGAAGAATATGGCTTAATATTTAATATTGACATTCAGTTGCGGATTATTAGGTATCTGGAGAACTCTTCACCTGCTGAGAGGAGAGAACTCTACTTGAGTGCCCCAATAGAAGTATTGAAGCGTGTTACAGCGGCAAACCTTACTAAGCTCGAAGTCGCTGGCCTTCTCGCTAGGTATCCGGGGTTCTTTAGGAAGCTAGTGTTAAAGGGGTAGGTAAAGGAGAAAAGCATAGTGTTGAGCTTTGCCCCTTATTTATGCTAGTTTTGTTCCGCAGTAGGGGCAGAAGAGGGCGTCTCCCGGCACGTCCCTGCCGCAGTTTGGACACTTCTTTGTTGGGGGCGGGAAACGGTAGCCACAGTAGGGGCAGAACATGGCATCGATGGGTACCTGGCGGCCGCAGTTTGGACATGTTTTTGTTTGGGGCTGTACTGGTTGCGGCTGCTGTTGTGGCTGCGGAGCTGGCGGCGGCTGTACGGGTGGGGGCTGCATTAGTGGGGGTATTATTGCTACTCCTGCGCCTACGGCTGCGCCGGGCGATTTTCCTAGTTCGCGGGCTACTTGTTTTGTTGTGTCCATTTGGAGGACGTAGCCTGCGGCTCCTGTTTGTTTTATCCAGAAGAGCCTGTCACGGTATTCTGGTGTGGTGTCTATTGCCTCGAATTTGAGGTCTATGAGTTCTAGCCCTATGCGTCTTAGTTCTTCGAGTAGGAAAGCCTTTGTCTTGAAGGATACTTGTTCGATGTTTGCGAATGCGTCTGCCAGTGTGTATGTTGAAAGGTGCTTGATTATTTTCTCGTTTATAAAGCCCCTAATGAACTCGTTGACCTCGCTGGAGGTGTATTTTCCTTGTCCGCCAACGACCTCTGTTACAAATATTCTTGGGTCGCCGACCTTGAACCAGTAGCCTCCCCTAAACATTAATGGTGCGAGCTCTGTGGTCTGGGTTCTTCCTCCGAAGAGCCCCTTGAATGTCTTTGTAGATACGAATATGACTGTAGCCTTGAACGGCGTTGTTGGGTAGCCGGCGAGTGTTGTTAAAACCTTTGTAATGAGAGGAAGATTTTGGGTGGTGAGTGTGTGTCTCCCCGGGCCGAGGACGTCGTATGCTTTTCCGTCCCTGAAGAAGACCGCGACCTCGTACTCGTGGACAATCAGCTGTGCACCCCATGTAATGTTTTCATCTGGATACCGCCAGACGATGTCCTCTGGCCCTGGGTTTACCCATTCGATTACTTGGGGCATTACTTCTCACCCACACCTTTTATAATGTTTTCTCTGTTAATTAACGTGTCTTCGAGGGAAAGTAGCTCGTTTTTCAAGTCGTCTAGGGCTTCCCTTAGCTTGCCTGGATCAGACTTAGCCACGTTGCGGGCTTTTTCTTGGATCCTCTCGGCCGTTGAAACTAGGTTCCAGTCAAACTCGATCATCTTGTCGAGCTGTTGCTCCTCCACTTTAACTAGGTCGAAGAACCCTGTATAGCCATAGCTCATTGTTTTGAGCTTAGAGATGACACGGTCAAAAATTGCCTGGACCTCATTGTATTCTGTTGCGAGTGTCTGATCGCCTGAGAGGGCAATAGCCTTCATAGCGTTTTTGAAGTCCCTGTAAGCTGGCTGTATCTTAGATATGAGGTAGTCCCGTATGAGGCGGTCAGTTTCCCGCCTGAGTTCCTTCTCCTTGTAGCCCCGGTACCCTGGAAGTATAAGTTCGAGTTTTTCGAGAAGACGTAAGTTACTTGTAGCCTTTTTATATATTTCAGCCATAATAGTTTGTTGTCTTTCATTCTTAAAAATCTTTGTAAACCAAGGAGGATATGCTCTAGGATTACTCGGCGAAGAATTTTCTAGTAACCACGGTGGAGGTTAGAGCTTTGCTGAAGGACACGCCGCCCACGACTAGGAAGCCAAGCAGGGATGTCAGTGCAAATACAGGGTGATTATTGGAGAAGAGAAGCATTGCTAATCCAAGTATTAGGGATGTGATTCCTCCAAGCATCGCCGCCACGCGGAATCTTAGTTCGACGGGTACCTCGGCGTAGAGAATCCTCGAGTCGGAGGCGTCAGCTATGAACTTGTAATTTTTACCGTTGTAGGTATAATTTACATGGAATATTGGCTGGTGCACGAGTTTTCTTTCGACTATTTCTGTTCCGTCTATCTTTAGTCGGGCCCTGCCCCCGAAGCGGTATGCTAGGGACTGCTGTGCAAGGGAGACTGCCAGCGTCAGAGCTTTTTGGTCTGCCGTGGACGGGTCGATGTCTGGGTTTAGGATTTTACCATTGTTGCTTAGTACATATTTGTGGCTGTAGTATACTTTGCCCGCCAGTGAAAGTCTCGCCTTCTCGATGGGCGAATTAGTTATTGACGTGGATGCTGGCAGGGCAACGTTATGTGTGATTTCTTCTGAGCCGCCTGGATAAGAAACTTTCACCCTTACAACGTAGATCCAGAAGGGATAAAATATTAGGTTATAGTCGTTAAAGGTGGCTTTTTCTGTGAAATCGTTGGGGGTCTCAGGCATCCTCAGAGCCCAAGCCTTGAAGGTCTGAAAGAGGTGCTGTATATCGTAATTGACCCTGCCCATAAGGTGTTCTCCGACCTCGACTCCCTGAAGCGTGAACGCCGTGCCACAGAAGGGACACGTAAGCACTACTTCCCCGGCCTGCCTCTCCACAGTTGCCCCACAGTATGGACAAATAGGCATTAAACCACCTCTGCCGCTTCAAAAGCTGAAGACGCCAGTTTATAGGCTCCTAGGAGGCCCAGTGGAATTACGAGAAAACCCCAGCCGACATCATATCGGAGGGCGAATTCTGTAAATGCGCCAGTAACCAGGACAGCTACCCATGCACTCATCATCTTTGCTACTCGCTCCGCGTTGGAGATGTACCTCTCAGCCCTGATAATTGTGGCTGTTGGGCCAACAAGGGACCCTGCATACAGGTTTCCCTTAACTTTATATGTGAAGAACCAATAAGGCACATATACTAGGTGTTTTTCCGGCGTGTTTACCTGGGTAGATAGGTACTCGATTTGAACCTCTGTAAGTGCCCCCTCTACCTGCCTAGCGGCAGACGTTTCTATCTCGCGGTAGATCTCTGTGTCTATCTCTTTTCTGAGAAGGCCAAGGGCCTCTTCATCACTTACCTCGGCAGAGAGAAAGTTCTCGGCATATTTTTTCAGCTCAGGTGGATCCATTTCCTTTGGTGGATTTGTCTGCCAGGAATGCTCTACCCAGCTCTTTAATTCTCCTGCCCCAAAGATTTCAGCGTAGAGACGGCCGAATGCGCCCTTGAGTGTTTCGAAACGTATTTTGCCGGCAACCTTCTTTGTCCTGGTCTCTGTCCTTACAACTGTTACCCACTCTGTCTCCCTGTTCCTCCTTACCGGCACGCGTTCAGTGCGTTGCACCGTGTAGACTGCTGTCCCCGTATACTCTCCCGTAACATTTACGCGGAAGACCCAGAAAGGGACATAGTACAACGTGGCATTGTCTAGTACTCCTCCAAGCCTTCTTGCGGCTTCTTCTACCGCTTCTCTTGGTGGAGCAGGCCAGACCTTAAAGGCTAGGCTGTGCCCATAGACGTCGCCCGTCCAGCCACAGTAGGGACATACATAGATGACGGTCTCGGGGGTAATGTTTATCGATGCCCCGCACATTGGGCAACGGTGGGAAACGTATATTTCTAGGCTTTCGACCTTGAAGCCCTGTGACTCGAGCATTTTTCTCGCTTCCAGGACGACCCTGTCCCCGTTTAGCTCGCTGTAGGAATGATTGGACAGCGACGCTAGAACACTGGATAAGGCCTCGTCTAGGCCTGGCTGGGGCGGCTTTGCTACTCCAGACAGGTATACTTGTCTTCCGTCACGCGTAGTTGTAGAAACTATCGCCTTTGAGTATTCTCCCATGTGTAAACATATATTGAGAAGTACTAAATAAATTCTTTGGGCTTAGCGGCTACTGTAAGCGTCACGCCGCAGTCGCTACAAGCTTCCTCATAGATCTCTGGAGGAGCAGGGGGAACAGTTAGTGGAGGATAAGCTAGGGACATTAAATGTTTCTGAACCTTGAAGCCCGATGTTGCTAGCAGTTCGTCTACCTCCCTAGCTGTGTAGAGTCTCGCCCTCGCAAGGATCGGGTCGATGCCTTTCCGGGCTATCTCCATGTAAAATTTTCCCCAAGAGCTTTCCCTCTCGATGAAGAGGACGGCAAGGACGCCTCCGGGCTTAAGTATTCTCCATGTTTCCTTTAGGGCCATGGCTGGATCATGGAGAAACTCTATAACGGTTACCATGTATGCAAATGAGAAGTAGCTACTCCTTAAGGGCGTGTCCTCAGCTACACCTGCAACTGCAAAAATGCATCTGCCCCGTGTATAGCCGTGGCGAAGCATTCTAAGGGATGGATCAAGGCACACTATGTCTCTCTCTTCTCGGAGAAGCCCAGAAAACCTGCAGGTCCCAGAACCTATCTCGACGCCGAGCCCCCTGGGCAATACACGTCTAAGCATCTCTGCCTCTGTCTCTAAGACAGCCCTGCCTGACTCGGCATCATACCACGAGTCATAGTTCTCGACGTTTGAATCAAATAGACCAATTATGTTTCTTGTAGCGTCCATTTCCAGGTCAGTAAAAATATTACGCCTAGTTTTATTTTAGTTGCACTCTAATGGCAACACGCAGTTATTTCTAGTGTGCTTTCCCGTGGCTTAACTTCACCTTCGTGACCATGAATCCCATAGGTAGGTCGCTTTTTCGATTCTGAGATCCTCTGTGCGAAGGTTACTTCTTGGCTTTTGGGCGTATGTAGCTTTCTATTCTTTTAGTGAATAGTAGATTCTTTTGCGTTTGGCTCCTTTGCTTTCAAGTTTCTTTAGTACAATTTCTCCAACTTCACACGTGTTTTTCACGTGGGGTCCGCCGTCTGCCTGTATGTCGATGCCTGGGATTTCTACTATTCTGAGTTTCTCTACGCTGGGTGGGAGACGGCCTGCAAGCTTGACTATGCCTGGTATTTTTAGTGCTTCTTCCCTGCTGAGCCAGTATACCTTTACCTCTATGCATTTTTTCAGCACGGTGTTTGTTTCGTCGACTGCCTGCTGGAACGCGGTTTTCCAGTCTTCGACGTTTGAGAGGTCAAAGTCGTCCTTTGCTTCGTCTGGCTGGATGTGCCCGCCAGTGACTAGGGCGCCGTATCTGTTATATAGTATTGATGCTAGGACGTGGGAGGCTGTGTGGAGCCTCATCATCTTGTGTCTTCTCTCCCAGTCTAGGATGCATTTCACTTTGTCTCCTGGCTTCAGCTCTACAGTCCTCGAGAGTACGTGTGCAACGTCGCCGGCTTCTTCTACTGCCTGGACGACTTCTACTTTGTCGCCGTTGGGCAAGACGAGCCAGCCCTTGTCTGTGTCTAGTCCGCCTGAGGGCCCCGGGTGGAAAATTGTTGAGTCGAGGAAGACCTTGTTTCCATCGATTTTTGTGACGGCTGCTTCTGCCTCTCTTAGGTAGCTGTCCTCCTGGAACAAGAGTCTAGCCATATTGACCTTGTACTATTCTTTGGTATATTTTAATGTTTGCTGGTTGGGTTGGGAAAAAATTCAGCACGCGGTAATCCGGCTCACAGGTCACCGGGGGGCAAATGCGTCATCATCGCTTCAATTTTGGTTTAGGGGAGTATTTATTTTTAGGGCTGTAGGGGGTTTTCTACTAGGAGTTGCCTAATCATATTTGCAAGCTTTAGGGGGTCTTCCCCAAGTATGACCAGTGTCGGCTCCAGGTTTGGCTTGTCTTTGTAGAAGTAGGCCTGTGCCCTGTTGCCGGCTCTAATTGCTCCCACTACTGGGCAAGGATCCTCATAGCTCGATGCGTCGTAGACTTGTATTCCTGCTTGTTCAAGTTTCTCGACGAGTTCTTTTTTGTAGCGCAGGTTGATGGCCGCTCTATAGGGCAATCCTGATCTTTTAGCTTCTATGAGTAGTTTTGCCAGGTATGTTGAGCCGCCTGGCGCAGGCTTCCCGCATATCTTTGGACCACTTTTTGTCTTGATTATTCTCCCGTCGAGGGCTAGCACTTCCCTGGGATTGTCCGTGTCTCGGGGCAGGTAGGCGATGTTTGTTCCCGTCTCTGGTAGCAGGTTGCTTTGGTATAGTATTCTTGCTAGGGACTCTGCGGCTAGTTTTAGCATGGATTCGTCTTTCTCGAGTAGACTTGGCGAGTACAGGGTTTCAACTGGTAACGTTTGTCTTGGTTTCTGGGGCTTCCCGTCTATTAGCACCTGTGTGGTATCTCTAGCAAATACCTTGCCGATCTCTTTGCATTTGATGCCTTTTTCGCTACAGTAGGAGAGGAGCCCGGGTGGACTATTTGCGATGGCGATTAGTGTTCCATAGCTTGGAGAAGTTAGAGGATCGAGGCCTGATGGGAAGCCAGGGTATAATGGTATCTCATTACTGCTTATATCTATCGCTACTGAGTATGCCTGTGCAATGTCTTCTATAGCCCTGTAGACTCCCCCCTCGGAGACGTCGTGCAGAAGCTTGAGGCCCGGGGCACTGGCAAGCTGGATTGCTGTTGGGAGCGGGGTGAGCGTCCTGGGGTCGATTTTTTCTCCCATGAGCCAGGCCGTCTCTAGGCCTACTTCTCCAATCAGGAGAACTGTGTCTCCTGGGCTAGGCCGCTCTCTTTCTCTGACCCTTTTCCCGATTATTGTTGTCGAAGCTATGGGCCACTCGATGCCACGGTATCTGGCTGTGTGTCCACCTATGAGTCTTGTTCCATATTTTTCGCACTCTCTTAGGAAGTCTTTCATTATTTTCTCGATTGTGTCGTCTGGGTAGCCTTCTGGGAAGTTTAGATCTAGCAAAGCGTAGTCTGGACGTGCGAAGCTGACAGCTATGTTTGTGGCAGCGTAGTGGTAGGCAAAGAAGCCTAGAAACTCGTCTGGCACGCCTATCGCAGGATTAACGGTGGCCAAGTAGTCTCCGAAAATCTCGTTGGAGTCTAGCTCGAGCTTCTTAGTGCCTATAGTCTTTAATATTTTATCGAGTGGAACTTTCCCAAGAATACTATCCATGTGTATCTAAAGAGGATGGCCCTATAAATTTCTGTTTAGACCCGATGAAAATATTTTTTACCAAGGAAAGGGATATCCTTGCTCGCGTAGCTTGTTGTACTCTTCTTCTAGACGCTTCTCTATTTCTCTGATTTTTGCCTCTGGAGGAGAGAAGAGCAGTGTTATGCCTATCCAGGCTACAACGAGGAAGAATGTTTCAACAACAAAGAGGGAAGTAATTTTCATTACTAGTAGCTGTGTCTCGATGCTTGCGAAGAGCAGAAGGTATGCATAGATGGAGCCTAGGGTAAATGCGAATATGAGAATTATTAGGCCTGCAAGCCTGTCCTTGTCGAGGGATTTTTTCATAGGAGACTCTGTTTCTTGGGGCTATAAATTTCTAGCTCCCTTTTCCTATCGACAAGAGAAAGAGGCAAATTGCAACTTATGGTGCGGAAGCGGTGCCTGGGGCTGGTTGACCATTGTAACATTTACTCAGGCCTGCTGTGTTCTTTTTCCTTTCCTAGCGCGCAGCTTATGATTTATAATCTCCAAATGACTACACGTCTATCTTTTTATGAAAGAATGGGAAACTAAATTTTTCCATGATTCTTATTGAGGGCTTTCATCATTTTTTGACTATATTTAGTTGCCACTGTATATCTGCATGAAGTAGTTTGTCTCTTGTCTGGCTATGTTTTCATCGTATATTACTACGCTTGCCTCGTGGTTCCTCATGAACGCCGAGTAGCTCCAGTTGTGGGAACCTACGATAACTATGTAGCCGTCAATTATGATGAGTTTGGTATGTGTGGTCCTAGACCTTGTATCGTATCTTACTGGAACCCCGTTGTCTAGGAGACGTCTATACGTTAGCTCGTTCTCGTCTATAGTGTTTTCTAGGACGACTTTCACGTCTACTCCTTTCTTTGCTTTTGAGATTAGTAATTCGAGGACTTTTGCCACCTCGTCTGTGTCGCTTTTGAATTCAAACATTGAAATGTAAATGGATTTGTTTGCCTTGGAGAGTAGGTCTAAAAGTTTGGGGTAGTAGTCTCTATTATTGATTATTTCAAGCTTTATGCATTCCCCTTGCGGTATAGGTTGCTGTGGAGCTTGTACAGTTATTTGTTGGGTCTGGGTTTGGCCCAGGCGGAACCCGGCGTAAAATGCTAGGCTTGCAATGATGACTATGACGAGAATTATGCTTGTTGCACTTCCACGTCTCATAGGATATACTATGTTTTGTTTGCTTTTAAATTTTGTAGGATTTCTTCAACTTTGTTTACGAGTTGTGTGCGGACTTCTTCTATTGTGCCTGATGCGTCTAACACAATGAACTTGTCTTTTTCTTCCTCCGCCAGTTTTAGGTATTTTTCTCTTACTCTGTACATGTATGTTGGATCTTCGAAGCGAGTGAGGGAAGACCTATTCCTGAGTCTCTCAATGGCCTTCTCTACTGGTATGTCTAAAAGGAAGACTATGTCGGGCGGCTTTACGAATTTGTTTACTCTACGTATAAAGTCTTGGTCTGCCCCTCTGGATGACTGGTATGCGAGGCTAGCATAAAGGGTTCTGTCAGAGATAACTATTTTTCCCTCGCTTAGCGCAGGTAAGACTATTTCTCGTTGAAGTATAATCCTGTCTGCCGCAAAAAGGTAGACTTCTGCCTCGACGTCCAGGTTATATTTGTAAAGAACTTCCTTTATTGCTTGTACCCATGGTTCCCTTACAACAATCACACTGTACCCCTTGTTTGTCAGGTACTCGTATAGCAGGGATGCTTGTGTTGTTTTTCCAGAGCCATCTATTCCTTCGAGAGCTATGTAGAGGCCGCCAGGTATCTTGGCTAGGTTTCCGCCGTAGTTTTTCTTTTTCTCAGTTTTTATTAGTCCATGCCTGGGGCAATAGTATTCTATGATTAATTCACCTGTAGGTGTGGCTGTTCTTTCGATTTTTGGGGTAATATAGTCTCCGCAGTGGGGACAGAATATTTTCTCTCCTACTAACTGGTTCATGTAGCTCGTTATGACGACTTCTATCTTATAGTTTTCTTGTATAACTATGTTATGCAGGATGATAACAAATTTATATTTGAAGATAACAAAGTTATATTGTGGATGAGTTTACACGTATTGTAGGCTGGCTTACGAGGATTGGCGAATCAGAAGTCCTGCTAAGCGAGATCTCTAGGAACAATAGGAAGGCAAGAGAGGTCGTTAATCTCTTGGGAAAGTATGGCTTGATAAACTACCAGAAGAAGGGAAGGTTTCAACTTGTTTACCTTAGCCATAAAGGTCTAGAGGCATATCGTCACATCCTTGCCGCTAGGAGGGTTATCTATGGAGAGGAGATTACTCCTAGAGAGCCTCTTGCTTCCAAGCTACCTGAGAGATCGAGCGGGCCCGAAAGGGGCATTGAGACAAGTAGCGAGCTTCCAAGTTATCTTCGTGATAATCCGTGGCTTGAGGTTTTAGCTAGTAGGAGCCGTGGGAGGGTGTTTGGATGAGTAGACAGGTTGTTGTTGGGAAAGAGGTTTTTTCCCTTAGCCATCTCAAGGTTTTTCGAAGAGAAGAAATTGAGAAGTTTATGGGAGACGTTGCTGAGGAGTTGACATTTCTGTCCGAGAACACTGTGGTTGTTTTTTCTCCAATCCGGCTAGAGGTTACCTTTTGCGAGGAAAAACACGTCTTGTCTCCAGGCTTGACGCATGTTAGGGGGACACAGTTGGAGATAGCTGGTGGAGCATACTTGCCAGCTTTTCTTGACGAGGAGTACCTAGAGTACCTGCTTTTCGACCTGCCCCGTGAACTTGACAAGAAGCGTGTGCCCATCGTTGTCGAGGATAGCCACAAAAGGTTTACTAGGTGGGTTCATGAGGGGTTAATGTACTCCTATGACATATTGTCGCGTATAGCAAAGGTGTACAGGGTCCCGATAATAGTGTATGGGGACAGGGAGACCGAAAACATGTGGAGTTTCGTAAAGACATTTGCATGTGAGAAGATCGAGGGTAGGGGTAAGTGTTTCGTCGATGGGAAGCCGTGTGGTGAGGGCGATGCCACTTCCTATTGAAGAGCTAGGAAAAGAAGAGGGCATAGGCAAGGTAACAATTTCTAGGCTCAAGAATGCTGGGATAGATACCGTTGAGGAGCTGTTGCTTTTCAACCCTGAGGAGCTTGAAGAAATAGCTGGCATAGAATTCGAGAGAGCGCTTAGGCTAGTTAGAACTGCTAGAAGGCTTGCCCGGTGGGAAGTAAGTGTCCAGAAGGGAGACGAATATGCTTCCCAGATTTCTGGGCGAGACACTCTCTCCACTGGTGTAAGTGGTATCGACGAGTTGCTTGGGGGTGGTCTTGTTGTTCAGGAAATCTACGAGTTTGCGGGTGAATATGGTTCCGGAAAGACACAACTCTGTCACCAGCTCTCCGTAACTGCACAGTTGCCGCCTGGGAATGGTGGGCTGGGAGGAAAAACTATCTACATTGACACTGAGGGGACGTTTAGTCCCGAGAGGGTAACGAAGATTGCAGAAAGATTTGGCATTAAAGATCCGCTCGAGAATGTATTCGTGGCTAGACCTATAAATGTAGATGAGCTGGAAGAGCTTGTTGTAAGAGGCTTGAAGCCGTATTTAAGACAGGGCGTAAGACTAGTCGTTATAGACTCTGTTATAGCGCTTTATAGGGCACAATTTAGGGGGCGAGAATGGCTTGCGATGCGTCAGCAGAGGATAAACTATGTTTTGGACTGGCTCAAGAGGCTTAGCAGGCTTTACGACTTGTTGATTGTTATAACTAACCAGGTTGTCTCTGTGCCGAGTAGCTGGGGCGTGGCCGTTAAGTTGCCAGCAGGTGGAAACATTATAGCACATGCTTCTACGCATAGGTTTTTCTTGAAGAAAGCAGGCGACTCCTGGCTTATGGAAGTCCTTGACTCGCCTAGGTTGGCAAAAGGTGCGTCTGCACAGTTCACCATCAAGGATGATGGAGTCTGGGATGCCTGAAGAGGCTCTTGTATACGGATATAGGTTACTTAGGACTGCTATTAATAGGTTCGAGAAGGCCAAGGTGTCAAGAGACCCAAAAATTAGTGTTACAGAGATTTCTTCGAGGCTGGCTAGAGGCAAGGGCAAGGGCTATGAGGAAGGTCTCAGGGTACATTCAAGTATATTTGGCGATGTCGACTGGATACTAGAGTATAGAGACGTGTGTATTCCTTTTCCTCTGGCATGGCTTTTTAGGTTTGGCTGGGTTCATGGTGTGGCCGATACTATATGTTTCAGGTCTTTGGTGCCTTATAAGATTGTAGAGGTAAAAAGCTATGATGAGGTAAAGCTCTCTGAGGCCACACAGGCCAGCGTATATGGGCTCCTAGTTTTCCTAAACTTCGGAGTAAAGCCCGTCGTCTACGTTGAGACGCCACATCGCCTTGTCTTAGTGAGTGATTGGGAGGAGAAGGCTCTAGATGCATTGCTCTATGCTCCCAAGATTATTCGTAGAGAAAAGAATACGTAGGAATGCTACGCTAGAGCTCATATATGTCGTAGTTCGCTTTTCTGCGGTGTACATGTAATGCTTCATATACTATTCCTATGTTGTATCTACCATTTGCAATAATGTCTCCAAAGGGAACTGTGTAGCGTTTGTTGGCTGTGACATAGCCAAACAGCGTAAAATCTAGTATAGCTGTACACGTATAGAGGGTTTCTGCTAGTTGCTTTTCTTCGTAGGGGTCTGGGAAGAGAAACGTATAGACTGTTCCTGTGCCGGTCAGGGCGTATGTGTTTTGGACGTAGTGTAGGCTTGAGAGTGCCCATGCTATGTGTTCTTCGTGTCCCTGCGTTGTCTTTATTTGTAGTAGCCTTGTTGCATATCCGGGGGGTGGGTTAATTATTACCTCGTTTTCTAGTCTTATGGGCTTAACGTGGCTGGTATAGTGATAGTTTAGCGTCTGATTTTTCATGTTTTTTCTTTGGGCTAGTTGTGATAGCTTTAGGAAGGGGTTCCTCGTAAACTCTGCTACTAGCTCGAGGTCTAGATTGTCTATTTTCTGTTGTTGCTTCGGTGGCGGCATATGTACCAATTTTCTGGTTTCTAGGAGCTCTGTAAGCTGTAGAGTATTGGATGTTATTTTGCCGTGCATGTAGACTGTAAGCGGAGAGGAGTAGGGGTTCCAAGAGAAGCTTGTTATCCTCCACATTTGATTGGGGTCTGCTTGTAGTATGTCTGCAAAGTCTTTTTGTGCTCCATCTGGGATTAGTGCTCTCAGCATGAGTATTTTTTGCTTGGATTTTATTAGGGTAGTTTTCTGTATTATGTATGGTATGTTTTTTTCCATTATGTCTTGGGAGAAGGGTAAAAGCATGAGGTATTCTATTAGACCTATGGAGGCGTAGTCAAATTTGCCGTAGATCTTTATTCCTTTCCTTTCAAGACCCGTGATAAGTTTAGACACGTAGGACGGAGTTGTCTTTAGGCTTCTTGCAATGTCGATGTATTTCCTCGCTACAACTGCATACTTTAAAGCGTTGTATTCAAGTTCTCTTAGTTTCTGCAAAGCCGCACCACAAACTAGAAGGCGCGAAAAAAATTAATTTTTACTTGTCAAAAGTTGCTAAGTTTCCAAATGCAGGACGCCTTCTAGGAGTTTCTCGAGCGTGTAGCCTTCATCCAGCTTTATTCGAGGCAGGAGGACTGCTAGAAGCTTAAACTTTTCCTCTGAAGTCTTTTTAATTTCCAAGATCTTAGCCTTGATCTTTTCTAGATACTGCAAGTATTCTTCCCCCGTCCTATAGCTGTTTTGCCAATCATAGAGAGCATACAGTGTTGCTCCCAGGATTTTTCCTCTGTCAAGGTCTGGAAACAAAGAGTCTTCTCTGATAATCTCGGCTATCTCTATGATTCTATTAAGGGCTTCCTCGCCAACCCTTGTTAAATAGGTTTTTCGATTCCTTCTCTCGATGAGACCCCTGACAATAAAGCCGTAGGTAATTAAGTATGGATCTATCTGGTCAAACCCAATACCAGAGAGAACGCCGCTAGGTGTCGCCCTGTTGTTCCGTTTGTTCCACTCTTCGGAAAGATAGCTCACTATAGTCTTTAGGGCTTCGTGGAGTTCGCCATATACCTGTTCTTGACGCATGATATGACTGTGGTATATCCATCTAATTAAGCTTTATTTCTTATCTGTGTTTACTTTCGGTCTACTTCAACGACAACGTTTTTATATTTATGGTGTAAGTTTTTACTCGGAGTGTCTAGTAATGCCTAAGAAAGAAAAGGTAAAGGTTGAAGAAGAGGAAAAAACATTTGAAGAAGAGATTGATGCAGATAAGCTAGCAGAGGAGATTTTGGAAGAAGAACCACTTGAACCGTCTGAAGAGGAAGTTCCCGAGGGAGAAATAAGACTAGAGGACCTAGATGGCGTGGGGAGAATCACTGCTCAGAAGCTTAGGGCGGCTGGTTTCTACTCTGTGCGTGACCTTGCATTTGCTTCTGCACATGAGCTAGCTGTTGTCCTTGGTTCTGAAGAGAGGGCCATAGCCATAATCCGGGCTGCACAGAAACTGGTTAATAGAGGAGAGGAATTCATCACTGCTAGGGCGCTTTTTGAAAAGAGGAAGAACCTTGAATACATCAGTACTGGTGTTCGTAGTTTGGATGATTTGTTGGAGGGTGGTGTTGAGGTTGGTAGTATTACTGAGCTGATTGGTGAGTTTGGTGCTGGTAAGACTCAGATTTGCCACCAGCTAGCGGTGATGGTCCAGCTACCGAAGGAGAGGGGAGGCCTCAACGCTAGGGCACTATACATAGACACAGAGGGCACATTCAGGCCGGAGAGAATAATACAGATAGCAAGGGCAAAACAGCTAGACCCAGAAAAAACACTAGAAAACATAATCTACGCAAGAGCATACAATAGCGATCACCAAATGCTCTTGGTAGATGAGGCTAAGAAATACATTGAAAGTCAGAATATTAGACTGATAATTGTCGACAGCCTCATTAATCACTTCAGAGCTGAATATCCAGGCCGCGAAAACCTGGCATCAAGACAACAAAAACTCAACAGGCATATTAGCCAGCTTCACCGGCTTGCTAGCCTATACAACCTGGCCGTTGTTGTTACTAACCAAGTTATGTCGTCACCGGACATCTTCTTCGGAAACCCCATGAAGCCAGCAGGCGGAAACATAATGGCTCATGGATGTACATACAGGATTTGGCTCAGGAAGGCAAAAGAGGGCAAACGTATAGCAAGAATCATAGACAGCCCCAAGCATGCTGAGAAAGAAGTCGCCTTCGCTATAACAGAGGACGGCGTCACCGACATTTAAAAACTGTTTAGATGCGAAAACTTTTTAGGCAAACTCTCCCATAGTATCAACCAGGTGTGAATCATGGGAGGTAAGAAGAGACCCACAGTATCGGCCCTAGAAAAGAGAGCCACGAAAGAAGAAACAACAAAGAAGAAAGAAGAAAGCAAAAAACCCCAGATGAAGTTAGAAGCTTCAACAGGGAACTTGACAGAGGTTTCCCTCGAGCAAATAATAAAGGAACTCAAGGGCTTAAGGTACATTACGCCTTACGTTTTAGCTTCGAGATTTTCCATAAAACTTAGCAGGGCAAAGAAGACACTGAAAGAGCTTGAGCTGAGAGGCCTAGTTGTTGCTGTGGACAGGAACTCTAAAGTCCCAATATATGTTCCTGCATCAAGGAAGAAGTAGCTGGAAACAAATTTGCAGTTTTTTACTAGGGAATTTAAGTCGAGAAGATGTCTGCAATGTTCTTTTCTTTAAGATAGCTTTTCGCGACTTCAATTAATTCCTTCTTTGCATTTACGACATCTAGCTCGGTGATCTCTATGAGGCCCTTCCTGGCCAGCTCATTTATGACTTTGATTGGGTCTTTGACTCCCATTCCCATTAAATCGTCTATGAGGCGTAGTCTCCCAACACTCCAATATTTCCCGAGGTAGCGTATAGCGGTTTCAAGGTCTGATGTTATCTCGAGATCTTGGAACATTACTGGTTCTGCTGCTCTAGTTTGTTGCGGGGGCTCTGGCTCCCGCCGGTTATCGAATGTAAATATTTGGGGTTCATTTTGCCGGCTGGGAGGGAGCTCTGTTAGTTGTTCAGGCTCGTGGAGAGGTTCTTCTTCGGGCTTTTCCATATCTTGATCATTTTCAGATTCCTTGGGTTCCTCTTGTTGTTCTAGAAAAGCTAGGAGGGACGGCCCCTTAGCTGGCTTTTTAACGGAAGTTTTCCGTTGTTTCTTTTTCTCTTCTCTTAAAGCTATTTGTTTGGGTTGGATAGGGGTTTTTTCTGTGGTCGCTTCTAGGTAGTATAGGCTAGTGGGAACCTCTATGTGGAAGATTTCGTCAATGATTATCTTGTCTGTTGTTGCTTGGAAGCTTCTATCCTTGAGTAGTTCTTGTACGACAATGTATAGGATAACCGAGCTTAAACCTTTGTTCTTGCTCCAACTTACCAGCTCTTCTGCAGATACTCTTTTTTTCTGTTTTATATATTCTGAAAGCTCTCTGGTCAGCTCTGTTATCTCCTCCATTTCCTACTTCAATAATTAGACATGTGGCTTTATTAAGATTAGCGTGTGTGAATCGTCTTTGGGAAAGAATTTATTTTGAGCCCTACTTTATGCGTTGAACATGGATATATATGGAGGGCGTTGAACTGCGTAGGCTCAGCAATTTACTCCAAGAGGAGCTTATAAAGGGACTGGAGAGGCTTGGCTACAAGACACTTAATTATATACAGGTGAAGTCTCTAGAGGCATCTAGACACTACCAAAATATCCTTATTGTTGCACCTACTGGAGCCGGAAAAACAGAGGCGGCTATCCTACCAGTTCTCCGCGACCTCATCAATGAGGGGGGCGAACCTATCTTTGCACTTTATATTTCTCCGCTACGTGCTCTCAATAGGGACATTTATGACCGAATGATTGAGCTTTTCCAAATGTTTGGATTCGAAGCAGAGATACGACATGGAGATACGCCTCAAAAAACACGCAAGAAGATAGCCGAGAAACCACCCCACTTCCTGATTACGACTCCTGAGACAGCTCAGTTTCTGCTGGTTGATAAAAGGTATCGGGAAAAATTGCGTAACATAAGATGGGTCATAGTGGACGAGGTCCACGAGTTGCTGGACGACAAGAGGGGTGCACAGCTCTCGCTCGCCTTGGAACGCTTGAGACTAATTGCGCCAAACCTAAAAATAATAGGCCTGTCGGCTACGCTCAAAGACCCCTACACCGCTCTTCGACTTCTTTCTGGTAGAAGAGGCGGAACCGTGATAGAATGGCAGGAAAGAAAAATCTACGAGATAAGCATTGAGGAGGTTGGGAACGAGGCAAATCTGGAAGAAAGAGTTGAAAAAGTTGCCTCTTATTGCCGAGAGGGGGGCGTAATAGTCTTTACCAATACTAGGGATACTGCAGAGCTCATTGGAAGAATATTGACTCATGAATATGGGCTAAATGTTAGGGTACATCATGGTAGCCTTTCAAGAGCCGAAAGGGAGGAGGCTGAGAAACTCTTTAAGGAGGGAAGAATAGATGCCATTATTGCAACGTCCAGCCTCGAGCTAGGTGTGGACATCGGTTATGCAAGACTTGTAGTTCAGTTTGGGTCCCCAAAGCAAGCAATAAAGCTTGTACAAAGAGTTGGAAGAGCCGGTCACAGTTTATTGGAAAAATCGAGAGGTGTCATTGTACCATTATTTCTCGAGGATGCGGTGGAGTCGGCCGTCCTAGCTAGGAGGAGCGTCAATGGGGACCTAGAGGAGCAAGCACCACACGAGAAACCTCTAGACGTGTTGGCACACCAAATAGCAGGGCTCGTACTCGAGTATCGTGAAATAAGTCTTGAAAAACTCTACGACGTAGTGACTCGGTCACTTCCCTTTGAAAATTTATCTCTAAAAGAACTAATAGATCTCCTGGAGTTTATGCGTTCCATAGGAATAATCAGATTTTCAAATGGAAATATCACTATGGGAAGAAGAACAATTTCATATTACTACTCTTCAGCTTCCATGATTCCTGAATCCTTCTCGTTTGACGTTGTTGAGATGGCGTCAAGGAGAATAATTGGTTCCCTAGACTACTCCTTCGCTTCACTTATAGGCAAAGGCAAGATAATCATTCTAGGCGGAAAAGCGTGGAACGTAGAAGAAGTAGACATAGAGGCAAACAAGGTATACGTCACGGAAAACATACATGAATTCGGCGAACCACCTATATGGACAGGGATGACCCTACCTGTAGATAGAAAAGTTGCACGCGAGGTCGCTTCCCTCTATAGACGCATAGCTGAAAACACGTCATCAAATGGAGAGCTGGAAAAACTTCGAAGAATGTATGGTTTACCGGAAGAAGCCTTCAAGAAAACTGTGGAGCTTGTAGGCAAGACTCTTGAAGCGTTAGGAACTGTTCCAAGCGAGAAAAATACCCTTGTAGAACTCGTGAGGAGCAGGGATAAGACCCTCGTTCTGGTTCACTCCTATCTCGGTACGAAGGGGAATAACCTGCTTGCCTTTCTCCTAGCAGATGCTTATCGGGGATATACTGGATCCTCTGCTAAATATTTCTCCGACCCCTACAGGGTTCTGCTTGTTAGCGAGTCTTATGTGCCGCCGGGAAAGCTTAGAGAAATATTGGTGGAGGGGCTGAAATGGAAACTTCGTTTTCTCAGCGATGTTATACGGGAGAGCAATTCATATCTAATTGAGTTCACACACGTTGCTTCAAAGATGGGCATAATAGACATAAAGAAGTCGAGACCAGAGCCAGGAGTCTTGTCAAATATTAGGAGGAAACTTGTAGGGACGCCTGTCGATGCGGAAGCTATAAGGGCAACTATATTTGAGCACTTCGACCTTCGTTCAGTAGAAGAATTCCTTCAAGACATAGAAAGAGGCAAAAGACCAATAATAATAAAAGAACTAAACGACTTGACACCTCTGGCGCAGTTAATATTTGAGAAGCCGACCGTGAAGGCGGGTGTAGTTGCATCAGATATACCCGCCTCTGGCATCATACAGGCAATTATAAAGAGGATCGAGAACTCGCACGTCCTACTCTACTGTATAAACTGTGGACAATGGTGGCAGACAATAAAGGTTGCTGATTACCATTTGTTTTCCAAGTGTCCGCGTTGTGGCTCAAGAGCCCTCGCAGTTCTAAGACCATACGAGGAAGAAAAGATAAAGATCCTTGAAAAATGGAGGAGAAAGGAAAACCTGTCAGCAGACGAGAAAAAATTTGTTGAGAAAGCTAGGCAATCCGCTTCTCTTGTCTTGTCGTATGGATATCCAGCAGTATTTGTCCTCGCAGGTCACGGTGTTGGGCCCACAACTGCTAAAAACATATTATCAAAAGGCGTCAGCATGGAGGCTCTAGCGAGGAATGTTCTCCAGGCAGAGGCAAACTATACGAGGACAAGAAAATACTGGGAAGAATGAAAAAAGCTTTCTTTTAAAGGGTTCTTCTAACGGAAATTGGTCTTTGTTCCTTGACACTCCTCCAGCATGCTTCAGCTATCTCGACGACCCTTAATCCGTCTACCCCCGTTATCGGTGGCTTCTCGTCCCGCAGTATCGAGTTGATGAAGGCAGCGTCCTCAAGGACATATGCGTCATAGAACCTTGACCAGAACCATTGAACCCCTCTGTATATCAACCCGTCCTTGGATCCCACAGCTAGATTGGGGTCAGTTTGTGACCCAACATATATAGTGCCGTCTGTTCCCATGATTTCTGTACGAAGGTCATAGCCGAAGACACTTTTCCTGCTCCCGTGTATTAGACCGTATCCTCCTCCCTCGAACTCGAAATTGATTGTTACCACGTCTAAGTCGCCTTTCTGCTTAATTTCGTTGTAGAGGAGCGCGTCGCCCTTGACATAGACTTCCTTAACTTCTTTACCCATTAGGTACCGGGCCATGTCGAAGTCGTGGGAAAGCATGTCCAGAAATATGCCGCCGCTTAGTCTAGGATCCTGTGCCCATCCGGGCGGCGCCCCTGGGTCCCGGGCAATATTTATAAAAACTAGAGGGTTTCCGATTGAGCCCTCAACAATTTTCTTCTTTGCTGTAGCGTAGGCATCGTCGAATCTTCGCATGTAGCCGACCATTAGCTTGACGCCGGCCTTTTCAGCGGCCTTTATTGCCTCGATGGCCTCACTGGAGGTGACAGTTATAGGCTTCTCGGTAAACACGTGTTTGCCGGCTTCCGCGGCTTTAACTATCATTTCCTTGTGGAGATTAGTAGGAGTCGTTATGAAGACAGCGTCTACCTCTGGGTCTTTGAGCAACGCGTCATAGTCTGTATAAGCCTTTACTTTGTATTTTTCTGCAACAGAGTTAGCCAACTCGGAAACTACATCCATAACTGCGACTAGGCGGGCGTTTTCTAGCCGAGTAAAAGTTATTTCTGCGTGAACCTTGCCAATTCGTCCCAGACCAGCTACTGCCACATTTACCTTTGGCATTCTTTATCGTGGACATATTCTTTTTAAAACTGCATTAAAACATATCTGGAAATGTTTAAATAAAAATACCTTAAAGAAAAAGCAAGAGATATATCGCTAGTAAACTCATGAGAGAGCCCAGCACAATAAAGAAGAGCCACTGGCTTGTTTTCTCCTTTGCCTCTAGGTGTGGAGTCTGGTGTCTCTTCCATTCTTCGTACTCGAGCCTAGCAAAGGGGGATGCCCTTTCCTGGACTTCCTCTTCATCCATTATGCCTCAACACATTTTGTACCATAAAAATTTATGTTTCCAAGAAAACTCTGAGTAAATATCGACGGAGAGGCCCAATGAGCTACATTCGACCTTTTGACCCATGGCGAGGAAAAAGCCTGTGCACCTGTCCTTTCAAGTATACAGTAAACCCCTACACAGGTTGCCAGCACAGGTGCCTCTACTGCTATGCATCCAGCTACATAAAGGACTTTTTCAATCCTCGCCCCAAAGCCAACTTTTTAGAAACTGCCAGAAAAGATATTTCAAAGATACCTAGGGGATCAATAATCAACATCAGCAGTAGTAGCGACCCCTACCAGCCTCTAGAGTCAAAGTACCAATACACTAGGCGCCTCCTTGAGCTAGTTTCAGACAACTATGTCATCGAGATAGTCGCTAAATCTGACCTAGTAACCCGAGACATAGACATACTTTCCAAGACGAGAAGCGTCGTATCAATAACCATCACAACACTCGACGAGACCCTGGCGAGAAGGCTAGAGCCGGGCGCGCCCTCCCCATCGAGGAGAATCGATGCGATAAAGAAGCTTACAGAAGCCGGCGTGCCAGTCGTCCTAAGATATGACCCTATAATCCCGGGCTTAAACGATTCAAAAGAATCTATCTCAGCCGTGCTCGAAGCTGCAGTAACGGCTGGAGCTAGGCACGTCGTGTCCTCCACATATAAAATCAAGCCAGACAACCTGGCCCGAATGCTTTCAGCATTCCCAGACCTAGAGGCAAAGTTCGAACACATTTATCAAGACAGGAAAAACAAGATACAGGGCTACATATATGCAGACAAAGAATACCGCTACAGGACACTCTCAACGGTAAGAGACGTGGCTCACAGATTAGGCGTCACATTTGCAACATGCAGAGAAGGACTATACCAGCTAAATGATAAAGGAGTTACCTGTGATGGTACTTCGCTTGCAACTAGAAATTCCTAGACAACTGGCTTCTTTAGCTCGTAGGGTTTCCATCCTAGTTTCTGGCGGAAGTCGTTTATCATTTGGACGGATTTTTCCTTTTCTTCTTTGGGCATGTGCTTGCTCTTTAGTACTCCCATTAGCAAAGCATAGAGCCTCGCGTTAATTGTTGCCTTTGATACGCCGTATTTTAGGTCTTCTTCTAGCTCGTGGAGGATCCCTTCTACTTCTTCTGAGGAGGACAGCCCTTTGGGGCCTATGTCTTTGACTTCTCTTCCGAGGTAGAGGTGGCCTTTTTCGACTACAATATATTTTCCGTCCTCGAAGGTGATTCTGCCCTTAGCTATCCTGTCGTAGAAGGTCCATGCCTCGTAAGCTTGCGGGGCAAGTTCTTTTAGTCTCGCGAGGACGTATCTCCGTATCTCGCTCGTGGTCATTCCTTCTTGTAGTTTTGACTCTACTTCTTTGGCAATTTCTATGGCTATTTCTTCTGGTGCGCCAGCGTCTACGATGGATTTGATCAATTTGTTTCTATCGAATTCCTCTAGTTTTCCTGTGCTTTTTACAATTTTCTTCGGCATAATTGTCAAAAATATTTATTCTTGCTAAGTATTTAAAGGTTGCCAAACTTAGACACTTAATTGTATACTCTTTGGAAAAACAGAATTCTATCACCAAGTATGTTATTTGTCTTCCAGCTCTGCCTCCTCAATTATGAGGGTGGCGTCGTAGTCTTTTCCAACAATCCTTGACCTCAGTATTTTTATTCTCTTTTTGAAGAGAGGTGCATCAATGACAAATGTTTCGTATTCTCCACCTTCACCGCTTGAATTCAAGATTTCTCTGAGAGCCTCGAAGTAGCTGATGATTTCCTTGCCTATTGGCTTGCCGAGCAGATCCATTTTTAGTGGGTAGGCGCCTACACGTGTAATTATTGCCGTGATCCCTGTTTCGACGATTTCTCTAAGCAACTCTATTTCGTCTCTCATCCATAGAGGGCTAAATATTTCTAGGCCCAGTTTCCTGCAGACCTCGCTAAATCTGTCGGCTTGGTACTTGGACTTTATTGCCCCTGTGACGAGGCCCTCTATTCCGTACTCGTTTTTCGCCTGTTTCAGGGCTTCTTCTAGTGCCATTAGTCCTTCTTCTGCTGAGTTGCCAGTTCTTCGAACAATTATAGGTAGTCCTAGTGCCTTTGCCTGTAGTTCTGCTAGCCTCGCGTTGGGGTAGTGAAATAGCATGCTTTCCTCGGATGCTGGCTGAAAAGTCAACAGGCATTCTATCTCGTGTGATTTGTATACCTTGTGCAGTGCTAGTGTACTATCTTTGCCTCCGGAGTATAGTACGGCGACTTTCAAGTAGGCACCTCTCTAGCTTCTAGCCTCTACTGAAGGCATAATCAGGGCATTATTAAAAGGTTGGCGACATAGTTAAGGATGTTTTAATACTTGATTTCTTTAAGGGCTTCCCTAAGTAACTGTGCAATTTTCCTGCCGGTTTCTTCGTCGAGGACGGCTCGGTTTTGTTTAGGAGTCCCAGAGGGTATCACATGTATATGTGCGTGGAATATTTCTTGTCCCGATGTCTTTCCATTGTTCATTACGATTCTTACCCCGGTGGCCCCGAGGACATTCTGCTGTGCTATTGCTATTCTCTTTGCTAACAGTATCATTTCAGAGAGGAGTGGCCCTGGAATATCAAAGATATTTTCGTAGTGGTGCTTGGAAACTACAAGCGTGTGTCCAAGGTTGACTGGATACTTGTCAAGAAAGGCTATGGTTTCCTGGGTCTCAGCGATTACGTGTGCCGGTTCTTTTCTCTCTATTATCCTGCAGAATATACACGAGGGGTTTAAAAGGTGGCTAGCCATGCTTTCCACCGCGTAGTCGTGGTGTAAAAACATATATGAGGCTTTCTTTCTTATAAGGACAGAGACCCAGGAGATGGAGAGCGATGTCGCTGGAGACCATCCAATCAATCATTGTTCCTCTGCTGGGGGACAACGTTTTAGGCATTATTGTCTTCGGCTCTGCTTCACGGCTAGAGGACTTCTCACCTCTCAGCGATGTAAACGTGGCGATTATCACGCGTGACAAAATATCGCTTGAGGAAAGAGTACTTATAGCTGAAGAGCTTGGACAAGACGTGTCAACTCTTATTTTGTCTATTGATGACTTAAAGAAGCTTCTAGAGGACGGAGAGTTCCTTGCACATGAACTCTTAGAAGACAGTAAACTTATCTATGCAGACGAGACGCTTTATCAAGTAATAACCAAAAAGCCCCCGATAACTTCGAGAACTCTAGAATATCTCGAGAAAAATGCACTGGCATGCTTAAACCTTTCCCTCGAAAACTACTTTACCGGTCGATTCCACGACTCGTTAAACTATGCCTACAGGTCTCTCCGAAGCGCTGTAAGACTTCTTGGTACAAAGGAAAACAGGATCCTCTTTAAGGATAGAGAAATTTTAACCTTCCTGGACGAGAAAGGGTTAAGAGACGAGGCAAACATATACAGAAAGCTTAGAAATGGGAGGTTTAGAGGCATAGGAAAAGGCGATCTTTTCAAAACACTTATAGCGACCTACACGGCTGTCTTCAGCCTGCTAGGCTTTAAGGGCGTCGATCCCGAAAAGCTAGTAGACTTCATAGAGAAAAACTACGCCTACATTTCATATATAAAAATTATCCCAATCGAAAACCATCTCCAAGTCACAATAAAAGGTTTAGACCTTTCGGGCAAGGAAGTATACTCAGAATTCTACCTAACCGGTGGTTCCCCCTTGGGTTGATACTTCCTTAAGAACTTATTGATTGTCTCAATATGTTGTATATAGTCCTATTACTTTCATCTAAACTCAAAGCTTCTTTATATTCTACTTTGCGATGTTTCCATAAAACTTCAAACCGAACTCTTTTAATCTTTCAAAATGTTTAAAATTTCCTGTAAGTAAAGGTAAATCTCGTGAAATTGACGTTGCAGCTATGAGAAGATCTCTGTCATCTACTAGTTTACCCTGTGATCTGAGCTTCTTCCACATTTCGGCAGCGTTCCTAAGGATATCATTGTCATGAAAAATTACAATGAAATCTTCCTCTAATAGTTTTTTGGCTTTGTAGGAATCTTTAGTGCCCCTTATAAACTCATACAAAGTTATCTCCGATATAAATCGAGGCTCGCTGGGAAGCTCTCTTCTCCCCTTTATATATTCTATCAAAACATCTGTATCAATTAGAACTCCCTTGCCCATCTTTTCACCCTCACGTCTTCGTACTCTAGCTCCAACAGCTCCTGCAGTTTCTCTCTAATTTCCTGCCGCTTCTTTTTTATTTCCTCTAGTGCCATTTCGCGTAAAAACGAATCCCATGATTTTTTTCCTTTAAGCTTTAGGAGCAAATCTCTTGTTTCTCGCGATATTGTAATTGTTGTGTTCTTACTCACAATTATAATTAAAATTGTTTCTCCACTTAAATTTTTCTGTTTATGCAAGCTTTTTTGCATGGTCTCTGAAAACTGGTGAGAAAGCACCCTATAATGGAAAGACATTTTATCTTTCTTATATCAAAAATAGTGGGGGAGACTTGAAGAAGGAAAAGCAGGAGATTAGAGAGAAAGTTTGGAGAAAATTACTGGAAGAAAATGTTGCCCTTCCACCTTTCCCTGTAGAGGGAAGGATACCAAACTTTAGGGGTGCACGGGAGGCGGCATTAAAGCTGAGCGCTTCGAGTATATATCAGAAGGCCCAAGTTGTTTTTTCGAATCCTGATTCTCCGCAGAGACATGTTAGAGAGCTTGCTTTGAGAGATGGGAAAATCCTTGTTATGGCTTCTCCACGCCTGAGAAACGGTTTTATTGTTCTAGACCCCCGAAAGATACCCAGCGACAAGGTGGGCCTGGCTTCCACGATAAGGGGTGCGTTTATTTTTGGCGAAAAGGTTCTAGAAAGGGTTCCCGTGATAGACCTGAAGGTTGCTGGTAGCGTGGCCGTTGACATTTATGGTGGGAGAGTTGGTAAGGGGGGAGGCTTTAGTGACCTCGAGTATGCCATTTTGAAGGCTTTGGGGGCTTTAAGCGAGGAAACGCCAATAGTCACGACTGTGCATGAACTGCAAATCGTCGACTTTATACCGATGGATACACATGATGTCCCTATGGACTACTTGTTTACTCCCCAGCGGGTTGTAAAGACTCAGAGAAAGTATCCTAGACCCGAAGGTATCTACTGGGACAAGCTCTCTAGCCTTGATATAGAAAGTATACCGGTTCTGAAGCTGCTCTTGCAGAGGAGAGGCTAGTTTGCTAAGCGTTTGGGGAAAGACAAAAATAGTTTTGCAACGTATCTAGAAAACGTGTATAGCTCTATAAGTTTCACATACGAGTTGCCGACAAGGATAGTTTTCTCGAGGGGGTCGCTGGGCAAGATTGGAGAGCTATCAAAGGGGCTGGGCAGAAAGGCCCTGATAGTTACTGGGAGAGGATTCGCTAAGAAGTATGGCTTCGACGCGAGGATCCGCGAAGAATTAGCTAGGGTAGGCATAGAGAGTGTTTTCTTCTCTGAGGTAGATCCTAACCCCTCAGTAGAGACAGCTGACAGGTGCGCTGAGGTTGCTAGGCGAGAGAAGGTCGACTTCTTTGTCGCGTTTGGGGGCGGAAGCGTAATTGACACCGCCAAGGCTGCAAACGTTGCCTACACGCTTGGGGGTAGCGCCAAGGACTATCTGTGGCCTAGAAGCGTTGACGAAGAGCTCATGCCCCTCGTAGCTATACCTACTACTCATGGAACCGGTAGCGAGGTTACAAAGTACTCTGTCCTGGTTGACGAGAGACAGATGAAGGTTGCAATCTCTGGCAGAGGTGTCTACCCATCGCTGGCCCTTTTGGACGCCGAGGTGTTGAGGTATCTCCCTAGAGACCAGTCGGCAAGCACAGGTCTAGACGCGCTGAGCCACGCTGTCGAAGCATTCTTCAGCGGGAAAAGCACGCCTATGTCTGACATGTACGCTTTGGAGGCCACCCGCATCATCTTCAGGAAGCTACCCTGCGCCGTGGACGGCTTCCCCGAATGCAGAGAGTGGATGCTCTATGCCAGCATGCTTGCAGGTGTAGCAATCAACTTCACTGGCACAAATATTGGGCACGGCCTAGGCTACCCCTTAACAACCAGGCTCAAACTCCCCCACGGGCTCGCCAGCGCGCTCATACTCTTGGGCGCAGTAGAGCTCTACGAGTCCCGTCTCCCCCACAGGGCCGAACAGTTCAGGAGACACATAGAGATAGCCATGGTAGGTGGACTACGAGAGGCGTTAAGAGAGCTCTATCAGAGGATAGGCGCCCCGACAAGCCTCAGGGAGCTCGGTATAGACGAGAAACAGCTTGACCTATATGTTTCGGAGGGCCTAAAGTACAAGCGTAACTTGCAAAACGCGCCGTTCGAGGTAAATGAAGAAATCGTACGAGAGATACTGGCAAAGCTAATTTGACCCGTTACCTTCTACTTAGCACAAATATATTACTTGACTTAAACCGCACCAAGAAGAACATTTGCAATATGATTTTACCCAGCTCTTTCAACTCTTTCTAAGTTACATCCTCAGAATGGCTAAGGAGATGAATGACGCAATTTTCCTGTTCTTTCAATTCTTTCTGAGTTGCATCTAATCTGCCTTTTACGTTGAATAGCATTTCGTTGTTTCCGACCTTTCAATTCTTTCTGAGTTGCATCGCCGAAGAAATTGTTAAATCTGCATACACTTCCAACTACTTTCAATTCTTTCTGAGTTGCATCCTGAATAAGAGGTGCTACTCGGAGGATTGGCATCTACCCTCACTTTCAATTCTTTCTGAGTTGCATCAACAAAGTTTTAGCGGTCTGGGAACCTTAAGCCTAGGCCCTGGACTTTCAATTCTTTCTGAGTTGCATCGTTGTATATCTTCTTGTAGTTGAGGAAGACTT
>NZ_JAVZIC010000002.1:389686-413308 GCF_038871435.1 Thermofilum sp.
ACTTTCAATTCTTTCTGAGTTGCATCAACAAAGTTTTAGCGGTCTGGGAACCTTAAGCCTAGGCCCTGGACTTTCAATTCTTTCTGAGTTGCATCGTTGTATATCTTCTTGTAGTTGAGGAAGACTTGTCTAGCTTTCAATTCTTTCTGAGTTGCATCTGTTCCCGGCTGTGGGGCGTTTACTAGTACCTGGGCGTCTTTCAATTCTTTCTGAGTTGCATCGGCTATACACGCGGTCGAGCTCTGGGTCGTGGACTACGAGAACTTTCAATTCTTTCTGAGTTGCATCCTGGCTCCTCAAGAGGTTTCTAAACGAGCACTTCAGGGAGCTTTCAATTCTTTCTGAGTTGCATCATTCAAAGATTTTTTTTGGCGGACAAAGAGTATGCCCAACCTTTCAATTCTTTCTGAGTTGCATCAAGGCTTGATGCCGATGTCTGGCCTGTAGTCCTCTATGACCTTTCAATTCTTTCTGAGTTGCATCTGAGCTTCTTCAGCGCCGTGACCTTTATCTTTCCATCCTCTTTCAATTCTTTCTGAGTTGCATCAGGGAGGAGAAGCTCAAGTGGCGTGGCAAGGATGATTCTCTTTCAATTCTTTCTGAGTTGCATCATTAGCTTGTTGTTGGTGTAGGTGCAAGCTGTCGTTCTAGCCTGTCTTTCAATTCTTTCTGAGTTGCATCTGCAGTTCTGGAAAAGTCTCCCTGAGCTTCGCATAGCGCACTTTCAATTCTTTCTGAGTTGCATCCGAAATTTTTTACCCAGGAGGGGTTTATATGTTTAACGTTTATTTTTATCAAGAAGTCTGCAAAACTGCCCTAGCACTCAAATTTACACATTAGAAACTTCTGAAACTTCCCGTTAGGGAATTTTCCCGAAACACCCCGTTTGAGGTCGGGAAGTTTTCCCGTAATCTCTGTTTAAAATAACTCTCTCGACGAGAAACTTCATAAATAACTTTTAGGCTACGTGTTGGGAAGTATTTTACAATGATTTACGATTAATTTGTGTTTGGACGTGTAGGAGTCGGCGATCTTGGGATATGTGGCTCTGGGGAGTTTGTTCCAGTGATGGGCCAGGTGTTGCTTGTTTATGCCGTTTTCGTGATTAGTGTTGCGACTTCTTTTGCTATCATTGGTGGCATGTTTTCCCTGTTTGCGAGTGTCAATGTGTATAGTTTGACGTCTTTTCTTTGTAGGATGGTTTTTCCTTCTTGGGAGTTTGGGGCTTTCTCGTGTATTGTTGCTATTACTGGTTTAGTGGAGTCTAGGGCGCTTAGTACGGCTGTGTAGAAGTTTTTGCTGTATAGCTCCATGGGCCCTATCTCGTCTATTATGAGGACTTGGGCTTGTTGGATGGCGGTTTTTATGGCTTCTACGCCGATTGTCTCTAGGTCCTTTAGATTCACCGTGTATTTGCCGACTCGTGGCCCCTGGGTTAGACCTGTCCTGGCTAGGACTCCTTCTCTCCCAGTGTATACGTCCCTGATGTTGAAACCGATTCTTTCTCCTTTTTCCCGAACCTCGTAGGTTACCATTCCCCCGACGGTGACGCCCCTGCTGGTCAAGATCTCGGCTATTCTTATTACGCAGGTTGTTTTTCCTATTCCGGGTCTACCGGTCACCAAGAAGTTTTTTACGCTGGATTTCTCCATCAAAGACCTTATCTCTTGTTAGGTCTTATTTAGCTTTGTTTTTTTTGATTTTCGGGAAGAGATGCACGAGCTTAAGGGTTATCTCCATGCTGTCAATGTCCCATGAAGATTCTCGGATAGCGTGTCGGCTTGTAGAAAATTTGGGGGTTTCTCTAGCTTTGCTTCTTTAGTTCCATCCTGATCTTGTTGACTAGGTTCTCTATTGAGACGGGGACAGACGAGAAGACGTTGGAGATGCTTAGTGGGGTTATGGCTATTTTTCCCTCTTCTAGGACCGCGTGGACATCTGTGCCTTTTTCTGCCTCGATGGGCGAGCCGTATAGCCAGTAGTACGGCTTTCCTTGGGGGTCTTTTCTTTTGACTACAGAAGTCGAGAATCTTTTCACGGCTGGCTTTGTTATTACTACCTCGTTTGCGATTATGGGGGGAAAGTTCACGTTTAATGCATCGACTCCCTTCGGGAGACCCTCCTCTATAGCGATACGTGTAACCAAACGGGTGACTTTGAGGATAAAGTTCCTGTATTCGCCTTCCTCTAGCTCCTCTGGGGAATCAACAGCAGCACTAAAGGCTATGCCTGGGACACCCTCTATTGCGGCCTGCAAGACTGCACCTATTGTGCCAGAGGTGAGTATGACCTGCACGCTGAGATTGTCGCCTATGTTTATCCCTGAAACTACTAGGTTGGGCTTCCCGGATATGACGTTCATAGCTATGTATATTACGTCGCTCGGCGTGCCTGAGACCAGATATATGAAGTCATCATTTGACGTTATCCTGTTGACTCTCAAAGGTTTGTGAAGAGTGAGACCCAGACCTGTCGCAGATTTCGGTGTCTCAGGGACAACAGTTATGGCTTCTCCCAGCCCCTTTACTGCTTCGCGTAGGATCGCTAAGCCGGGCGAAAATGGCCCATCGTCATTGGTTACCAGTATTTTCACATTTAACTCATATTCATTTTCTCCTAGAAAAATTTTGCCTGTCATACGTCTTGACGTAATTTCTGTTAGCTATTGGCTTTTCGAGTGTTTCCCTTAATAGTTTAGTTTGTTTTTCGAACAAAAATATGAAAAACCTTGTTATGACATTGTCATGGTGAAAAAATGTCTGGTAAAGCATCTCTACTTCCACTTTCAGAAGAGCTATATCTTAGAAGTCTAACGGGTAGGCTGGTAGGTGAGCACTTGTTTGATGGCTACAGGAAGGTAGCAGTGATAACCTATCCCGACAGGATTTGTGCTGGAATGGCTACTGCGGCCCTAACCTCCTTTACTTACTACAGTGGCTATAAGGATGGAGTTGGAGTCGTCTATACCTATGATGAAAACATCAGCGAGACAGCGAAAAAGGTCTCTTCCAGCGACTTCGAAGTTGTCTATATCTCGTATGGGGGTGAACAGAAACTCAGCACTGTAAATGAGGCAGCGATTAAGACTTTCAGGGCACTTATGGAGGCTGGATATAGAAAGGCTCTAGCTATACATGTAAGGGTCTGGATTGCGACGAAACAACTCTCAACTGTTTTATCGGACGACAAGATTAGAGGGTGGCTTGAAAGCTTGCCGGAAATCAGGGTCTTTACTGCGGATCTAAACGCGAAAAAGTTCTTCTTTAACAGAGTAAAGATAGCCGATGGAAAACCAGCGTTAGCGCCATATAGGGAGGTGCTTCTCACTGACGAGCACGTGGATCTATTAAAGAGGTCTATACCGCCTCCTGAATAAGAGTTTTTATTTTTATATTCCGAGACTTTTTATACACTCTTTTACTCTTTCAGGGTTTTCTGCTATGCAGTCTGGCTGGGTGTTTCCAGTGTAGGGATGGAAGCCTGTATAGGCGATGGTCTTGAAGCCTAGCTGTTTTGCTCCTTTTATGTCTACTTCTTCGTCTCCTAGGAAGAAGCTCTTCACGGGGACAATTCCAGTCACGCTTATTATGTGTGAGAAGAATTTTGGGTGGGGCTTTCGGAAGCCTATGCTGTCTGAGAATGCTAGGTAGTCGAATAGTTCGTATAGCCCGTGTGTCTTTAGTAGTTGGAGGCTGTGGGCCGTGCTCATAGTGTTTGAAGCTAGTATGAGCCTGAAACCTAGGGCTTTGATTGTTTCCAGTAGTTCTTTCACGTTTGGGGCAGGCTTTACCATCGAGACGTATGGGTGTATGAAGGCTTCCGATAACTTTCTTACTGTTTCTTCTCTGGGCTCTATTCCAAGCTTGTCTAGTAGGAGGATTACTTCCCCTTCTAGGGATAGCTCGAGCATTGTAAAGTTTCTAATTTTGTCTGCGAGGCTACGGGTCGCCCTGTAGGTTTCGTATATTTTTTGCTCCGTTGTATCTATGCCGAGCTCTAGCAACACTTGTAGGATTTTTCTGGCTCTTTCCCTTGTGTATTCTTCTAGGCTTGGCGCTGGGTAGAGGATTGTTCCCCAGAGGTCTATTAATGCTCCTTTTTCTGCTGGCTGAGATAGCATTTGTGTATCACTTCTATGTTTAATTCGGCTGCAACTATTGGTACGTTTAGGTTGAAGTTTGTTATGACTTGCGGGTGAACTTCTCCAATTAGGCCTGCTGGACCCTCAGGTGTCACTATTTGTGCTGTCCTGCCCTCTATGAAGCTTGGGTGCTTGTATTTCTCGAATTTGACAGGTACGCCGAACATGTTGAAGAGAGATTTTACAGCAGATAGGCCGTTCGTGAGTGTTGTTCCTTTGCCTGCTATGGCGAATGCTAGGTGTCTCTCTTCTCTTGTCCTGTTTTCGCTTTTATCGTCTGGCAAGACAACGTCTCCTGTCTCGAATATTCTCTGGGGGTAGCCGGCGTGTTTGCTACTAGAGAGAATGTTGAGAAGCTGTGGTATTATCCATGTTCTCAGAGCCGTATAGGCCTCGTGCCGGGGGTTTTCGACCTCGATTATTGGCTGCCTTGGGACGTTCATCTTATCATACATTAGGCCTGGGTTAGTAAACATGTAGTTGTTGACCTCGATGAAGCCTAAACCTATCATAGATTCGCGTACTGCGCGTGTGAAGACCTCTAGCGGGTGTTCGCGTCCCGGATGTAGGGGCGGCATTACTTCTGGCTCTATATTGTTGTATCCGTATGCCATTGCCACTTCTTCTGAGATGTCTACTGGGTGAAGGATATCTGTCCTGAAGTAGGGGTACCTTATTTCTAGCTCGTTGCTGTTTATGGGTGAGACATCCATCCTCATTTTTGCAAGGAATCTCATCGTCTCTTCTAGACCAATGTCAAGGCCCAGGAGCTTCTTATTGAGCTCTACGGGATACCTCATCATGTCTGGCTCAAGCCTGGGCGAGACCTCGTTTATCTTTCCGGAGAGCTGTAGTTGCTGTATTTCTCCTCCCCTCATGGAGACCGCGTAGGCAAAAAGCGTGATGGTTCTTCTTGCAGACTCTAGGTCTGTCGAGGTTACATCTATGAGGACATCGCGGGTTTCCTCTGTCACCCTGAAGTCTTCGCTATTGGTTATGGGTGGGAAGCTTACAACTTTCCCCTCGGCGTCGAGAATTATTGGATACTTGTCGTACTGGGACACCAGGTGCCCATACTCTATACCCTTGGGATGACTCTTGAGAACTTCTTTTAGGCTCATCTCGAAGCCAAAGCCCAGGGGCTTCATTTTTAGGTCTGGATCCGCAACTGTGTACTTTACTGGGAACTCTATGCCGCGGAGGTCGTAGAGTCCAACAGAGATTTTTCTCCTATTCCTGCCAAACGTCATGTGCACCTTTTCCTGTAGTTGCATCAGCTGTCTTATTGCCTCGTCGTCTAGGTTTACGTTTCTAACTACGGCGAAGAGAGCATAGGGCCTATAGTCTGGACCATTTATTTCTGCCTTTTCGGTCTTTTCTACTACTTTGACCCTAGGTAGGCCTGTCTCTATTCCTAGGAGCCCCCTTATGTATATGGATAAGAGCTCGGCAGAATAGAGGTCTGGTCTGTCATGTGTGGCCTCGTATGAAACAGTGTCATCTGTTATTTCTTCTACTTCGCATTTCAAGCTTGGAAGAATCTGCTCTAGCATGCTTCTTTCTAGTTTCTGCCCCACGAGCCTCTCGAGGTCCCAGATTTTAACCTCTATTACTGGCATGTGTTTATCACCTAAATGTTCCTGTCCGAGAGTGCCGTTGTATTAGTGCCCGGATACATAATTAGACTTTGTGGGATTGGACGCTTAGAGCCCTTTATGTACTCTAGGTCCTGGGCGAAGAGTAGCCGTATATCATCTATACCGAGAACAGTCATCGCTATTCTATCTATTCCTATCCCCCACGCCGCAACATTTACGTTCCTTAGTCCAAGCGCTGACAGCATCTCTGGTCTAAACATCCCGCCGGGGAAAACCTCTATCCATCCGAGGCTTGGATGCTTTATGAAGCCCTCTACGCTGGGCTCCGTGAAGGGGAAATAGGCTGGCTTGACTTTTACTTCGCCTAGCCCCAGCCTTCTGGCCATTTCCTGGAAGAAACCTAGCAGGTTTCTGAATGTGACTTGTGGACCCACAATTATTCCCTCCAGCTGGTAAAACTCCATGCTGTGCTTAGCGTCGAGGTTCTCTGGTCTGAAAACCCTGTCGAGGGAGAAGCACATGTATTTTCCTTCGCCTCGGGAATAGAGCGTGCGCGCAGAGACAGCGGTGGTCTGTGTCCTTAGGATCAGGCGTAGTGCCCTGCGGGGGTCCCACTTGTAGCCCCAGCCCCTCGAGCCCGTGGTCCAGCCGTTCTCGTGGACGCTTGCTATCCTTTTGAGGAGTTCGCTGTCGGCCACGCTACCTAGGAGTCCTCCTTTAACAAAGTAGGTGTCGTGTATTTCCCGGGCTGGGTGGTCCTGTGCCTGGAAAAGTGCGTCAAAATTCCAGAGCTCCAGCTCGACGTGTGGACCCTTCATTTCTTCGAAGCCCATAGAGACTAGTATTTCCCTGATCCAGTCTAGGAACTCGAGGTATGGGTGTTTCTTGCCGAATGGATGTGCCGGTATCTCTACGCTGAGGTCGAATTCTTTGAAGACTGCGTTTTTCCACTTCCCGGATTCTATGATCTCGCTTGTGAGCTCTGTTATTACTTCTGCTTCCCTGATGAGGCCCAGCTCATTTAGCGAAAGCAGTTTCGCGGTCGGGGAGAGGTAAATTTTTGCCTGTTTCCTGGTTTCAACTAGTTTTCTTTTCTTTAGGTAATCTATATCGACGCTTCGAGTTTCCCCTTTTTCTATGCTCTCTAGCATTTTTCTAACTTTGGAGACGTGATGTTCCGCGTTTTCTGGGCTTGAGAGCTGTAGTGCATCATTTATGAAGGTAACTGCCTTTGCTCTTGCCAGGTGCGTGATTGCTGGCTGAACCTCGTCCTGCAGAAAGGATACGCCTAGTCTTTTTGATGCCTCTAGGATTTCGCCTCTCTTCAGAGTGCCGATCTTCTGGAGAAGACTTGCTAGCCTCTCCTCTGGCAAACCTATTTCGAGGTATCTCTTTGCCTCCTCGGTCAAAACAATTATTTCTCTTTCTTCCCGTTGAACCTCGATGAGCCCCCTAGCCTTTAGCTCTTCTATGTCACGCATTAGGTCTTCGCGTTTAGCGCCTATCGAGCGTGCTATCTCGTCTAGGTCATTTTTGCCTCGGAGGAGTGCATCTAAAATCTTTTTTTGACGGGGTAGCAGGATTTCCGGCGTCTGCCCGTTTGCGTGGAAATGTGTTTCCTTCATTTAGATCCCTTGATAATAGGTTCTAAGTATTGACAGGCGAATCATATTTATTCATTTACGTTGTTGCTAGAGGAAAAATACGTATAATAAAAGATTTTAAGTATTCCTTTTCGGTATAGCATTGGGTGGAGATTTTGCTGAACGTTTCAGGCATTAGGAAAGATTTCCCGGTTCTAGAAAAGAAAATTCACGGAAAGCAACTTGTATATTTTGACAACGCCGCTACCACCCAGAAGCCGATACAGGTCTTAGAGGCAGTAGAACAGTTCTACAGAACCATCTATGCAAATGTTGGTCGAAGCGTCCACGAGCTAGGCTTAAGGGCGACAGAAGCCTACGAGGAGTCGCGGAAAATAGTTAGTGCATTTATAGGCGCTATGCCAGACGAGCTTGTCTTCACCAAGCAGACAACCGAGGCAATCAACCTTGCCGCCTACTCGCTACTGGCTTCCGGCATGATATCCAGAGGCGACCTAATCTTAACTACTAGGATGGAGCATCACAGCAACCTTTTGCCGTGGGTATGTGTGGCCAAGCTTGCGGGTGCACGACTGAGAATAGTCAACGTGGACGAGGAGGGCCGGCTGGACATGGGTGACTTTGATAAAGCCCTGGCTATGGGCCCAAGAGTTGTTGCAGTGACGCATGTGAGTAACGTCACGGGAGTAGTTAACCCTGTTAAGGAAATCTGTAGAGAGGCGCATAGCCATGGAGCCGTCTGCCTTGTAGACGGGGCCCAAAGTGCCCCCCATATGCCCATCGATGTAAAAGAGATAGACGCCGACTTCTTTGCCTTCTCTGGCCACAAAATGCTGGGACCAATGGGGATAGGCGGGCTCTACATAAGGAGAGAGCTGGCAGAAAAACTTGAGCCTCCATTTCCAGGGGGCGGCGCAATCTCCCTAGTTGAGTGCCAGGAGGACAATTGTAGCGCTGAGTGGCTCCATGCGCCCCACAAGTTTGAGGCTGGAACCCCGAATGTGGCGGGGGCAGTTGGGCTTGCACGGGCGGTAGAGTATCTAAAGACATTGGGAATGGGGGAAGTAGAGGAACATGAAAAAATGTTGACAAAGCGCCTGCTAAAGGTGCTCGAAGACCTAGAGGTAAAGATCTATGGGCCGCTGGAAGTAAAGGATAGACTGGGAGTTGTTAGCTTCAATGTTGAAGGCCTGACTCCTCACGAGGTTGCCTCTATGCTGGACCTAGAGGGGATAGCTATCCGTAGCGGTCACCACTGTGCGCTTCCACTTGTAAAGAGGCTAGGTGCACCTATGGGTACGGCCAGGGCAAGCCTATACCTCTATAACACTGAGGAAGAAATCGAGTACTTTGCGAGGGTCCTTGAGAAGATCAAGAAGATAGCTAAAAGCTAGTTCGCCCTAGGCCTCCTCCTGTACATAGGGCTTGTTGTTTTTCAGGCATTGTTCAGCCCTGTAGACCTCCCTGGCCAAGTATGCGGCATGCTCAGGCATCAGCGCGTTAAGGTTGATTTTCCTTAGAACTTCTTGCGCAGACTTGCCGGAGACCCTTTTAGCTAGGAGACCCTCCTGTGTACGAAGCTCTACGACTATTTCTCCGTTTTCCACCCTTATGAGGAAGTTGCCCTTATTGTCCTCTACAAAGACAGACCTAGCCTTCTCAAAGTGGTTTTCGACGAGTCCACTCGCCCTAGCCCAGTCGTGTTCATATATATGTAGAGAAGAGCTGTAAACCGTTAATGTTCCCGGAAAGATTTTTCTTCCAGTTTCCCTTGACAGCTCGTCTGCAAAGTATTCCATAAGCCTCACAAGCCCATATGCGTTGATTGGCCAGGCAGAATAGGCGTCGTGGCTCCTAAAGAAAGCTACCAGATTGAACCGGTCTCCCGAAACGTCGCCATGAAGGAGGACGAGGCAGGGTGGATCCCTTGATGTAAAGTCCTTTGAAAAGTCCCAGGTTATAGCTATTGCCCTCCTCGTTGATGGCGAATGGGCAAGCTTGTCGATCATGCGCTTGATCTGGTCTCCGGCTTGGGGGTGTGCTCTCAGCCTTTCACCATAGGTATAGGCGACACTATCTTCCCCTTCAAATAGGGACTTTGCTTGGCGCTCTAGCTCTTCTCTTGAGAAATAGTTAAGGAGCCCATCATATATTTGCTCCGAGTAATTGAGAACCACGGAGGCGCCCAGCAGTTGTTTCTGTCTCTCATTATACTCAGTATCCTTAACAAAGCCCCACGTCATCACTGCATCGACGAGCTTTACCCATGCCCGGAAAATGTTCTTCTCCTGTATGTAGAGCCCAGCCGTCTGGATAGGCCATGAGGCAACCTGTGCCTCCCTAAGGGAAAGTATAGGCCTTTCTCTATAGACGTTAGGTCTATAATTCCCTATTATAGCTTCTACGAGGCTCTGCCAGTTGCCCTTTTTGAATTCTTCCCTGAGGTCGATGAGCCTAATGGTTGATAAGACTCCTGCAAGCTCCTCGAGACTCCACATTAGGCTCAGCCCCTTGTCAACCTCGCCCCTGAAGAGTTTGACTAGCGCCTCGCCGCTACCCATAATGTCTGCCCCAAACAGTATCAAGACGTCTAGTCGCGGGTTATGGGAAAAGGTGTGTAACAGATAGTTTATCCCGTACTTTGTGTAGAGGGTCCCTACTATGTTAACCATGTCGGCGACTCCTAGCTTCTTAAGCCTTTCAACAACTATTTCTTTTTTCGTCCATAAAGTAGCTATAGCTACGTTGGAGTTCGGGTTAATTATCTCGATCTCCTTGGACACCATTACACACTTCTAAACAAAACGTATTAGAAAAGTATTGGAGATAACGCTGAAAATAAAGACAATTTATCCGTAGGAGTAGGTGTCTCCTCCCACTACTTGGCTAAATGTTTTCTGTATTATCACGCTTCCGTACTGATCCTTAATTATTATTGAGCCATTGAGAATAACCGGCAACTTAAGCACACTGAGGGTAGCGGTTCCAGAGTTGCCCGCTACTGCGGAGGAGACCAGGTTACCACTTGAGTCCCTAAGCTCAGCAGTCCAGCCAGAACTCAAGCCATTAACTTGCACATACCGAGGATCACATGTACTAGCGACAACCAGATTATCGAAGTAGCCTGTTCCTTGATCGACGATAAGTCCAAAATAATTGACGCTGAATAAAGAATTGGTAGATGAAGTAGAGCCAAGGGCATTACCGCCCTGATCATATAACGTTGCACTGATAGAGTTTAAAGTCCCCGACTTGCTAAAACTCAAGAACAACACGTAGGTTGTGCCTGAGTAAGGAACATCAATGTTGCTAAGTTCTATCCAGGAGGCCCCAGTCCAGAGGTAAATATTCAACCTTACACTCTGTCCCCGAGCATACAGGGACACTTCATATAACCGAGAACTGCTACTTGCACTCTCCAACAGACCATAACCTACGTAAATTCTATCGTTGCTATTTACATTTGTAACCTGAACTAAGGCATAAAGATTAGCGTAACTAGAGACACTGCTCTGCCAATAGTAAACTGAGTCACCTCCAGGGCCAGCATCGTTGTCCACGCCCTTCAAAGCACTCGTACCGCCAACGCCGTAGCCGGGAGCTATAGACCATGACCCGCCGATGCTGGACCAGCCGCTGGGCAAGGATTCAAAGGGGGTATAGATCAATGCGCACCTGCTCTGTAAGTAGATGTCCTTTACGGTAACTAGTAGTGTTTTTGTGTCGTCTATTTTTCCTGTGGCCTGGTTTGTCACGTTTATTCTCCACGTGTAGGTGCCCCTGCTAGATGGTAGGGTTACTGTGAGTGTTGTTGTGGCTGTCTGGCCGGCTGGTATTGATAGGGTCGTGCTGTTCAGGGTGTTGCCGTTGTTGTCTATGATGTTGACTTGGACGGCTCCGGTGGCGTTTCCAGTGTTCGCTACCGCTACCACTATTTTCTGCTTCGAGCCTGCCGCGCCAGTTATGCTTGTGTTGTATGATTGGATGCTGAACTTCGGCTGGTAGACTACTGCCCTAACGGTTATGGGCTTCGAGTCGTGTATAGTGCCTGTAGCATTGTCTACAGCCTGCACTGTCCAGCTGTACGTGCCACTGCTAGATGGAAGAGTCAAGGCTAGGCTTGTGGCAACGCTGGCGCCAGGAGGGACAGCGAGCACCGTGCCGTTAACCGTGTTGCCGGCTTGATCCAGCACCCTCACCCTAACTGTGCCAGTCGCGTTGCCACTATTCGTGACGGTCACGTCGAAGAGCTGCCTAGACGACACAGCGCCAGTAATATTCCCCGTATAGGAAGCTATATAGAAGACAGGCGTATAAGTGACAACCTGTACTAGGACTGTCTTCGCGTCGTCCTGGTTCCCAGTGACATTGTTTATAGCTATTATTCTCCACTGGTAGTTGCCAGAAGCCGGTGGCAAAACAACACTCAGAGATACATCTGTCCTCTGCCCAGGAGAAAGACTAACCGACGCCGAACTAGCAACATTACCACTAGAATCCAAGACCCTTACAACAGCCACACCACTAGCACCACCATCATTAACAAGGCCAACAACAAGCCTCTCGCTAGAGGAAGGAGCACCAACAATACTACTATTATAAGAATAAATTGTAAAATGAGGATATGTAGCTCCTCCTGGTCCGGGAGCTCCAGTATAAGCTGGCGGCCTAATGTTTATTTCAAATATGTTTATTCTTGTAGTTGTAACAGCTCTTATCTCTGAGATACTACTAACTGGTAGATTAACCGAAAACGTCTGCGAGGCGCCTGGTTCAAGCCATGTCGAAGTGTTGATGCGTCTGGCATAGGTGCTATTGAGGAGCCATAGACCATAGAGCCTGGTGGGGCTGGGGCCGATGTTGGTTATTTTTGCGTAGAAGCCTGTCGAGTTATAGGCTTGGAAGGTATAATTGAGAAAGTCGATTGATATCCTGAAAGGAGAGGTAGACGAGAAGATAAGTGTATAGTTTACAAAGTGACTAGTTATAATGATTGGAGAATTTGCTGGAAGAGTGTAGGTACTCCTAGCAATGAGAATACCACCATTGTTTTCATATAGGGTTGCCTGCACAGTGACGCTGGATGAGAGATATAGGTTACTTGTGACATTATAGAAATAGCTGGGAGGATTTGTTGCTGAAAAATTTAGCGTCAATGTATGTGTTCCGCCTGAAAGTCGTGAATCAAAATTACACGTTATACCATCCAAACTTTGTATGCATGTGTATTGTGAATTGTTTATTTTTCCAAGCGAGGAAGTCAGGTATGTGTAGTTTAGGGTTAAGGAGAGCTGTCCTTCGCCGCTTCTCTGGTTCGCTGTTTCGGATGCGATTTTTTGGACTTCTGTTTGGACTTGGATTTGCCTTGCTATGAGTGCGGCTAGGAGGATTACGATTAGGGTTAGGAAAACTGCTCCTACTGCGGAGGCTTGGCCTCTACGGTACATAGTCTGTCACCTCGAAGCAGTTTGTGTAGCTACAGGCTTTGACCCTGTAGGTCGCCTTGGTTGTTTGGCTTGTGCATACCTCTGTCGAGGAGCCCGCTTTTAGGTCTATATAGCCGCTCCATGCGAGTGTGTTGTTTAGGTATAGTGAGACGAGCTCTGTTTGGACGTCGCCGGTGTTGGTTATCCATGCACAGATATGACCGTTCTTTAGGTATATTCTCTCGACGAGGATGTATTCCCTGAGGCCTTTTTCTGCCAGTAGTCTTTCTCGTTCGATTCGCTGGGATGCCTGCTGGTATGTTGGGTAGAATATGTTCCATGCTATCGCCCAGAGTGCTACCGCGATTACGAGTAATAGAACTGCCCCTATTACTTCTGCTTGCCCCTGCATTATGTTTCTATAAATGTTATTGGTCTACCAATACTTATTGTTTACCTTTAGGCTAAGACATTTAAGCGTGGTCTTGATCTACAGGGTTATGGCTGACCTAAAATATTTTAAGAAGATGGATAGGTGGCTCCCTGTCCTTGGGCAGGGGACATGGGGCGTGGGCGGCGGCTTCTGGAGCAAGGATACAAGTATGGATGAAAAGTGGATAGCGGCATTGAAGAGGGGAATCGAGCTCGGCATGACTCTCATTGATACTGCAGAGATGTACGGCGCTGGGCACAGCGAGGAGATAGTGGGAAGGGCTATTAGTGGTTTTGAGCGCGACAATTTGTTTATTGTTTCGAAGGTTTGGCCCACACATGCCCGGTACGATGACGTGGTGAAGGCTGCAGAGGCAAGTATGAGGAGGCTTGGGACATACATAGATCTTTACCTTATACACTGGCCTCCTACAGAGGTTCCTCTATGCGAGACGATGAGGGGTCTAGAGGCTGTGGTTTCTCGTGGGTATGCCAAGTTTATTGGTGTGAGTAATTTTGGGCTGGAGTTGATAGAGGAGGCGAGGAGCTGCTTAAGCAGGGAGGATATTGTGGCTGTCGAGAACAAATTTAGCCTGCTGGATAGGAGGGACGAGGACACTGTGATTCCGTATGCTGAGAAAGAGGGCATGCTTTATCTAGCTTATACCCCGCTTGAGAAGGGGCAACTCTCGAAGGATAGCTTCTTGGCAGATATTGGTAAGAAGTATGGTAAGACTGCTACACAGGTTGCTTTAAACTGGCTCATAGTGATCAATCCAGTGGTGCCGATACCAAAGGCTTCTAGCATTAAACATGTGGAGGAAAACGCGGGAGCAATGGGGTGGAGGCTTAGCCAGGAAGACTGGAGACTAATCTCTGAAAGGTTTAGGGAGCTCAAGGCTTGAAGGATTTGTGTGGGTAGTTAACCACGGGCTATTTCAATTGCTTGCAGGATAAAATGGGTGCCGAGGGGTGTGAGTTTTACGTCTAGTGTAGAGTTGCGTTCAAGGAAGCTTTCAAAAGACTTTTCTCTAAGCTATAGGTTTCTATCGAGAAACAGTAAAAAGGCAGTTGTTTTGATACATGGAAACCTTTCATCCTCTCTAATATGGGAAGACTTTATGCCAAAGATACCCAGCGAGTATGACGTTGTTGCTCCTGATCTTAGAGGTTTCGGCGAAAGTGGTAGAAAACCGGTTGATGCTACTCGTGGCTTGAAAGATTTTTCTGATGACATCTTGCAGTTGATGTTACAGCTCAAGTATGAAGGGTATATTGTTGTTGGTCATAGTCTAGGCGGAGCAGTGGCGCTTCAAACAGTGATAGATGCTCCTGCCCAGGTAAAAATCGAGAAAGTTGTAATAGTGGATCCAATGTCTCCCTACGGCTTTGGAGGTACAAAGGACGAGCATGGAACGCCGTGCTATGACGACTACGCGGGTTCTGGTGCTGGACTTGTCGCAAAGTATAACCCCGACTTTGTCCGTTTGTTGAAGGAAAAATATACGGGGGTCGATCATCCAGCCGCGCCTGCAAATGTGGCTAAGACCTTTTTTGCAGACGACTTTGTTGTTAGTGAAGAGCTGTTGAACAAGTTGTTGAAAATGCTGTTTAGTGCAGAGGTAAATGAGGATAATTATCCTGGCGACTATGTTGACAGCCCCAACTGGCCCTATGTTGCCCCCGGAACTAGGGGCGTATTAAATGCAATGAGTCCCAAGTATCTAAAGATGCGGGGACTCCTAGATGTTGCCCAGAAACCTCCTATCCTTTGGGTGCATGGAACAAAGGACGTTATTGTTTCGGATTCGTCGCTACTGGACGTAGGTACTCTGGGCCTTATGGGCTTTATTCCTGGCTATCCTGGTCAAGATAAGTTTCCGCCTCAACCTATGGTTAAACAGATAAGGAGTTTCTTAGAGAGTTATGTTGAGAGAGGAGGATACTACGAGAAATTTACTGTGGAGGGAGCTGGCCATACCCCCTTTATTGAAAAGCCAGAAGATTTCCTAAACAAGTTTGTAGACTTTGTAAGGTAGCTTTCTATCTTTTTCTTCATATTGTTAATGTAACAATGTTTTAATACCACGGGAAGTGTAGAAGAGCTAATATACCTGTGGCTGTATTTTAATACCTGAAGAAAGCTGTGGAAAGCCCAAATGCTACTGAAGACATCTTTACAAACATAGGGGAGTCGAGCCTTCTGGTTACTCGTCCCAAGCCATACATGTGTGCTAGGTGCAAGGGCTCACGTAGGCTGTGTGGCTTGCCTGCTTGTCATATTCTTCTGAGGCTTAAGGAGCAGGCAGGCATATTTGAGAAATTAAAGGAGGCAAGGGACATTGCGGCTCCTTCTCCACCATCTCTACTTGTCGGAGAGAAAGGTTACCCCTACGTCAGGGTCGGGGTGAATCTTGCAGAGGGGGATAATGCTCCTCTATTTGAAGACCCGGGCTCTTGGTGGGGGAGGCTGGGCCTACTGGACATAATTAAGCTTAGGGCGTCTATGATTTACAGCTACAGGGTCTTGAGGGTCAGGAGTGCCTCCAATAGAATTGCAGAAGCAGTACAGGAAGCGGCAATGTCTATTAGGCCTGTAGAGTCGGAGGTGTTTCTTAGTCGCCCACCAGTGTTCACTATGAGGTTTGACCCATTGGTGAAGCCTGTGGGGTTCTCGGCTGAAGTCAAAAAAATAAGTTTGACTAGTAACCCTGTTATTCCTAGGAGGGTCGACAGCCTTGTTACTGACAGGGTTAAAGCTAGGGAGGCCCTCATAGAGCTCTATAGTCGTGGTTTCGATGTGTACTATCTCCAGAGGCTGTTGTCTTCTGGGGCCCTCGGCGTCGACAAAAAATTTGTCCCAACAAGGTGGTCGATAACCGCCGTTGACAGGGCTATTGGAGACTATCTGCTGAGCAAGGTAAAGACTTTTCCGGAGATAAGTGGTGTGGAGGTCTATACTTCTAGCTACATTGGGAACAATTATGTACTCTTGTTTTTGCCGGGGCCATGGTTTATGGAGATGGTCGAGATATGGTTGCCGAACTCTGTGTGGGTGCCAGGCGCTGAGCCCTATACGACTCTCATACATGAGTACAGCGATGGCAGGCCTTCTGGCCAGGACGGTGGCTACGACGCGATTAGGCTTCCTGTCCTGGAGAATCTCTATAAGAGGGGGAGGCAAGCAAGGGTACTTGCAATAAGAGAAGTTACGCCTGAGTACTTTGCTCCTGTTGGCAACTGGCAGATCAGAGAAAGTGTTAGAGCCGCACTAGGCAGGCCGCCTGAAAGGTATGAGTCTCTCCGAGAGGCTCTAGAAGCAATAAAAACGAGGCTAAAGACGCCTCTCGAGGTAGCTCTTAGGAGGAGCACCTTTATCAATGTGGCTACTAGGCAGAAAACGCTTATGGAGTTTCTCGGCTAGGGGCGGAAAAGTCGAACATCCTTGTCATCGTCTTCAATATGTCAGTCCTAGTTATTATGCCGGCAGGAGACCCCTGTTCGTCTACCACAACTACTCTTCCCACGTTTCTATTGTCCATGAGCCTCATTATGTCCAAGATGTCCTCTTCTAGCGTGACTGTAGGGACATCTCTATCCATGTATTCAGAAACCGAAGCAGTGAACTCGCCCCTAAGAAAAGCCTTTGCAATGTGTTGCGCCGAAATTATCCCTACTAGCCTGCCCGAGCCGTCGACAACAGGTAGAGCCCTAATGTTTTTCTCCAAAATTATCTCTGCGACTTTCCGTAGAGACTCGCCCGGGGAGACACTTAACACGTTGCCAGTCATGAGTTCTCTTGCCTTTAGCCTGGGCACTGCAACCATTGACTCTACATTTACTAGGATTTCGCGCCTAGAAGAGTTCACCTCTACAACCTCGCCTCTCACAATTACGCGTGTAGCCTGTGTAGGGCCGACGACGACCCGCGAGCCCCTTGTTACCTGGTGCATGCTTCCCACAACTTTTAAAACAACCTTTGGCGAGAGTGGCCCGCCCAAGCCCATGAAGTCCAGCTCTAGTACGTACAGCTGTGTGGGCCTACCATTTATAATGAGCCTTATGGGCTCCCATAACTTATCAAACGCCACGTTGCCTCTAGCTATTTCAGCCCCTTTGACTGTTGGGACATAGCCGCCTCCGGGCCCAGTCTTTGCCTCGACGAGACCCATAGCCTTCAGGGCCGAGATCACGTTTCTAACTGTTCCGTCGCTTTTGCCCACGTATTCGGCGATCTCGACACTTGTGACAGGCCGCTTCTCGGAACTATATATATTTACTATGGCGAGGAGTATCTCGTAAAGGCTCTGCGGAATATCCATGCGATAACAATTAATTAACTCATCTTAATATTTAACGCTAACCTAAAAAACATTAGACAAAAGTCGAAAAAAGAAATAAAAACAAAAATCAGGAAGAAATAATGAGCACCCATGACGACCCCTAGACAAAAATTCATAGGAAAAGCCCTCGTAAACAAGTACGGACTCATCGGCAAAGTCGCGACCCGATACCTCTATGCTGGCCTCCACGTAGAAATAAATCACCCAACACGGCTGGGACCTGTCCCGATCATAGCCAAAGGAAACAAGCAAACATTTGCAATCGAAGTACTGAAACCTAACCAGAACATAGACCAGGCAATTGAATCGATAGCTAAGAAAGCCCAGCTCCTCAAGGCTAGACCAGTCCTAGCAGTCCCAAAGACACTAGTCAACAGGGAAAAACTTAAAACACTACTTGAAAAGGCCAAAGCAAACAATACAAAAATAAAGCTGGTATAAAGTCACGGGAGCTTTCTTCTTGGACTTACTGCTAGAAAACCTATTTTATCTTTAACACCATGATTCTTTCACTAGCTAGAGACCAACAAGTTCATTTATGTAGCGGATGTCGGAGAATTCATTCTCAGCATCTACCCGTCTCCCTAGTGTAGAATTGCTCTCCGTGACTCTAAAAATCACCTTCTCAAGACCTGGATTATTGTCCTTTAGGCCTAGAGCATGATTATAAGTGTTGACATAGATTGTAATGTTGGGGCCGCTGATTTCTATTTTTTCTTCTTCGTGGGCAGACTCGCTATACGTTTTGGAGCCACTGCCTATAGCTTTTACAAGCCGTAAAGACAATGTCTGGTTGAGAACAAGCCCAAGCCCTGAAAAATCAACATATGTTTTTTCTCCTTCCCTTACCACGAAAAAGGTCTCTATATCCCTTGACCTTCCCCACGAAATAAGTCTCCAAGCCTCATACCATGCATCCTCTAGAGTGCTAGACGGGCTCCTTTCATTCCTAAAGACAAGAGTAACCTCTACTACACTTTTTCCATTTATCTCATAGCTACAAAAATACACTTTCTCAAGAGAGTTGCCAGCCTCAACATCAGTCTTTGGCTGTACAACTACTAGATGAAAATCGCTAGGAAAATCACATCTCACAGTAGGAAAACTCTTGTTGACACGCCCATAAACCGACTTTCCATAGTTAAAATGCAGGGAGTCAATCTCAGATACACCCAGCTCCCTGAGAACAGAGTTAAAGAGTTTACGCGCCATCTCCTTGTCGAAAGGCGTGTCAGGATCCAGAACCATACGCCTAAGCTCATCAACTGATAGCCTAAAGTCTGGGTTAGAAGCGTAGAGTTGCCTAAATTTCTCTTCCAATGTAGAAGCACCATGCTTCAAAAGACGAGGATAATAGTAAAAAGTCAAAGAAACAATAACAAGCAAAGTACCCACTAAAGCCATGAAAACTAAAACTCGCTTCATCTTTTTCCCATTAAGGTTTCATACATGATATACATAAGTATTACTCACAAGCATCACTTCCCAGATAAAAGACAAGCAACAACTAAAACCCGTCAGCACCAGGTTTCGAACCGGGGGCCCTCCGGTGCCTGCCGGCTGCCGCGGCCTCATTCCAGCGTTTGACGCCTGTCGCCGCGGGCTATGGGCTACAGCCGGATGCTCTACCGCTGAGCTACGCGGGGCTGGTCCCCGCGCCCGGATTCACGCCGGTGCTGACGGGGCTGATTAGAATAAGTATTCGTGGAATTTATTAGTTTTTCGTTGAGATAACTGCAATACAGAGGGTTCAAGATTTATGCTGGTTACGATTTTTGTGTATTAATGGTTCAGGAAGGTTTTTGGCGTACCTATGAATTACAAATTTATAGTGGTTTAAGGAATGATTTATGAGCTGTGTGGGTTATAGCTTGTTGAGCATTAGACATATGGACAAGGGGTACTTGTTATGTCAAGTAAGTTACACGAGAATGTCAGGGTGAAAACAGTAGGTCTTCTCACCTGGCTTTTAAGAGATGCTATTAGAGCAAGGTACGAGATTGAGAAGAATCCCGACCTATTAATGCTGGATCAGCTTTTGTCTAGGGAACAGATAGACCTCTTAATGCCTCAAGAGGTCTACGTGTCCGAGACTGAGAAAAAAGCTGTTGACATGTTACTTGGAGGTCAAGTGGTTTTCGAATTCAAGTCATATGAGCAAGAGTTTGACGCAGCCGTTCAAGATGCGACCTCGAAGTATTGGCCCGTTGTTTCTAGAGCAAATTTTTACATTTTGACGAATTGGTCAAAGTGGAGAATTTATCGTGTAAGAGAAACTGGTCTTGAGCTTATAACAGAATGTGGCTTAGAAGAGGCAAAAGAATTTTTAAAGACTCAGGTTATCCCACAAATAAGGACATTTAAGATTCCTCCCATTTCCAGAAACATTGAAGCTCTTTATAAACTAAACATCAATGAGCTTCTGGAAAATCTTAGAAACATTTTCGGCATGTTAAAAAATGATCCGAGAATAAGTCCACTCTATGAAGCATATAAGGGAATAATGCGAATGTTATATGGTGAGGCTGGTGAAGAGTTTTTTGAGGACCTTTTTATCCGTCACACGTATATGCATATGGCTGTTTTGGCCTCTTTGTCGATTGCTCTCGAGAAAAGCGGCAATGCAGAGGACATTTGTAGTGGTTCGCTTTTGAATGTTGATGTTGCTTTGCCTTATCTGAACTGGTGGAGAGTTGCCTTACGTGCTAGTGAAACAAAGATAAACCTGACAAAAGTGTTAAATGAGATTATTAGAAGAGCCAGCTTAGTTGATTGGTCCCAGAATACTGCAGAAGACGTTTTTAGGACTTTGTATGAATTTCTCGTGGAGCCTCCTGTAAGGAGGAGACTAGGAGAATACTATACGCCTCCCTGGCTTGTAGAAATGATTGTTAATGAATTTGACATGAAAAATAAAATTGTTTTGGATCCGTTTTGTGGTTCAGGAACTTTTCTTGTAAGAACCTTTCATAGGAAGATAGAATTGAACGAGAAGCCTGACGAAGCTTTCGGCGAGGTTGTCGGTTTTGATGTTAATCCCCTGGCTGTTGCCGTTGCTAGGGCTGAAATGGTTATGGCTTACAAGCGTTCTACAGGCAAAGAACCCGACAACCCTCCTCATGTTTATCAGATCGACACCTTCGCTACGCTCTTTGGAGAAGAAAGTATAGTGTTTCCCGGATTAGAGGATATTTTAGAGAAAGCATCTTCCTACCTAGAATATCTAATCAACATTAACGCGGTACAGTGGAAGAAGACTTCTGACATTTTAGCAAGTCTAAGAACATTGGAGAGAAGCATCGCCCTTGCAATTAGGTTTGCTTATCAGAGTTGTGGACTAGAACAAGAATGTGTGGAGAGAGAAATTAATGAGCAGATTTTTGAAGACTTGAAAAACAGCAATGATATCTTTATTCAAAGTTTCCTCGAACATTTTAGAAAGGATTCTGTAGCTTCTACGATAGCCAATCTAATTCATACGCATCAAGGTAACGATGTTTGGAGTACTGTTTTAATGTCTGTTTACACCTCGCTTGCATTAAAGAAATTTAAAGCAGATATTATAGTCACGAATCCTCCATGGATCCCTGTTACGGAGTATAATGCACCTTATTCGGAAAAAATCAGAGAAAATATGTCTGAAAAAATTAAGGAATGTATAGAGAAAAAAGACAAGAAGAAAGAAGAAAAGAAACAAATTGATGCGAGAAAAACAGGACAGCTAATTGCTGGAGCTGATATTGCATCAGCTGGCCTTGCAAGATCTCTAGAGCTTGCTAATGAGGGTGTGGCGTTTATAATGAATAGAGATCAGCTATTTAATCACAAGACACCGATACCTGCCGGAATAGTGGCTACATACTGTATTGTTAAAAGCTTTATGAAGAAGCAATGGGGCCATGTGAAGCTTTTTGATTTTGACTTTGACGTCTTTGAGCATGGTATTTATCCTGCAGTTATAGTTGTCAAGAAAACGCAGGAGGGTTCTCGCTTCACATCAGAGGCTAATGTAATCAAACTAGTTTTGCCAGAAGACAAAAGGTATAGCAAGCGTCTCAAGCTTGACGAGATAAAAGACTATCTGATGGTCAAGCCTTTCAATAAAAGCTATGACGAATACATTAAGCCTGGCTTGCTTTATTTCTCTGAGGATCTTGAACGGCTAGCCGAAGAACTTGGAGTTGAAAAAATTTATCCAAAGGGACTCTACATAATGGGTTTACTGGGTGGAGAAAGGAAGAAAAGTGAGGAGGAATATGCAGGCTTGGTTCTTGATGAATATAATTTTAGCGATGCTAGGTTTGTTTTTAGGCTTCATAATACGAACAAAGAGCTTGTTGTTCCTCGAAAGATGTTAGATGAATACGGGATTAATATCTATAAACTTGTCTATGTAGGCGAAATTAATCCTTTTAGGCTACGTAAGCAACTTGAGGTTCTTCTCTCGTCAAAAGGTGAAGAATCACTTAAGAATTTTCTACGTGATGCCTTGAGTCTAAATGAACGTTATGTTACAAGTGAAATCAGCAAGAAAATTGAGAGGTTAAGCGAAGAACTAAGGCAACCCAGTAAAATCATTACCTTGAATACAAACAAGTTTTATGTAGCATATAGATGCGACAGGATATTTTCGGCTTTCGCATTCAGGCCCGAAGAGAATACAATAGTTGATAGCCACGTAAGCTATATCGAGTGTAAAGATGAAATATGCGCCTATTACTATTCAGCTATACTTAACTATCTCGCCTTTAAGGTGATTAGCAAAGGGAGAGCTTTTATTAGACATCAGTTTGCTAGGCCACTTCTGGCGTTGTATCTTGCTGGCTTATCCATAAAAAACATGGATGATAAAATAAGTATGCTTATTTCAGAGCTTTCAAAGAAACTTCACGAAGGGGCGCCACATATTAGCTATGACAACCAGAGAATCGCTTTAATGAAGATAGCTGAATACTACGAGTTTAAGGAAATTGTTAAGATGATAAATTCAATTGTTGACGGAGAGAGCTTAGAGGAAGCCCTAGAACTTGTATCTAGTCAGGGATCTGAGGCAGACGAATAATTTTTAGTTTTTGATATATCTAAGTTATTTTTGATGATAACGTGGTTATTTTTGTTTTTCTCTGTTTAAAATAATTGAAATAACCTTGTTATCATGATGGTTAGTATAAGAGGTCTATTCCTGCTTGTAGGTTTTCGAGCCACTGTAGGGCTTTTTCTATGTGGGGTTTTGACTTGATTATTGCGCCGTGTTGCGGTATGATTGTTTCTATGTCTAGGTTTTTGACCTTGGCTACCCATGCCTTTAGCGCCTTGTTGGAGGCCATGTATCTTTTGTGGAAGGTCTCCATATATTGTATGTGCTGGTCTATGTCTGGTGCTGTGTCGTAGTCTGTGCCCGGTGGTAGGAGTGAAGCGAATATGTCGCCTGAGAAGAGCGTTTTTGAGCATGGGTCGTATAGTGAAAAGTTTCCGGGGGAGTGTAGAAAGTGGGCTGGTATGAGTTTTAGTGTGCAGTCTGAGAGCTGTATTTCTGTGCCGTTGTCCGGTATTAGCATGAGTCTTTCTGTTATGTTTGTGTCTGGGGGGAACAAGTGTGGTATGAATCTTGCCCATATTTCTGGTAGGAGTATCTTTGCGTTGGGTAATGCGGTGTACCAGCTTGCGGCGGCACCCATGACGTCTGGGTCCTGGTGCGTGTAGAAGATGTATTTTATCTTGGTTGCTGGTGCGATTACAGAGATTTCGGACATTAGTTTGCTGAAGACTACTCTTCCTCCTGGGTCTGCTAGTAGTGCTTCTTCGCCGTGGACTATTGTGAGCTGGTTTGTTTGGACGGCACCTTTGGGTGTTAGTTCCCTGAAAACTGCTACTTTATGTTTTCCATCGTTATAAATCATGAGCATGGGAATCAAAAACCATCTGTGTGTCCTGCTTTATAAGGCTTATGAGGGTGCTTCTCTTTTTTAGGGCTATTTGTTTGCAAGCTGTATAACGTTTAGGTCGGAGATTCTGTGTTGGGTTTTCTTGTCCTGTAGCATCTTTGTGTAGACGTCGTCTAGGTGGAATTCTACTATT